>DATHCE010000180.1:0-9162 GCA_035319685.1 Bryobacteraceae bacterium | reverse complement strand
GCCGCAGCAGCAGATGGTTCCGGCGCAGCAGCCGGTTTATATTGCACAGCCGCCGCCGGCCGCGCCGCAGACCACGCCTCAGACCGCGCCTCAGACCGCCATGACGTACGGCGAAATGCCCGGCGTGCGCGTCGAGCCGATGAGCATCATGCGCCAGAAAATCGCCGAGCACATGGTGTTCAGCAAACGCACCTCGGCGCACGTGACGACGGTGCACAAAGTCGACATGACCAGGATCGCGAAGCTGCGCGAGAAGCTCAAGGGCCAGTTTCAGGCGCAGTATGGAACCAGCCTGACGTTCCTGCCGTTCGTGCTGCGCGCGGCGACGGCCGCGCTGCGCCAATACCCGATCGTGAACGCTTCGGTCGACGGCGCGAACATCATCTACCATCGCGATATCAATATCGGCATCGCCGTCGCTCTCGAAAACGGGCTGATCGTTCCGGTGATCCGCAATGCCGATGAGAAGAACGTGGTCGGGTTGCAGCGCGCGATCGCCGATCTGGCCGCGCGCGCGCGTTCGCGCCAGCTTCGTCCCGATGAAGTGCAGGGCGGGACGTTTTCGATCACCAATTTCGGCAGCTTCGGCAGCGTCTTCGCAACGCCGGTGATCAACCAGCCGCAAGTGGCGATCCTGGGGGTCGGCAGCGTCGAAAAAGAACCCGTGGTTGTGGATGACGCGATTGCCATTCGTTCCATGTGCTATCTCGCTCTGACGTTCGATCATCGGCTGATCGACGGAGCGCTGGCCGACCAGTTCACGGGCAAAGTGAAAAGCGTGCTGGAGAGCTGGGCCGAAGAAGTCCTGTGATACGGATTGCCGAGGGCGATCTCGCGGTCCGGATCGATCCCGATTTCGGCAACAACGCGTTCTCCTTCGAGGTTCGCGGCCACGAAATTCTGTGGAAGCCGGAGGGATGGCCCCAGCCCTCGCTGGGCGGCATCCCGTTGCTTGCGCCGTGGGCGAATCGCATCGACGGCGACGCGTACTTCGCCAACGGCCAACGTTATCAGCTCAACCGATCGCTCGAAAATCTTCGCTACGACGCGAATCATCTGCCGATCCACGGCCTGTTGGCATTCAGCGGCGGGTGGAAGACCGTCGCGCAGGATGCGGCCTCCGTCACTTCCCGCCTGGAATTCTGGCGATTTCCGCGTTGGATGGCGCAGTTCCCGTTCGCGCACGCGATCGAGATCACGCACCGGCTGCATAACGGATCGCTCGAAATCGGGACCGCGATTGAAAATTTATCCCAGGAGCCGATGCCGCTCGCGATCGGCTACCATCCTTACTTTCAGCTCACCGATTCTCCGCGTGAGGAATGGGTGGTGCACCTCGCCGCGCGCGAGCATGTGACGCTTTCCGAAAAACTGGTTCCGACCGGCGAGACGCGGCCCATTCGCTTCGACGACCGGTTTCCGCTTTCGGGCCGCGCGCTCGACGATATGTTTACCGGTTTGACCGGCGATGCGTTTCGATTGCAGGGACGCGAGCAGCGAATCCTGGTGCGTTATGGCGAGAAATTTCCGGTCGCGGTTGTGTATGCGCCGCGTGGCCAATCGTTGGTCTGCGTCGAGCCGATGACCGCACTGACCAACGCATTCAATCTGGATCAGGCCGGAATCAAGGCGGGAATGCAACGCATCGCGCCGGGCGAAACCTGGCGCGAGAGGTTTTGGATCACGCCGGAAGGATTCGTCTAGTGTCCGCGTGACACCCCGCCTTCTCACAGGCGCGGCTTGGTCTATGCAAGATCAGGAAATGGTCTAGGGCTGTTTCTTGGCCGAAGCAGGCGCCACTGCGGCAGGTTTCGCGGCGGCCGGACTTCCAGAGGGAGGCTTCGCCGACGTCGTCGTCGCCGGGCCCGGATTCGACTTGTCATACAGCTCGATGATCTCCCGCGTGATATCCACCGAGTTGGACGCGTACAGCACCGGGGTGTTGGGATTGCTGACGTCGAGAATCACGACGTAGCCGTTGGCTTGCGCGAAGCTGTCGATCACCTTCATCATCTTCTGCCCTAGCTCGTCGAGGAGCTTGCGTTGTTCCTGGTCCGCATCCGTCGCGGCGTCTTCGGTCTCGCGGTTGTAGCTCTTGGTTTTGACGTCGATGGTGTGCTGCAGATCCGCTTTGGCGGCATCGGCCATCGCCACGCCTCCGCGCTGAAGCCGGTCCTGAAGGTCGCGGATTTCGGCGGCCTTCTTGTCGAGTTCCGCTTTCTTGGGCGCGAGGGAAGCCTGAAAATCCTGCATCGCCTTCTGCCCATCCTTGGTGCTGACGATGGCGCTCTGGATCTGGATCACCGCCACTTTTTGCGGAGCGCTCGAGGGAGCCGGGCTCGCGGCGGGAATTTTGACGGGGCCTTGCGCTAGGGCATGGGGCGCCAGGGCGGCGGCGCCCAACGCCAGGGTCAAAAGAGAGGTTGCAAGAATCTGTTTCACGGCTTCGTCCTCAACTCCGAAACGCTCAAGGTTTCTTGGCGGGCGCCGGCGCCGGTTTGACGGGCGCCGCCTGCGGTGCGGCCTGTGCCGCGGGTTTGGCCGGAGCGGCGGGTGCGCCGGGGTTCGCCTGGTCGTACTGATCGATAATGTCCTTGGTAATATTGACCGTGTTGGATGCAAACATCACGGGCGTGTTGGGATTGCTGACATCCAGGATGATGGAAAATCCGTTGGCCTGCGCGTATTTGTCGATCACCTGCATCATCTTGCCGCTCAGCTCCTGCAACAGCCTGCGCTGTTCCTCTTCAGCCTCGGCGCGCGCGTCTTCCATGTCGCGATTGTAAATCTTGGTCTTGGCGTCGATGTTACGGGCCAGATCCTGCTTGGCGGCGTCGGCCATTTTATCTCCACCGCGCTGAAGGCGGTCCTGAAGATCGCGAATTTCCGCGGCCTTCTGATCAAGCTCCTTTTTCCTCGGCTCGAGCTTGGTGTTGAGCTCCGCAGCGGCCTTTTGCCCGTCCTTGGTGCTGACGATCGCCGTCTGAATTTCAATGACGCCGATTTTGGACGGCGTGGATTGGGCCTCTGCCGCCAAGCCCGCAGCCAGAGCCAGACCCGTCACAACCGCGAGGCGGGGTAACGCAAGTATTTGTTTCTTCACGACTAATGCTCCCTCGATGATTTCAACCGTCTATTTATCCTAACAGTCTATCAATTCCCTGAAAAACCAATTTCCCTAAAACCAATCTCTAAAATGTCCGGCCGATGGTGAAGCGGAACGTGGACGCCCTCTCATAGAAGGGCAGCGGCTGACCGAACTGCGCGATCGCATTGGCGAACGTCGCCGCATTGGCGAAGTAGCTGCGATCCGCCACCACCGGCGGCTGAATGTTCTCTCCCACTCGCAACGGATTATAGGCCCAATACAGGCGGAACGGCGCGTTCACCACCGGCATGAGCACCTGAATTTCCGCGCCCGTCGACAAGCGCGGGATCTGCGTGCCGGGAGCGACCACGGCGTGGTTCGGAAACGCGGCTTCCGGAAATTCCCCGCTCAACGTCGCAATGCGCTCCGGGTTCAACTGCAACTGGCTGGTCTGGGAGAGCTTGTTGATGCCCGTATCGCCGAAAAACGCCCACGTGACCGGACCGAAAATCGGGATGCGATACTCGGCGTTGAACACTCCGACGGTATCGCCGCCGGGCGTCACCATCTGGTAGGTCGGAATGTTCTGCGTCACGTTGTTCTCGACCGGATTTCCGTTGGCGTTCAGGCCCTTTTGCTGGCGCGGGCTGCCGTCGGCGTTCAACACCTGGATGGCCGCCGAAGTGGGCACGAAGGCGATCGGCGTGATGCCCCAGATATCGAATCCGCGGATGTCGTTTTCTCCGCCGATATAGAAGCGATTGAACGGCGGCGCCACTTTCCCGTCGTATCCGGTCAGCCACTTGCCCATCATATGCAGACCGATCACGTGCTTGGAATTGAGCGGCGATTTGTGGAACCACTTGGCGTCCAGCACGGGTTCAATTTGGTTTACGTTGCCGCCCAGCACGCTGCCCGAATATTGCAGCGAGATCTGCAGCGCCCTTCCGCCGGTCGGCGTGATCGGGTGATTCACCGAGTTATATACAAAGGACGGAATGATGGTCGACGACTTGATGCCGTCGAGCGTATTGGGACCGTTGATGCGGAGGAAATTCAGATATTCGAAATAGGTAGTCGCCGCGTTGCTCAACGTTTTGACGTTCTGAATCGTGTATCCGTAGCTGAGGCTGAAGCGCGCGAAACTGCGGCGTAGAGGATAGCTGCTGAATACCGTGAACCCGCGCGAATCGGAAATGTAATTGAGCAGGTTTTCGGTGCCGAGCTGATTATACAGCGGAATCAGATTGGTGCCCGACAGGATCGAGGCTTCGCGCGCCTGATTGTAATCGAAGCGCGACATAAAGATCGTAAAGCCCGCTTGCAGGGGACGGTCGAACAGATACGGCTCGGTGAATCCGAGCTGCGCGCTGCGCTGCACCGTTCCCAATTGGGTGCTCAGGCTGAGCGTTTCGCCCAGGCCGAGAAAATTGTTGGTCGCATACGAAAAGCCGACGAAGCTTCCGGCGATCGCCGAGACGCCGCCGTTCAACTGCACCGAATTTTTTCCGCGCTCCTTCACCTTCAGCGTGATGTCGACCGTGTTGGTCTTGGTGTCCCGCTTGACGTCGGCGGCCTGCTCTTCCTTCAGGACCTCGAAATAGCCGAGCTGGTTCAGGCGCAGAATGCTCAGCTCCCAGAGGCGGGTGTTGAAAATGTCGCCTTCATCGATCAGCAGCTCGCGGCGGATGACTTTATCGCGGGTGGTCGTGTTGCCCGAAAAATCGATGCGCCGGACGAAGAACTGGTGGCCTTCATCGAAGGTCAGCGTCAGGTCGATTTTGTCGGTGTTGGGGACCGGCTCAAAGGTCGGTTCGGAGACGAAATCGATGTAGCCGAACTGGCCGTAGAGTTTGGTGAGCTCGGTGAAGCCTTTGCGCAGCTTGGCAGTCGAAAAAACGTCGCCCTGCTGCATCTGGAACACCGGCTTCATCAGCGAATCGGGCGTGCGGAACAGTTTCACGCCGACGAAATTGATGTTGTTCAGGTGATAGAGCCGGCCTTCTTCGATGCTGATATGAATGTTGGCCGCTTTGCCGAGCTTGGTGTGGTCGATGAGCAACGGCAGCCGGAATTTGCCGCCCCCGACGTTGACGATGTCCACCTTGGCGCCGGTGGTGTGCGCCGTAAAGTAGCCGTTGTCCTGATAAAACTGCTGGATGCGCTCCTGATCCTCTTCAAGCTTGGTGGAATCGTAGGTCTTGGCGAACAGATTTTCAAAGAAGATCGAGTACGGGACGCCGTAGGGATGCAGGTTTTTCATGGCCCGCTCGACGGCGCGATTACTCTCGTGCGCGTTGCCGTCGAAGCTGATCTCGCCGACCTTGACCTTCGGCCCTTCGTCCACCTTGAACACGATTTCGAGCGACGCCGGCGGCACCTGGTGCACTTCCGGATCGACCGTCGCGAACTGGCGGCCGCGCTCGGACAGGTACTCCTGCAACACGACTTTGGCGCGCTGCACTTTGTTGGGATCGTACTGCGATTCGACGCTGAGCCCGACCTTGCGCTCCTTGAAACGGTCCAGAATTTCGGATACCGAGATGGATTTCATCCCGTCGTACTTGATGGAGCGCACGATGCGGCGTTCGGTGACCACGAACCGGATGATCCACCCGGTCTTGCCCGCCTCTTTTTCCATGCGGATATCGTCGAACCGGCCCGTATTCCACAGCGTCATGAAGTCGCGATGAAGCTGTTCTTCATCGTACCTGTCGCCCGTTTTCGTGGCGACCAGGGCGCGCAAGGTATCCTGAGGCACGCGTCGCGCGCCGCGGAACTCGATACCCTCGATCACGTCCTGGGGCTGAACCGGCTTGGCCGCTTCCGGCGCGGGCGACGGATTCTCGAGCGTCGGCGCCTGAGGCTTCGGCGGTGGCGCTTGCGGTTCGGTGGCCTCCGGCACGGTTTCAAACGGATTACTTTTTTTCTCCTGAGGAGGCTGAGGTTTCGCGGCCGGGGGTTGCTGAGGCGCAGGGGGTTGCTGCGGCGGCGACTGCTGCTGCGCGGGTGTCTGGGCAGGCGAGTTTTGCGGACCGAGCAGCGGGATCGAGAGGAAGCAGACCGCGAGGGTGCGCAGGCATCCGGGCCTGGAAAACGTCATCTAAACCGGGTTCCTTTCCACTCTGCGCTCTACCTCAGACGTCCATCTCCTACCCCTGGTTTCATTGAAGAACGGAGTCAAAATAAGTGAGACCGACGCAGAAGCGAAACCGCTATTCTAGCAGAAACCCATCGGCGCGCGGTCAAGTCCTCTCCCGTTGTGGCAGCAAATTACTTCGCGTATAGGGCACCGATACGCTGAGGCCCGGCCGGTTCATCGGCGCGATGTCCGAGTGCGACATGCGCCATCAATGAGATCGAAAAGCCGCGCCTGTGAAGGCGGGGGTCATTCAGGGGATTTCACACAAACTCTCAATTGCGAGCTCGCGGGCGCGAGATTCGCGGCTACCGGCGATTTGCGGAGGCAAGGTATCCTCAAAAGGGCGGGCTGATCGTTCCGGCCCCGGCCAATTCCGCCATGCTCCGGCGCGTCGTCATCACGGGAATCGGTGTGGTCAGCCCCAACGGAATCGGAACCAAGGCATTCTGGGAGGCGACCAGGGACGGGCGCAGCGGCATCGGCGCGATCACCCGCTTCGACACTTCCGATCTCAACGTGAAGGTCGCCGGCGAGGTGAAAAATTTCCGCGCGGAGGATTACATCGCGCCGAAGGACCGGCCGCATGTTTCGCGCGTGGCTCCGCTGGCGATCGCTGCGGTCGAGGAGGCGCTCGAATCGGCCGGGATCGATTCCTCGCGCATGACGCGCGAGCAACTGCGCGGGATCGGCGTGGCGGTCGGCACCGGCGGAGGCAGCCAGGAGTTTACCGAAGAACAGTATCGTCTTTATCACACCGGCCGTGGCGGCAATGTTCGGTCTATGTGGTTCCGACCTCGACCCCCGGGACGCTGGCGAGCGAGGTTTCCATGCGATTCGGGTTCCGCGGACTGAGCCACGTGATCACCACGGGCTGCACGTCCTCGACCGATGCGATCGGCTACGCGTTCCGCAACATTCAGATGGGCGTGCTCGATACCATGATCGCGGGCGGCGTGGACGCGCCCATCGCGCCGCTGATCCTGCGCGGGTTTCTGGCGATGCGGATTCTCGCGACCCGGTGGAACGATTGCCCCGAGCGGGCGTCGCGGCCGTTTTCGCGCGATCGCGACGGATTCGTGATCGCGGAAGGCTCGTGGTTCTTCGTGATGGAGGAGCGGGACCGGGCGCTCGGTCGCGGCGCGACCATCCTGGGCGAGATTGCCGGATACGGATCGACGTGTGAAGCGTATCATCGCGTGCGCCTGGAAGAATGCGGCGAGGAACCGGCGCGTGCCATCTCCATCGCGATCGAAGAGGCGCGCATCCGGCCGGAAGCGGTCGGGTATCTGAATTATCACGGAACGTCGACCGAATTGAACGATCGCATCGAGACGCGGGCGGTGAAGCTCGCCTTTGGCGATCACGCTTACCGGCTGCCGGGATCGTCGCTCAAAAGCCTGATCGGCCATCCGCAGGGCGCCTGCGGAGCGGCCGGTATCGCCGCGACGCTGCTGGCCATGCGTGACGGCGTGTTGCCTCCGACGGCGAATCTGGAGGTGCCCGATCCGGAGTGTGATCTGGATTACATACCCAAGCCCGGCCGGCGCGCCGGCATCGAGTATGCGGTCGCGAATTGCATCGCCTTCGGCAGCAAAAATTCCGCGCTGGTCCTGAGGCGGGCGTGAAGGCGAAACATTTCATTGCTGTTTTGTTGGGGCTGAGCCTCAACCTGTTTCTCGTGGGACCCGTGGCGCTGCGTTCCGCGCTGCGCGGAACTGGAGATTTCTGGCAGTTTTACATCGGCGCGCAACTGGGTCATGCGCGCTATGACTTTCCCGCGGTGATGGCGAAACAGCGTGCGTTAATCGATGACGCTCGGCCATCGCTGGTGCCGAGCAGGCTGCCGTTCTATTACGCGGTGCTTTGGCCGCTGGGCCAGCTGTCTTATCCGCATGCCCGGTGGATCTGGATGGCGCTGATGATCGGCTGCGGGATCGCCGCGGTGTGGCTTTATCCGGCGAAGGATCGAGGGTCCTTCGCGGTCGCTCTGGCATTCTCGCCTTTGTTGTTCAGTATTCTCGCCGGCCAGGACGTCGCGCTGCTGTGCCTGATTCTGGTTGGCGGATTCCAGTTGTGGCGCCGGGGGTATCCGTTTGCGGCGGGATCGGTGCTCTCGCTGCTCGCCCTCAAGTTTCAACTGTTCCTGCTTCTCCCGGCGGCTTTCCTCCTGTTGGGGGAATTCGCCGTGCTGCGCGGCGCGGCGCTGGGCGGATCCGGACTCGTGCTGGCGAGCTTTGCGGCCGGCGGATGGAATTGGCCGGCGGCGTACCTGCGCCTGCTCCGGAATCCCTTGGTCAGCCGGAGCATCGATGTGATGCCGAATCTGCACGGCCTGTTGGCAGGGCATCCGGCGATGGAAACGGTCCTCGCGCTGATGGTCGCGGCGCTCACCATCTACGCGGCGCGCCGCCGGCCGGAGGATGCGATCCCGGTGACGCTCATCGGAAGTTTTCTGGTCGGCATTCATGCGTTCCCGGCTGATATGGTGGTGCTGGTTCCGCCGCTCGTGTCGCTATATTTGACGCGGAACTCCTGGCTGGCGCTCACTTGTCTGACGCCGGTTCCCGCCCTTTTTTGCGCCCTGGGATATGGGGGAGTGGCTGCCTCGCTTCTCGCGGCCGCGCTGGTGAGGGAGGGCTTCGCGTCCCGGCGGCGTCCCACATCCGATTGTGAGGATGGTTTGTTAGACTGGCATCGGCGCACCGTAGCGCCGCCAGGGAGCGATCGTAAATAAGAGGATTCTATGTCGAAACAAGAAGAAGCCGGTCTGATTTTGAAGCTGTATGAGCTTCGCCGGGAAGAAACCATGCGCAAGGCGCGTGACTGGTTTTCCCGCGAATTTCATCCGCAGACGATTGAAGATTACAATCGGGCGCTGTTCAGCGAGCATAGCGGCCACCTTCGCATGGTGACGAGCTATTGGGATATGGCG
>DATHCE010000179.1:0-23338 GCA_035319685.1 Bryobacteraceae bacterium | reverse complement strand
CTCTATTCCGGCACGCTGGCGATTCGTTTTGCGGCCGCGTGGTTCGGGCCGTCCTCAATTGCGACCGTTCAACTCACGCTAAATTGCTTTGAATTAGCCGCGGCGGGATTCGTCGCCGGCCGATCGTACCGCGCCCGGCCGATGACCGCGGTCTCTCTGTTGGCGGCGAGCCTGGCTTGCATTGATTTCCAGGGCATAACGCCCTTAGGCAATTTCGAGCCCGCGATGCCCTTAAACATTTCCTGGCTGATCCGTTTGACGCGCGACCTTCTGACCGACGCGCGGTTCCTCGATTCCTGGCTCGCCACGGCGGGGACGGACCTGCTTCTCGCCGGCAGCCTGATCGCGGGCGGGATGCTGAGCCGTCCGCCGGAAAAGCCCGTGTCGATCGCCGCGGGCGCGTGAAGAGTCTGTGTGAAAACTCGCCCTTCAACCCCGCCATCGCTGGCGGGGCTTGCCGATCTTGTTGAACGGGAGGCGCATCCACAAGCCCCGGCAGTCATGCCGGGGGTAAAAATCGCTGTGTTCACACAGACTCTGAAGGCTCAGGCCGGTGTACAAAAGCGGTCGAAGGCGTCGGTGAGCAGCGCGGCGATTTCTGCCGGCTCCCGCGGCTCGATATCCCGGCGATGAATCACGTACACCGGTTTGCCGTCCTGAAACAGGGCGATGGAGGGCGAAGACGGCGGATACTCGGAGAGAATCGAGCGCAGACGGGCCACGGCCGCGTCGTCCGCACCGGCGAAAACCGTCGCGGCTTTGGAAGGCCGCACCTCATGCTGAAGCGCGAGACCGACCGCCGGTCGTGCGCGTCCCGCAGCGCATCCGCAAACCGAATTGACCACCATCATCACCGTTCCGCTTCCGGGGGCCAGCAGCCGGTCGACATCGGCAGGCGTGCGCGCCTCTTCCACTCCGTAGCGAGTCAGATCGGCGCGCATGGGCGTGATGAAATGTTCGGGGTACGGCACAACTCGATTTTAACAGCACCAGCGAGAATAGATATATGCAAACCGCATTCCGTAGGGCCCAGGTTCCGCGCGAACTGCGCAGCCTGATGAGGTTCGACGCGAAAGTGTTTCGCGCCGCCGACCGCTTCGACGCGCCGGTCTGGCTCGAATGCGAGTCGTGGTGGATGCTGGTCGGCGGCCGCAAGATCGGCTGCTGCGCGTTTCAGAGGCACGCCGATTTTAACGACGACCGGACCAGGCGGGCCGTGAAGCCGCTGTATATCGTGACCACCGGAATTCTGCCGCAATTCCAAGGAATGGGTTTCGGCGCGCTGCTGAAATCATGGGAAATTGCCTACGCGCGATTTCACGGGTTCGATCGGATCGTCACCCACACGCGGAAACGGAATCGCGGGATGATCGCGCTCAATCGAAAATTCGGGTTCCGCGTCCTGCGCACCTGCCAGGGGTATTATGCATCGCCATCCGAGGCGGCGGTGGTCATGGAGCTGCGCCTGGCGTGATGGGCGCCCGCCCGCACGGTAGAATCGTGTTTGAGTGAGCCACATCAGAGGATTGCTGAAGGGACCCAAGTTCAATGGCCGCCACTCGACCGTGATCCCCAGCGCGATCCCGGTGGTGGAGGCGGCTCGCGACTCGGCGCACGTGACTAAGATCGCGCTGGGCGTGATCACGCCGGTCAAGGCCGCCGCGGAGCACCTCAAATTCACTCCGGTCCGCGGCGGCTTGAAGATGCAGGTGCGCGGCACGCACGCCGTTCAGGTGTTCTGGGTCTACACGACGCAGCCGGAGGAAGCCATCGCCGAGATCACCGCGCGATGGGATCGGCGCCCGGGCGCGTCGTAATACTCGGCAAGCCCTTAAAACTCCACAAACCCAGGCCGATAAGAACCCCGAGCGGGCCTGTCCGGTATGTCCATCATCAGCCTGAGACGGTACATGAACGAATCGCAGGAAGATCTGGTCTTCCGCCGGACCATTTCCACCCTGATGCAGGGCATGGTTCTTCACGCCGTTCAGGGCGATCCCTCCGCCCATGAAAAACTTCAGGCCGCCATCGACGAGATCGACGCCGGTTTGCCGGATAGCGCGTACGCCGAGGAAGTTTTGAACGCCGCCGGCATCGCGATTCAGAGGCTCGCCGAGTATAACGACCGAACCAGCCGCTTCATCGGTTTGCAAAGCGCGGAGCTGCATCACATGATCGCGATGCTGACCGACACGGTGATCAGCGTCGGCTCGTGCACCGAGTACTCGACTGAGCGCCTCAAGGAGATCGAGCAACAGCTCGAACAGGCGGTCGCTCTCGATGAAGTGCAACAGCTCAAGCGCCGTCTCGGGGAATGCCTGGCGAGTCTGCGCGAAGAATCGGCGCGGCAGAAGGCGGAAGCGGCCGCGGCGTCCTCCTGGATGCGCGAACAGCTCGCGAGCGCGCGCTATCGCGTCGAACACCTGGCCCAGGGATGCGGCGAGATCGACCAATTGACCGGATTGCCGGCGCAGGTGGACGCGGAAATCGCCATCGCGGACGCGCTGGAACATCCCAACCGCCGCACCTATCTGGCCGCGTTCCTCGCCGATCGTATTCAGGCCGTGAACCTGCGCTTCGGCTACGCCGTGGGAGATCGTTTGCTGGCTGCCGTGGCACAGATGGTGCGCAGCCAATTGAGCGGACAGGACCGCCTGTTCCGATGGCGTGGTCCCGGCGTGGTCGCTCTGATCGACCGCTACGAAAGCCTGGAGCTGATTCGCGCCCAGATGGCGCGCGCCAGTGTTTCGCCCACCCAGCAGATGTTCGAAATCGAAGGGCGGCAGGTCATGATCCCCGTCTCAGCGGCATGGTGCCTGTTTCCTTTAAATTCGCCTCTGGACGTGATCATTCAGCGAGTGCACAGCTTCATCGCCGGGACGCCCGCCGAAGCGGTTTAGAGTCTGTGTGAAAACAGCGATTTTTACCCCCGGCATGACTGCCGGGGCTTGCCGCTCATCGACATCGGCAAGCCCCGCCAGCGATGGCGGGGTTGAAGGGCGAGTTTTCACCCCACTCTTTAGGCCTCGGCCGGCGCCCAAAATCTCTCAGCGCTGCGACACGATGCAGTCCGTTCCTCCCTGTATTCCGTTCCTCGCTGTATTCAGTTCCTCCCTATATTCAGTTCCTGGGGGTTTCCGCCGATCAAGACTCGGAGGATTAAGATCCCGTTGGCTCGCGCATTCCAGCACGACTCTACGATGCGTACCGAAACGGTGGCTTCCATGCCCCGGAATCCTGACCGGCAAGCGTGGAGGTGGCAAGCGTCGTTGATCGTGCTGGCCGCGGCGCTGCTCGCTTTTGTTCTGGTCCCGACGCAGGCGGATAACGATCTGTGGGGCCATCTGCGGTTTGGCCTGGATATTCTCGAAACGCATTCGGTCCCGACCGTCGATCATTACTCGTTCACCGAAGCCGGTGCGCCGTGGATCGACGATGAGTGGCTTAGCGAAGCGCTGTACGCGCTGCTGTGGAAGGCTTGGGGAGCGGCAGGATTGGTGACGCTCAAGATCGCTCTGGCTCTGTTGACGGGGATTCTGTGTTATTGGCACCTGGCGAGCAGCGGGGTTTCGAGCGCGCGCACGGTGCTCGTGCTCCCCATGCTGGCCCTGCTGTTGCCTCCGTTCTTCATGGTCCGGCCGCTCGAGTTCACCATTCCGGCATTCGCGTTCACGCTGATCGTGATCTACCGCGTCGAACACGGAGCGAGCGCCGCGGCATTGTGGGCGTTGCCGCCGGTATATGCGCTGTGGGTGAATCTGCATGGCGGATTGCTGGCCGGCCTGGCGATCCTGGGGATGTGGGCGGCGGCTCGCGCGGTGGTTCATCGCGAGTGGCTGCAGGCCGGCCTGCCGGTGGCCGCGACGTTCGCGTCGATCTCGCTGACTCCTTACGGCTGGCGGCTGCCCGTGTTTCTTTTCCACGCCGTTTCCGCGCCGCGACCCGAGATCGTCGAATGGGAACCGCTGCGCATCACTTCTCCCTATGGAGCGATGTACGCGGCCGTGCTCGCGCTCAGCATTGCGGGACTGATTCTGAGCCGGATGGAGAAGAGCCCGTGGTTGCTGGCGATCTTCGGGATCACGTCGCTGCTGCCGTTTGCGGCCCTGCGGCACGCGCCTCTATCGGCGATTGCGGCCGTGGTTCTTGCCGGACCTCATGTCGGCGATATGTGGAAACGCATCGCGGAGGGCACGCGTCCCCCGGCCGGAAGATCGATGTTCATCCCGGGATGGGCGCCGCTTTTACCGCTGATCTGCGCCGCTGCATTTGTGATGGCCGCGGTCCGCCAGCCCATGCACATATCGGTTTCGAACCAATATCCGGTGAAGGCCGCGAATTTCCTTTCCGCGAGCGGAATCGAGGGCGACTTGATCCATCGGTTCAACTGGGGCGAATATCTGCTGTGGCGCCTGGAGCCGCGCATGAAAGTAATGATCGACGGCCGCAGGGAAACCGTGTATTCCGATGACGTATATCAGCGTTGTTTTCAATTCCAGACGGGAACGGGGGATTGGGACAGTTTGATCCGGCAATATAGGCCGGATGTCGCGCTGCTGGAAAAGGATTCTGTCTCGGCGAATCTGTTCCGTCTGAAGACGGATTGGGCCGAGGTATATCAGGACGACGTGGCGGTGATTTTCGTGCGCCGCGATACCGCGGCAGCGGACCGGCTGGCCAGAACGGCGCGGACGAACACCCGAGCGTCCGAGAGTTTCCAATTCCCCTGAACAATCGTTTCCCGTCTGATTCGGTTAAGCGCTAAATCCATCAAATACAAGCGATATTTTCCTTTGACTCCCGGGAATTTACATGGCATACTACTGCCGTATTGGAGCGTCCGTTCTGACTCGGTCCGCTAGCCTATCCTTCTGTTCCGGCCTACCTGGCGTGCGTCATCTCGTGTCTCCAGTTACAGTTAGGAGTGTTTAAGCGTGAAGAAGCTTTTCGTGGGGAATCTTCCATATGCGGCAAATGAAACCGATTTACAAAACTTCTTTGCCGACAATGGCGTGACCGTCGATTCTGTGACGGTCATGCGCGACCGCTTCACCGGCCAGGCTCGCGGCTTCGGGTTTGTGGAGATTAACGATGATGCCGCCGCGCAACGCGCCGTCGATGGGTGCCACGGAAAAGACCTGATGGGCCGGACGCTGGTGGTTAACGAAGCTCGCCCGATGACTTCGCGCGAGGGTGGCGGCGGACGTCCTCCGCGCCATTAGCGATCCCCTTCTCACCTGGAAGACGCGGTATTTCCGGCGACGGGGTATCCTTTTTCCACCCAATCCTTGGCGAAATTGTCGGGGATCTCGACCACTTTGATGTTGGTGTAGCCGAGGCTGCGAAGCAACCGGAAAGCCGGCTGCATGTTGGGGCATTGATTCCACGGGCAGCATCCGCAATAGAGCACAATCAGCGTGTTTTTGGCGGTGTTGGCGACTTCTTCCTGCAACTTTTGCAGTCCTTCGTCTTTCGATCCAGGCCCGGCGTAAGTGGATCCGGGAATATGCTTGCTCTTGTAGAGCACTTCGAAGCCGACGTGAAACACGCGCGGCTTGGCGGATTTTTCCGCGAGCATTTTGGCCAGGTCACCGGTTTGGAGAACCTGGTCGGCGGTCCACGGCGGATTCACGCCGGCGCCATTGGGATGTTGTGCGGACATGATGAGCGAAACGGCGAGAAGCAGTGCCGGTGCGGCGAGTCGCTTGAGCATATTGATAGCTTATCGCACAAAGAAAGGAGACAGGAGACGGGAGACGGAATGATGGCGTCGCGGCTGGCCGTAAATGATTTTGAATACAATAAGGTCATGGATCGGATCGAAAAAGTTGCGGCGGAGATTGAGCGGATGACCGCGGCTGAGTTGGCGGCGTTCCGGGCCTGGTTCGCGGAGTACGACGCTCGGGTTTGGGACCGGCAGTTCGAGGAAGACGTTCGCGCGGGCCTTCTGGATGCGCTCGCGGAGCGTGAACTGGGACATCATAAGGCAGGCCGGTCGACGAAGCTTTGATACATCACGCCTCGCCTAATTTTTGGGCGTGTTATCGCGAATTGCCGGCCTCGGTTCAGAAGGCCGCGGACAAATCCTTCGAACTTCTGGCGGCTGGCGCGAAGCATCCGTCGCTGCATTTCAAAAGAACCGGCAGGTTTTAGTCGGTGCGGGTGGGACTGCATCACCGCGCTCTCAGAGTCGACGCGGCGGACGGAGTGCTGTAGATATGGATCGGGACTCACGCTGCGTACGATGCGCTGGTGTCATAGCGCGGTGTGTTACTCGTGTGCGGGCTCATTCGCGCCAGGGTAGCTCGACCTCCTCGCGCAGCCGTAGGCAGGACACCGCCGGCTCGACGCCGTTTTCATGCGTCGTTGTCGGGACCGGAGGTCACCGTGGATCACTCGTGGCGCAGGGCTTGCAATGGGTCGACGCGGGCGGCGCGCCGCGCGGGGATCAGGATCGCCAGAAGAATCAGCAGCAAGAAGACTGCCAGTGCCGCCAGAAATGTCGACGGGTCCGATCCGCTGACGCCGGCGACCATCTGACCGGTGATGCCGCGGGCGCTCAGCGCCAGTCCGATGCCGATGACGATTCCAGCGGCGACCCAGGCGAGCGAGCGTTGGAGGATCATGCGCAGCACTTGTCCGGCGCGCGCGCCTAGCGCCATGCGAATGCCGATTTCCCTGGTGCGGCAGGCGACCGCGAAATGCAGCACGCCGAAGATTCCGACTCCGGCGAGAAGCAGCGCCATCACGGCGAAGGTCCCCACGAGCGATGCGCCGGTTTCGTAAATCGACGTCGTGCGGAACAGGAATTGCGGCATGGTGCGGACGCCGAACAGAGGCAACGAAGGGTCGAGCGCCGTCATCTCGCGGCGCACCATCGGCATCAGCGTGGCGATATCTTGTTTCGAGCGTAACAGGGCCGTGATCTGTCCCGAATGATCCTGCGCGAGCGCGGTGAAGACGTAGGAGTAGGCCGGCTCGCCCATGAAAAAATATTTTCCATTGGCGGCGACGCCCACTATTTCCAATTGCGGCCCGCTTTTGGACTCGGAAAATTTCCGGCCGAGTGCCTGCCCGGGCGATTGCCAGTAACGGCGGGCCATGGCTTCATTGACGACGGCGACGGGCGTGGACGATGCCGTATCGCGATCGTCGATGGCCCGGCCGGCGATGATGCGCGTGCCCATGGTTTCGAAATATCCCGCGCTGACGCGGCTGTGACCCGCGATATTTTCCTCGCGATCGGAGCGCGGAGTCCAACCTTCGGGATAAATCGCGATCGGTCCGTTGTAGGCGTCGAGCGGAAGCGGAAATCCGATTGCCGCGGAATCGACGCCGGGAATGGTGCGCAGACGGTCGATGGCGGTGTGCTCGAAGATGGTCGCGCGCCGCGGATCGTAACCCTGCAAATCGAGATTGACCGAGAACATCGTAATTCCGGTGCGATAGAAACCGAGGTCGACGTTGTTCGCAAATTGCATGCTGCGAACGAACAGGCCGCCGACGATCAACAGCACCAGAGATAGCGCGACCTGCGCCATCACCAGAACATTTCCCGAGCGTCCGGCGCGGGTGCCGTCGAGATCGCCTTTCATGGCTGATGCCTGATGGACGCTCGAAGCGCGCAGGGCGGGGACGAGTCCGAAAATCGCCGCAGCCGCGATCGAAACCAGCAGTGCGAAGGCGAAAATTTTTGGATCTGCGCGCGCGGTGTCGGCGAGATCCATGGTTTGAAAATCGAGGGAAGGGTAGTAGCGCAGCAGCAGGTCGTTGAACCACAGACTGAAGAGGATTCCGCCCAGGCCGCCGGCGAGCGCCAATACCAAGCTTTCGGTGAGCAGTTGGCGAACGATGCGCGCCCGCGTGGCGCCCACCGAGAGACGAATGGCGAGCTCGCGAGCGCGGGTGGCGCCTCGCGCCAGCATCAGATTGGCGACGTTGGCGCAGGCGATCAGAAGGACCAGGACTACCACCGCGATCATGATGGCCGTGACGCCCGGGATCATGCCGTTTGCGACCAGCACGGGCAGCGTTCTCGATCCGGCCGGGATGGTGTGGACCGTCAGGCCGCCATCCGATTGCGGATATTCGCGGCCCAGCGCGCGCGCGACGACGTTCAAGGCCGCTTCCGCCTGGCGGCGCGTCACGCCGGGCTTGAGGCGCGCCCGAATGTCGATCCATCGATTGCCGCGGCCTTCGAGATAATTCCCGAAGCTCGCCGCGACCGTCTGCTGCATCATGACCGGGACCCAGACGTCGGGAACGAAGTGAAACAATCCGGTGCCGAGGAATCCGCGCGGCGCGACGCCGACGATGGTGAACGCGTGGCCCTCGATGCGGATGGTCTTGCCTTCGATCGAGGGATCGGCATGGAAACGGCGCTGCCAGAATCCATAATTGATGACGCATACGGGCTTGGCGCCCGGCGCGCGATCTTCATCGGGGAGGAATCCGCGGCCGATCATGGGGTGCACCCCCAGCCCGGAAAAATAGTCGCCGGTCACGATTTCTCCCCAGATCAGCTCGGGCTTGTCGCCCTCGGTGATGCTGAGGGGCAGGCCGGCCGATCCGACGATAGCGGAGAGGCCGGTGTCCTGCTTGCGAAAATCGAGCAACTGCGGATAGGAGAATCCTTCGACGTTGGCGCCGGAGTTGGGCGCGTTCACGTAAATCGCTATGAGTCGGCCGGGATGATCGACAGGCATGGGACGCAGCAGGAACGCGTTGACCATCGCGAAGATGGCGACGTTCGCGCCGATCGCGAGCGCGAGCGACAGCACGATGACGGCGGTGAATCCCGGCGCGGCGACAAATACCCGGAGGGAGTAACGGACGTCCTTCCAGAGGTTAGTCATGAAGTGGACGCAGCACACTTCGGGCCGTGCCCAAATGATAGCAATCGCTTGCGGGACGCGGAGCTGCCGTGTCCGGGTTTGGGACCGCCTCGTTCGATTCCGCATAACCGATTCCATATACTTGGTCCATATGAGCCGGGATCCATTTTTAGAGGCCGCGATTGAAGAGGCGAAAAAGAGTTTGGCGGAGGGAGGAATTCCGATCGGGTCGGTTTTAGTGCACGAAGGGAAGATTATAGGGCGCGGGCACAATATGCGGGTCCAGACGGGCAGCCCGATCGACCATGGGGAGATGAATTGCCTGCGAAATGCGGGGCGATTATCGGCCGAAATCTATAGAAACTGCGCGATTTATTCCACGCTTTCGCCTTGCCCGATGTGCAGCGGGGCGATTGTGCTGTACCGGATTCCGCGAGTGATCGTGGGCGAAAATCGGACATTTATGGGCGCGGAAGACTATATGCGCAGCCAGGGAATACGGGTGGAGGTGGTCAACGACGAGGAATGCGAGGCGCTGATGCGGGGCTTCATCGACGCACAACCCGAACTGTGGCAAGAAGATATCGGCGTATAAAAGACTTGCCGGATGAACTTGACAGTGTTAGGATTTTGTTAATGCAACGAGAACAGATTGTTGGGCTTCTGATCGCGGAACGCGATCGCTTGAATCGGGCGATTGAGGCGCTGGGAGGGTCCTCCCGTGCGGCGAAGGCTGCGGCCAAGCCCGCTAAGGCGGCGGCTGCTGCCGCACCCGCCCCGGCGCGTAAGAAACGCAAGCCTCGGACGGCGGCACAACGCAAGGCGCAATCGGAACGGATGCGGCAGTTCTGGGCAGCGCGGCGGAAGCAGCAAGCCAAGAAGGCGAAATAGGGCGATAATTAACTTCCGACTGGCTCAAATCCACCAGAACGGTGCATATGGGCCAGTATGGATCCTCAACCAGACGCTTTAAGTCATTGATTTAAAGGCGACTTAACGACTGCAAGTTTGTGGCGAGACACATGCAGTGTTCCTGCTGGCAGCATGTAATGGAGCGGCCATTTATGCAGAAGATTTCTTACCGAATATATTGTCTATTGATAGGAGCGCTGGCGATGACGGCGTTCGCCCAGGACTCGCCTACAGCGCCTCCGCCGCAGAATTCCTCGATGCAGCAGACGGCGCCGAACGGGGGATGGCGGCACGTCGGAGATTCGAATCCTGTTGCAACCAGCGATGCGAATACGCCTGCGCAGCCCGTGGATCAGACCGATCCGCCGCAACCGCCTCCGCAACCGCCTCCGCAACAGCCTGCGCCACTGAATGCTCAGCAAAATGCGCCAGGGAGTATCCCGGCGACGTTAACCATCAAGCCGGGAACGTATGTGACGGTGCGGCTCAACAATTATCTGAACTCGGACCGGAATCAGACGGGCGATGCGTTTGCGGTGACGCTGGTGCGTCCCGTGATCGTCGACGGAATCGTGGTGGCGGAGCGCGGACAGACGCTCGGCGGGCGCGTGACGGAAGCGAAGAAAGCCGGCCACGCGGGAGGCACGTCGCGGCTGGGGATTGAGTTGACCGATCTGCCGGTGGTCGACGGGCAGCAGGTGCCGATGAAAACGCAATTGATTCCGCGCACCGGGCCGTCGTCGGCGGGAAGGAATGCGGCCGCGATCGGCGGCACGACCGCGTTGGGCGCGGCGCTCGGAGCGGGCGTCGGCTGGGGCACCGGAGCGGCGATTGGAGCGGGCGCGGGAGCGTTCGTGGGAATCGTCGGCGTGCTGGTGACGCGCGGCAAGCCCACCATTTTGGGACCGGAGACTTTGTTGACATTCCGCGTCGATCAGCCGGTGACGGTTTCGACCGAGCACGCGCCGTACGCGTTCCGCTTCGTCAACGATACCGATTATCAGACGCAACAGCCCGGGCTGCGACCGCGTCCGGGGCCGCCGGTTCCCGGTGCCGGTTACTATGGTGCGGCTTACGCGGGTTATCCGTATCCGTACGCGTATCCGTATTACCCCTACTATCCGTATTATTGGGGCGCGCCGGGCATTTATCTCGGCTTTGGCGGATTCTGGGGACCGGGATTTTACGGCCGCGGATTTTACGGTCGCGGCTTCCGGCGGTAAACAAGTTCCTTCCGCAGCACCAGTGCTCACTTAAAAAGGCCGGGGAGCGAGATCCCCGGCCATTTTTTTATCCTGAACAAGTATGCCCTCAGGGCACGAGACGGCGCGGCCCGGCCCATGGATGGCGTTCTGGCGCGGCGTGGTTCGCTTTCAATCCGACAAGCTGGACCCGAAACTCGCGATGCGGAACACCATCGGCGTGACGCTTCCGCTGGTCATCGGGGCGGCGACGGGATCGATGGCGGGCGGATTAATCGCGTCCTCGGGCGCGCTGAACGTAGCATTTCGCGATAACCAGTCGCCGTATCCGGAGCGCGGGCGTCATTTGTTGCAGGCGAGCGTGATCGCGGGATTGGCCGTGTTTTTGGGCTCGTTGTGCGGCAACAGCCACTGGATGGCGGTGATGCTGGCGACGGCGTGGGCGTTCGCGGCGGGAATGTTGGTAGCGTTGGGGCAGGCGCCGGGCGATCTGGGAACGATGAGCCTGGTGATGCTGTGCGTGTACTCGGGGGTGCCGCTGCCGCTGCATCAAGCGGCGCTGAGCGGACTCGCTGCGTTCGGAGGAGGGTTGTTGCAAACCGGATTGGCGGTCGCGCTGTGGCCGTTGGGGCGCTACGCGCCGGAACGCAGGGCGCTGGGCGCGTTGTTTTCCACGCTGGCCGGCACGGCGACATCGCCGCCCGCCGACGCGGGACAAGCTCTGCCGGCGACGGCGCAAAGCAATCAGGCGCAGACCACGCTGGCCGCACTGGCTCGCGAGGAAACGGTCGAAAGCGAACGGTTTCAGATGTTGTTGAGCCAAGCGGAACGCATCCGCATGAGCCTGTTCACGCTCGCGCGGCTGCGCATCCGCATCGAGCGGGACCGGCCGGCGGCGGGCGAGCTGGAGATTCTGGATCGGACGTTCGAATTGCCGGCGCGCATTCTTCAGGCGCTGGGCGAGGCGCTAACATCGGGGCGTACACCAGCCGATCACTCGGAGGAGTGCCGCGAGCTGGACGAACTGGCCGACCAGTTGCGTGCGCTCAACACAGCTTCGCCTTCGTTAGAGGCCAAGCTTGACGACGCGCGGCGCCAGATCGATGCGCTGGTCGGCCAGCTACGCTCGGCGATCGACCTGGCGTCCAACGCAACGCCAGCAGGCAGCACCGAGTTTGCGCGGCGTGAATCGAAGAAACACTGGACGCTGCAATGGCGCGGCACGATCGCAACGCTGCGCGCGAATCTGAACGTCGAATCGGCGGCATTCCGGCACGTGGTACGTCTGGCGGTGTCGATTGCGGCCGGCGACGCGCTGGCGATGAACCTAGGGCTCAGCCGGTCCTATTGGATTGCCATGACGATCGCGCTCGTGTTGAAGCCGGACTTCGGATCGACGTTCAGCCGGGGAGTACTGCGATTGGGCGGGACGCTCGGCGGAGTGGTGTTCGCGACCGGGCTGTTTCATGCGCTGCCGCAATCGCTTTGGGTGCAGATCGCGACGATCGCGGCGCTGATGTTCGTGCTGCGCTGGATCGGCGGCGCCAATTACGGAATTTTCGCGGTCGCGGTGACCGCGCTGGTGGTGTACCTGCTCGCGCTGAAAGGAACGGTGACGCCGGGGGATGCGATGCGCGCGCGGGCGATCAACACGATGATCGGCGGCGCGATCGCGCTGATCGCCTACGCGGCGTGGCCGACTTGGGAGCGGCACCAGGTTGCGGACGCGATGGCGCAGATGCTCGACAAATTTCGCGCGTATTTTCACGAACTCGACGGAAGCTACCGGCGCAACGATCCGTATGCGGCGGCGCTCGATCGGGCGCGCGTGGCGGGGCGGCTGGCGCGAACGAACCTGGAAGCGTCGATTGAGCGGGCGATGGGCGAGCCGGGGATTTCCGCGGAGAGGGTTTCGCTGTTGAAGGCCATGCTCGCGAGCTCGCACCGGCTGGCGTATGCGCTGCTGGCGCTGGAGGCGGGGATCGCGGGCAGCAGTTGGGCTCCGCCGCGGGACGCGTTCGGGCCGTTCGCAAGAGACGTCGAGCTGACGTTGTATCATCTGGCGTCGGCGCTGCGCGGGTCGCGGATCGAGGCCTCTGCGCTGCCGGATTTACGCGAGGATCATCACGCGCTGATTCATTCCAGCGATTCGCAAACGGACCGGTACGCGCTGGTGAATGTGGAGACGGACCGGATCACGAACAGCTTGAATACGTTGAGCGGGGAGATTTTAAATTGGATCGGGCGGGATTCCATTCCGGGCATCCGGTAGTCGGCGATCACGAACGGATGGGGATCCCCCGCGTCCAGCGCTTGAGCCAAAGCTACGAGCGCCTCTTTGGCGGATGCATAGCTGCCGTTGCGCATTTCCCGAGCCGAAATCTGCTGGTGCACGACCCGGCGATTGACTTCGTTGCCGTCGACGATCACTGCGCGAAGCCCGCTCAGGTCGGTCGTCGACGCGACCTTGAGAATAGACAAGAATGCCGCGGCCTACAGGCGGGTCAGCCTTTTTGCTCCAGGAGCCAAGGGATCTCGGCTTGAGCCTGCTCGACCGGGGGGTCCGCTACAAAGCTCAGGCGCAGGAAGGATCGCGCGCGGAATTCGATGCGATTCGGAATGCCGCTGGGGTCGGATGGATCGAGCCAGACGGAAAAATCAGAAAGCTTCTCGCCGCGGAGATCGAGAATCGATCCGCTCAGCTCGGTTCCCTGCCGCCTGGTGACGAGCTGATTCACCTTGCCGTTGTGGACAAACTCGCAATGCGAGGCCGGCTCGGAGGCGATCGCGGCACGGCGAATCGCGTATAGAAATGTTGCGCTGGGACCGGACGGGCTGCGGTCGTGATGGGCGCGCGGATCTTCGGCACTCTCCACGTTCTTCAAGATGGTCGCGGCTTCCTCCCACCCGGTCGAGCCGGGCATGGAAAAATGGCGGAGGGTGGCGTTGGTTTCCCCGTCCACGGATTCGCCGCTTGAAAGCGTGCACGGGATCTCGTTTCCATGTTCTTCGATCGCATGTTTGCCTTGATCGAGACTCTTTTCAGGCGACGAGGTCATGAATCCGGAATATGAGGACCGGCTCACCTTTGTGTTCTGTTCGATCACCAGCTCGCGCATCAAGCCCAGGCGGTTGAGGCCGTGTGCGCGCGCCGGGTCCGAACCGGCGGCGAACTGGAGGGCGGTAATGGTCTCGCCGCCGGCCGAGCCGATCTCGACGGTGGCGCATCCGGCGCCGACATCATTGCGCTTGAAGATCGGCACGCCGAGCACCAGGATGGTCGCGTGGACTCGAAGCCGGCGGTGATAGCGGCGGACGGCGCTTGCGGGATGGGCTTCGACCAGACGGTCCAGCGCGACGGCGGAAGCCTTGCGCGAAATCAGCGCGGAGCCAAGCAAGCCGAAGGACAATCGGCGGAGCAGCGTCCGCCGGTCGAATGGTTGGGGTGACTGCATCAAGCGAGAACCTCCAAAGTGTTCGCGTGACAAACTCATGATGACACATTCCTCGCAAAGAATGTTCTTCTTCCCGGAACAGCCACGAGCGAGGCGATTTTTTTCAGATCGCCGGCCAGGCTGGTTTGATTTTCGCCGGCGAGCCAGATGCCGCGCCTCATCAGGAAAACGGTCACGGTGGAGGAGAGCACGGAATACACGATCGAGACCGCGATGGCGCGCGCCGGTGCGCCGGTGATCCGATGGGCGGCAAACTCGCAGGCATGGAGCAGGCCGAGCGGCATGACGGACGCCATCAGGCACGCGAGCCATCGTGGCCGGACCTGGCGATAGGCCTGCGCGAAGGCTCCCAGGAAACCAGCCATCGCCAGCGCCACACAAAACTCGGCGCCCGAGGCTTGGACCGATGCCGAGCGAAGAAACAGCGCCGATCGCACGACCGCGCTGAGCAGCGCGCTTTTCCAATTCCAGCGGGCCAGCAAATAGAGATCGGGACGGGTGAGAAGCGCGCGCGTGACGGAGGCGGCCGATCGTTCGTCCATCGAAGTCATCGTCGAGATCATGCTCCCGCCGGCAACGCGCAAATGTCCCGCCGCGCGCGCAGGCAATATTCGTAGGCGTCGTAAACCTGCTCGAAGATGCGATGCCAGTGACGGCACAAGGCAAAATCGCGCGCGCGGATGCGCATGTTCGCGAGCATTTCCGGGTCGCGCGCAAGGAGCGTGACAGCGTGGAGAAATTCCGGTTGAGTTTCCGCGACAAATCCCGTGACGCCGTGGGTCACCAGGTACTTCGGCCCGCCGCTCGAAGTGACCACGACCGGCACACCGGACGCCAGAGATTCCAGAACGACGTTGCCGAACGTGTCGGTGTGCGAGGGGAACGCAAGAATGTCCATGTTCGCGTAGGCCGCGGCGAGCGCTTCGCCGCGAAGGACGCCGGTGAACTCGGCATGGCGAAGATTGGATTCAAGCCAGGCGCGCTCATGCCCGTCGCCGACGATCAGAATGCGGAATTTCTCGAAGCCCGCCGCGATCAGGGCTTGCTCGACGTCGCCTAAGACGCGAACGCTTTTTTCCGGCGAGAGGCGGCCGACGAAGCCGATGGTCAGAGTATCGTCCGAGCGGTCGCGCTTGTCGGGCGAAAACAGCACGGCGTCGACTCCGCGGCGCATCAGGAACGACGGCCGCGCGGTTTGCTTGTGGAGCATGTCGACCAATTCCAGATTCGGCGCCAGGATCACACGCGCCAGCCGGTAGAATTGCACGCATGCGCGCAGGATAATCTCCTGACCGGTGAACTGCGCCGCCGAATGGCGAACGCGCGGCGGAAGAACCCCGAGCACTTTTTCAAGACGCCTCGCTCCGAACTCGTGAAGATTGGTATGCCAGGAGGCGACCATCGGCAAGCCCAGTTCCCAGGCCATCCAGGCTCCGAGAATGCCTACATCGCTCGGACCGGTGATATGAATCAATTCAGCCCCGAATTGTTTCAAAGCCTTTGCGACCAGGTTGCGATAGCGCAGCAGCAGCAGATCGAACGACATGTCTTGCTCCAGCGCGAAACCGACGGGACCGCGCTGCAACTCGAGCGTCGCCACGGGGCCGTCGGTCGAAAAACCGGTTTTGGGACCGGCGTGGACTTTCAGAAAGGGCAATCGGCGGCGGCGGACAAAAGCATCGAAATGCCGGCTGGTATGGGCGACTCCGTTCACTTCGTGAAAAGAGTCGGTGAAGAACGCGACGCGCGGGCTGGGATTCACAGGGAAACCTCCTGCGCGTCGCCGAGCGCGATTCGCAACAGGCCGCGGAGCGAATGGCTTTTGGCGAGCCGCAGGCCGACGAGAAAATAGCGCACCGGCCAAGGTTCGACGCCGCGCCAGATGGCCGAAAGCGGCTGCACCGCGCCGTCTTCCCATTGATAAAAGACCCGATCGCTCCAGCGCTTCCGGCCCACAGGGCGCTCAGGATAATCGCGGACGATGTCCCACATCGTTTCGAGGAAGCGCAGGCGCAAAGGCTCGCGATATTGGGGCATGAACAACACGTCGCTCATCCGGTCGTTGCGAATTTCGGAGGCGAATTCGGCGAAGCTCGCAGCATTGGTGAGATTGAGAATGGCATTCGGTTCGGAACCATGACGGTCGCCGCCGGAGACCAAGGGATGGCCGGAATGCGCGGCGAGGCGAGTGACGGCCGCGTTCTCCTTCCAGGAGCGCAGACCGTTCAGCTCGAGCGCGTGGATACGGCGGCCGTGGCGCTCGAGAAATACGCTGAGGGTCTGCGAGTGCTCGATCTCGCCGATGCGCGGCTCGTCCCACAGGGGATGATTCAGGACCACCAAGGTATCGTCGAGCTGGTTGAGCGCTGCGAGCAGATCGTCGAGAGCGTGCGGCGATGGTGCGCTGGTGTAGCCGGCGAGATCCGCCATAATCGACCGTGCGCGCTGCGGCGGCAGATGATGGACGCCGAGATGAAAGAAGGTGGGGCCGAACGGGACGGTCCACTCGACCGAGACCGGAACAGGCTCGACGACGGCGAGTGCGCATCCCGCTTCGAGGTTGTCATGATCGGTAAGCGAGACGAGCGCGTTGCGGCCCAGTTGGTCCTCGATCTGGCGCTTTTCAAGATCGAAGGCCTCGCGGGGCGAGAGCGGCGGCGTCCACCAGGCGCGCGCGAAATCGAGAGTGCGGCCGGTGGAAGCCAGGTAGCGCCGCGTTTGCTGGCGGATGGCTTGGCTTAGCAGGGGAACGCCTGCGGTGTATTTCGGAATAAACGCCAGACTTTCCCGTGACAGGTGGGTGTGGCTGTGAAGAGAGACGCCGGTGCGAAAGCATCCGATGCGCGACCGGTCGCGCCAGGACAAGTGCAAATGGGTCTTTTTCATGTCTCCTCGCTTGGAGATCAGATTACGGGCGCAGGGATATCGCCAGGATGAAAATTACAAAACATTTTTAGACCGAATTGTTTGTAGCGGCTCCAGCGTTTCTAAATCATGGCAATCCGGTTACCGCGCGAGGGCGGCGGCGAGCTAGGGAACGAGGCGCTGGGAGGAGACAGTGGTATTTTCACGCGTGAATGTGAAGCGCAGGACCCAGGATTCGGGCGCGCCGGACGGCGTGAATTTCCATTGCCGGGCGGCCCCGAGCGCATAGCCCGCGAGATAGCGGCTGCCGGTGCGGGAGTCGAGCTTTGCATCGGTGACGTTTCCGGACGGATCGACGTTGACGCGGATGGGAATGATCACTTTTCCATGAATGGTTCGGATCGCCTTGGCGGGAACGTCGGGCATGGGCTGATTGAGGATCTCCGCGGAGTTCGTCGCTGGGCGGGGTTCGGCATCCGGCCGGCGTTTCGAGGATCGCGGCGCCGGACCGACGGGCTCAGGCTTGGTTTCCGCCTTAGTTTCCGATAACGCCGGCGTTTTGATCACCGCTGGAGGCGCGGATTGGGCGACGGCGGGCGCGGGCGCGGGAGCACGTGCGGGCGAGACCGGGCGGGCGCTGCGGGCAATCAGGAAAAGAGTCGCAACAATCACGATGGCGGCCGCGGGCAGGACCCATCGCCAGACAGGAGGCTTGTGCTCGGCTGCGCGCACGGGCATGCGGCCGTCAAGCCGGGTGGCGATTTCCGGAACGGTCCAGCGGGTGCGCGGATCCGGATCGAGGGCGTGGCTGGTGATGTCGAGAAAGGGCTGCGGAAGCGGTTTGTCGAGCACGTCCTGAAATAACGCGCCGAGCATGCGCACGTCCTCGCTGGGGCCGGAAAGGCCGGGCCCGGATGCGGCGATTCCGTCGACCGATAATTTCAGCTGGTCGCCGATGGCGAGAAAATTCGACGCTTTGATGTGGCCGTGCGCCAGGCCTTGGCTGTGAAGATAGGCGAGCGCATCGAGCGCGCTGGCCAGAACGTCGCGGGCTTCCGTGGGGGTTAAGAAACGCTCAGCCAGGACGTCGGCCATGGTTTCGTCGGCGTATTCGGTGACCAGATAAACGACCGGTGCGCCGTTCACGCTGGATCGTTCCGAGGCGAGGATGCGCGCCAGATTCGGATGATTGAGCCTGGCGGCGGCGTTCCAGGATGCCAGTTGCGCATCGGCCTCGGCGCCATCGGCGGGGATCAGCTTGATGGTGGCCTGGCGGCGGCTGAAACCGGTGCGGAAGACGACGCCGCTTTCGCCTTCGCCGAGGCATTGGTCGAGGCGGAAGACGCCGTCAACGATGCTGCCTTCCCATCGTTGCGGCCGGCGTTGTCTCTCGTTTGCCAAGGAGACATTGTAATCCTGCCGGAATGCTGGACCAAAATGCGAGCAACGCGGAAGGGGGAAGATCCGGCGCCGTGACGCCGCCCCCGTGACGCCGCCCCCGTGACGAGCCTCCGTTAAAAACTGAATCTGCCGCTCAATACAATGACGCGGCCCGACACCGCCGAGCCCTGGAATGAGCCGTACGCACTGGTCGGAGCCGACACCGTGCTGGTGATCAACCCCAGGCCGGGCGCCGCCACGTTGTTGCCCGGATTGGCAAGATTCGGATGATTCAAGATATTGGCCAACTGGGCTCCGATCGAGAAGCGCGCGAACTCCCGAATGGGGATGTTCCGGTAGATGGAGGTGTCGATGTCGAAGTATCCGGGGCCGTAAAAGCTGTTCCGTGGAAGACCGAAGCCGGTTTCCGAGCCCGAGGCGACAAATGCGTTGCTCGCAAAGCAGGGAGTGCTCACGGCTCCGGTTCCGCAATTCTTAGCTATGTTGCTGGTGGCGGCTTGGGCGGTCAAATTCGTGATGGCGAAGTTAAACGCGTCCGAAATCTCGCCGGGTAACGAGCTGTCTATAACCGAGAACGGAGAACCGGACCGGACATAGAATTTGCCCGCAACGGTCCAATCGCGCGCCAGCCAGCCCAGGGCGCGACTGGAAGGCTTGAAGGGCGAATTCCAAACAAAGTCCGCCACCACCGCGTTTCGAATGTCGAAGTCGGAGTTGCTGTAGTTGTTCTTCAGATTGGGCGTGGTCATGGCGACCAGCGAATCGGTGTAGTTGTAGGGCTCGCCGGGCAAGCTCGACAGATCGTCGAGGGAGTGGCTCCAGGTGTAGCCGACCTGGCCCTGGAATCCGCCGCCGAGAGCGCGGCGCAATTGAATCGTCAGCCCGTCGTAATTGGAGATGCCGGTATTGAGCACCTGGGTGACGGCATTGAAGCGGGCATCCGGCGAGGTCAGCGGCAGTCCGCCGAATCCGTTGGGGAAATTACTGGTATTCACCGCGACGTTGACGAAGGGGTTGTCCGCCAAAAGGTTGTATCCGTGGGTTCCGGAGTAGGTGGCGGAGAGAACGTTCTTCCTGCCGAACGGCTGCTCGATTTCAAAACTCCACTCGAGATATTCCGGGCTGTTGAGGTGATTGGGCACGGAGAAGAAGTTGATGGGCGAAAATCCGCCGGGGATGGAGTTGTTCAACTGATCGAAAGTGGCGCCGTTGAAGAAGCCGGTCTTGAACGCGTTGTATTGAGCGAGTGCGCCGGCGGCGGCCGTTCCGGGCGTGGTCGCCAGTCCGACCGGAGCGCCGCTGAACACATTTCCCGTGAACAGGTACGGCGTGTTCGTAATCAGGCTCTCCATCAGACCGCCGGGAGGCAGATCCGCGAACATACCGAAGCCGCCGCGAATCACGGTCGAGTTCGAGCGGCCCTTCCTCGGCTTCCAGACGACGCCGACGCGAGGCAGTGGAATCAGCGCCTGGACGCTCGGATAACCACTGCTGAGGCCCGTCTCGATCGATTGGTTGTAGGGAACGTTGATGCTGGTTCCGGGCGTAATGGGCGTCTTCAGGAGGGAAAAGCACTTGTCCACGCAGGTGGGGTCGGCGGTGCGTTCGAACCGAATACCGTAGGTAATTTTCAAGTTCTCTTTTACGCTCCACTCGTCCTGTGCGTAGAATCCGACATTGTAAAAACGAATGTGCGAATCCGACGCCGGCGCGAAGCTCTGGGTGTAGGAGCTGCCGGTATTCGGATTCGTCACGCCGCCGACGAAATCGCCGAGCGAGAAAAACGAGTAGGTTCCGTAAATGTTTTCCTGGAGCACGTAGTCGGTGACGTCGTTCTTTCGCAGGTTCACGCCGACTTTGATGTTGTGCTTGCCCGCGATCTTGGACAGATCGTCCACGATGCCGAGCTGCCCCACGTTGCGGCCCTGCGGAAAAATGTTATATCCCAGGTCGAATCCTGGTGCCGCCGCATAACCGAATCCGATGGGATACCAGGCGCCGCCGTTCGATCCGCCATCGCCGATGATATCGAGATTGACCGGTAACGAAGACGCAACTTTGCTTATGTCAGCGGACGTGAAAATGGCGCTGTACCAGAGGATGGAACCGATAAAGTTGTTCACCAGGCTCGGCGAGATGGTCGAGGTGAGGTTGATTTGTCCTTCCTGCTGAGGCTGAATGCTCTGGACGTTGTAGGTGGACGTGACCAGGTTGGTACCGGTGGGTTGAAAGCCATGGTCGGTTTTGAACCGGAAATAGATTTTTTCCTTGTCGTTGATGTTCCAATCCACGCGGTCGGTCATCAACCATTCCCGATTCCCATTGCTGCCGTTGGTCGCGTAAGCGTAGGCGCAGGGCACGTTGGTTCCGAAAATGCCCCCGCCTCCGAAGGGTGTGCCGGCGACAGATCCGCAGCCGAGGGTGCCGCTCGCGTCCTGGGTGGGCGCGTCTCCGTTGGTGACCGGCTGGCCCTTGGCGCCGCTGAACTCGTTGAACGCAGCCTTATAAATGGGCAGGGCCACAGAGGGAACGGTGGCCAGAATGTAGCTTTGGAATTGAGGAGACGGATAGGTGACCACGCCGCTGGTCGGCAGAACGTAGCGGATCCCTTCGGTATCGGTGAAGAAGAACAGCTTGTTCTTTTTGACCGGCCCGCCGATGGACGCCCCGTAGTTGTTGGAGACCGCGTGGGGTCTGTCGATCCCGTTGAGGTTGTTAAAGAAATCGTTGGCGTTCAGAACCGTGCCGTTCCAGTTGTACACCAGGTTGCCGTGGTACTGGTTGGTCCCGCTCTTGGTGACGAAGTTGATTTGCGCGCCCGCATTGCGCCCGTATTGAACGCTGTAGGCGTTCTGCACTACCGAGGCCTCGGAGATTTCGTTCTGGCCCAGCAACAGGTTGCTCGCGCCGCTATTGTTCAGGTTGAGGTACGGATCGTTGTAGTCATTTCCGTTCATCGTGAAAAGATTCGCCGTTCCAGGGAGCCCGTGTGAGCTGAAATTGCCGTATCCGCTGCCCGTATTCATCTGGATACCCGGCACCGTGAAGGCGACCGTGGTGATATCGCTGCCGGGCGCGGGCAGGTCCGCGATTTGCGAGGTGGAAAAGGTTACGGCGAGGTTGGCGTTGTCGGTCTGTATCAGCGGTGCTGCTTCTCGCACCAGCACCATCTGTTTGGATTCTTCCACCTTTAACGTCAGATTCGCCGTGACCACCTGGCCTATCGCCACGTTGACGCTTCCGAGGTCCGATCGCAAACCGGTGCGCGACGCGGAGAGCTGATACGGCCCCGGCTTCACCAGATTGAACCGGAACGTTCCGTCGTTACCGGTCTGGGTGGTTTTCGACTCGCCGGTGTCCAACGATTTCAGAATGACCGTGGTTCCGGGAACCATCGCGCCGCTGGGATCGGTGACCACGCCGGTGATGTCGCCGGAGACCAGCGACTGCGCGGCGACCGGCGCCACAATCATGATCATCGCGATCAGCAATATAGCGACTGGTTTCCAGTCTGCAAGAAATGTATTGAAATTATTGATTGAACGAGACATACGCCCTTTCCCCGAAGCATTCGCGCCAACCTCAAACTTGCGCGCGTCAGTACGGATCGCGCCATCTGCTGACGTGAACCGTCAATCCCCGGCGTGGGTCACCGTCTACGAGGGCGGAACACTCCCGGGTCCCGGACGGCCGGAAACCGCAGCAGTAGGTCTGTTGCACGCCCCAACCGTTCAAAATCTCGCGTTCAGCAAGTCCCCAGATCTATCGGCAGGAACGATCGAGTTATGTATGATCGGTTTGAGACGCTCGATGCTCCTAGCCCCTTTGATGCTACAAAATTAATACAAACTGTAATAATTGTCAAATACTTTTTCATTGATTTGATGGCGCCCAACGCCTTAATTTGGAAAAAGTTAGGACGAAAATCTTGCCGCAAACCGGCACCCTCCGCGGTCAAGCAAAAACGCTATGCTCGTTATCAGATGAACATCCTGGACTTCACAGGCCTGCTATTTCTGATTTCGGCGCTGGCCGGATTCCTGGGTGCATTGACCGGACTGGGAGGCGGCGTGGTGGTCACGCCGTTTCTGACGTTACTCATGGGAGTGGATTTGCGCTACGCGATCGGCGCAAGCCTGGTATCGGTGATCGCCACCAGCTCGGGCGCGGCTGCCGCTTACGTCCGGGAAGGATTTTCCAATATTCGCATCGGAATGTTTCTGGAAGTGGCCACGACGCTGGGCGCTTTGTTCGGTGCGTACTTGACGACGCGGATTCCGACCGCGTGGCTGGCCATCATTTTCGGCATTGTACTGTTGCACGCGGCCTGGCAATCGACGCGGCCGCACGGCGAAGACGGCGGCGGCGATGACGCCGATCCTTTCGCCGAACGGTGGAAGCTAGAAGGCCATTATCCGGCCAGCCACGGCGACGAGCATTATCGCGCGCACCACGTCAAGACGGGATTCGGCATGATGTTCGGGGCTGGAACGCTTTCCGGGCTGCTCGGCATCGGGTCAGGCGCGTTGAAGGTGATCGCAATGGATCAGGCGATGCGCATCCCGTTTAAAGTCTCGACGACGACCAGCAATTTCATGATTGGCGTGACGGCGGCGGCAAGCGCCGGAATTTATTTGAGCCGCGGCTACATCGATCCGGGCCTGGCGAT
>DATHCE010000178.1:0-37410 GCA_035319685.1 Bryobacteraceae bacterium | reverse complement strand
CGGAAGCCGTGAGCATGATGTTGGCCGGCTTCAGATCCCGATGGATGATGCCGTGGCGATGCGCGGAGTCGAGCGCATCCGCAGTTTGCCTTGCCCAGCGCAGCGCGTCGGCCGGATCGGCCCTGCCGATTCTCAACTGTTCTGCCAGCGTGCGCCCATCGACGTACTCCAGAACTACACAGATCAGGTCGTCCCCCGAAGGCGTCCGGACTGTGCAGATTTCGAGCGTCCGGGCAATGTTCGGATGATCCAGCCTCATGCTCGCCGCCGCCGCACGCTCGAAGCGGCTGCGGTTTTTCTCATCCATCATGCTTTCCGGAAACGCGATCTTCAAAGCGACGTTCACGCCTGACCGGGTATCGAAGGCGCGATAAACAACCCCGGTCGAGCCTTCTCCCAAAAAGTTGCCCAGTTGAAACGGACCTACCTGCTTCAACTCGCTTAATTGTCGAAGGATGAACGTCCGCGCCGCGAGTCTGGCGAGCATCGCCTTCGCTTCCGGAGGGGGCCTTACATCAAATACCGAAGGCTCAGCTTCGGCGAGATCGTGCCACTTCAAAAGCGACTCGACCTCCGTTCTCAGGTCAAAATCCGGGCACGCGCGGGCGAGAAAGGCGCGGCGATCCTCCGGGGGGAGTACGCTCGCGGATGCGAATAAATCCTCCACCGCGCGGGCTTGTTCGGGCGTCATTGCTCGCGCGCCGGAAGGCGGCCGAACTCGCGCGAAAGCCACGCTCGCGCGAAGCTGTAATGGCGCTGGACCGTAGCGCGCGAAAGCCCCAGAAATTCGGCCGATTCCTCCTCGCTCAGGCCACCGAAGAAACGCAATTCGATCACCTTTGCAGCGCCGGCGTGAGATTGCTCCATCTTCCCCAACAGATCGTTGAGCAGCAGTGTGTCACATATCCGCGCCTCTGCGCTGCGTCCGACCTCGACCTCGACAGCGCTATGGGAGCGCTTCAGCGCGCGCCTTCGCCGTGCGTGACTTACCAGTATGTTTCGCATGATGCCGGCGGAGATTCCGAGGACGAGCGATCGATTGGTCCAGTCGATGCGATTGAGGCGTGTAAGCCGAAGATAGGCTTCGTGGACCAGGGCGGTTGGCTGAAGCGTGTGGCCCGAACGCTCATCGCGGAAATAAGTGGATGCGATGCGGCGCAATTCCTTGTAAATATCCTGAAATACCGCGTCGGAAACGTGACAGTTTGCGATCCTATTTGGGACGGCGCTCGTTTCCTGCCGCATCGGATTCACCCGAGTATACCCCAATCCAACAGGAAGTGAGGCTTTTTTTGCCCTTTTGCGCTTTCCGGCTGCATTCCAATATGACGTTCATTCGGCCGGATCATGCTCTTCAGCTGATTCTGATCGCGTGCGGAACTGCGCTCGGACAGACAGGCAATTACAGCCAGCTCATGTCCCAAGCCAACCACGCGCTGAAAGAGCGGCCACCTATCCGAAGCCGAGCAGACCTATACCGCCACTGTCGAGGCCGCTCAGGTCCCCCGGATTTATGCGTTCTTAATGGACTCCTCATGCCTTCCTTAGCGCTGGTCGCTTATCATTGCACTACGTTCACATTCGCCCTCCGCGTTGAGGCCTTCGGACCCAGTCAGCACTGAACGAATTCGATCACGAACAACGGGGGATACGTGTGCCGACACGGTCCCGGGAGGATGTCCACATGAAATCCAATACGAATGTAAGAGCGGTCTTGAGTCTTTTTTTGGCGACCCTGGCCGGTTTCACGGTGAATATTCACGCTCAGTCCACTTTTGGAAGCGTGCGTGGAAGCAGCATGGATCAAAGCGGCGCCGCGCTTCCGGGATCGCAGATCACGCTGCGCAGCCTCGACGAGAACACGACCGCGGAGACTGTCAGTGACGCCAACGGAACTTTCGTATTCGAGAATCTCAAGCCCGGACATTACGCGGTCACGGCGGGCAAGGAAGGTTTCACAACCGCCATCGTAAATCAACTGGAACTGACTGCCCGCCAGACCTTACGCGTCGATGTCAACCTGACGGTCGCGGCGCAGGCGCAATCGGTGGAAGTCACCGCATCGGCACAAAGCGTGAATACGGAAAACGCAACCTTGGCGGATTCCAAGAACAACGGTGACATCACGGCTTTGCCGCTGAATTCACGCGCGGTCTCGACCAGCCCGCTCGCCGCGCTCGCGACTGCGCCCAGCGTGGTGAAGGACAGCCAGGGCAACATCAACATCGGCGGCGCGAGTTCCGCTCAGGTCGGCTTCTCGGTCGATGGAATTTCCACGGCCAGTGTGCGGTCCAACGGCGCCCTGCTGGACGCCTATCCATCTTCGGAAGGAATTCAGGAGATGAAGGTCACCGCATTCAACAACAACGCCGAGTTTTCGCAGGTCGGCGACGTCACGTTTATCACCAAAAGCGGGAGCAACCAGTTTCACGGGAGCCTGTTCGAGTACATCCAAAACGACAAGCTCGACGCGACGATTCTCAATTTTCCAGGAAAGGCTCCCAAACACTTCAATACCTTCGGCGGCAGCCTGGGTGGTCCGGTCATGATTCCGAAGTTATACAACGGCAGGGACAAGACATTTTTCTTCTTCGACTATGAAGGAAACCGGAAGCGCACTTCGGATCCCGAACAGCTTCTCGTTCCTACGCAGGCGGAACGAAATGGCGACCTGAACGCGCTGGTCGCCGCGTATGGAAGCGGTCCGGTGATCAATCCCTTCACCGGCGAAGCATACACGAATAACACCATTCCCACCGGGACGTGCAAGGGTTGCATCAATCCCGTCGCGCAGGCCGTGCTCAACGATTACCCGCTGCCCAACGCTAATCTGAACGTGGCGAATCCTTCGTTCAATTATCAGACCCTGGTTCCCATTCCGTCGAATACCGACGGCTGGGATCTCAGAGTCGATCACAGCATCACTTCCAAACAGCAGGTGTATGCGCGGTATAGCTGGAAGAACGTGAACGCGCAGCAAGGCGGAAATGGGCTCCTGGCCAACCAATTTCTGCCGAACGTCACCGCGCAGGATCAGAACCGCAGCTTTCTCGTGTCCTACAATTATTCGATCAGCCCGGCGTCGATTAACGAATTTCGCTTCGGATTTACGAATTTCCAGGAAAATGACGGATTTCCGATCCAAGGAAGCGCCGCGATTTCCGCACTCGGATTGCAGGGCATCGATATCAGCCAGCATCCTACCGGCGATGCCTTTCCGACTTTTTCTTTCAGCGACGGATCGTTCTCTTCGATCGGTCAGGACCGCACCGGAACCACCATCTCGCAGACCATGCAGTTCACAGATAACTTCAGCCACATCGTGGGCAGGCACACCTTGCGCTTCGGCGTCGATACGCGCCGTGTGCGCTACAACGCGCTGATGTTCTTCCAGCCATCGGACGACTACGGAGATTTCACCTTCAGCCCCGGCCTGTTCACCAACTACGCGTTTGGCGATTTTCTACTGGGCCTGCCGCAGGAATCGTTTTTCGCGATCACCAGCCCTCAGATCAATGCGCAATCCACGCAATGGGGCGTTTATGCGCAGGATGAGTGGCAGGTGAACAGTCGCCTCACTGTAAATTTCGGCCTGCGCTGGGAATTGCTGCCGCCGTTTGCGGAAACCTCGGGTGATCTCGGAAGCTTCGACCCTCGGTCGAACAGCGTTCTTATACCCGATAAGTTCTTACAGACCCTGGCGAATAATCCGTCCCTTCAGCTGGTGTATAACGCCTTCCTGGCATCGTTCAATGCTTGTTCTCTTGCGGGGCGAAACATGTCGCTCGCTTGCTCGAATGTCAAAACGTCCAGCCAGGACGGACTCGCCGCGGGTTTGAGACAAGTGTATTGGAAGGACCTGGATCCTAGAATCAGTGTCGCCTATCGTCCGTTTAACGACACTAAGACCGTCATTCGCGCCGGATTCGGCATCTTTACCATGACCACGCTTGGTCCCATGTCCTTCAACAACGCCGGCAATCCGACTTCGGATCTGATTACCAACGTCAACGCAGTTTACAACTCGAACGGCGTTCTACAGGCTCCGCAATTTCAGTTCCCGCAAACGGCTCCGCTGGGTCAGTCCGTCACCTATGGCGGAGGCAGCCTGGAACAAGCCAACGATCCGCTGTTCCGCGATCCGCAGGCGGCGCAATGGAATGTGACGGTGGAACGCCAGGTGACATCCAACACACTGGCTCGCATCAGCTATGTGGGGATGAATTCCTATCGCCTGCCGGTAACGGTCGATCTGAACCAGATCGCTCCGAGCGCGACGCCGTACACCATCCCCTCGGGCGCGTTTGTCGACCCGCGCGCTCCGTATCAAAACTGGTTTCTGCTGATGTCGAGCGAAAACCTCGGATTCGCCAATTATCAGGCGCTGCAAGGCGAGTTGCGGCGTAGCTTGTCGAACGGCCTCTCGTTCCAGGCGAATTATACCTGGGCGAAAAATATCAGCGATGCGCAAGGCAGTGACGCCCCCACTGTTTTTTCGGGCGAGGAATCCTATGCGGCCGAGATCGCCAACCGCTTCGATGTAGCGGCAGATCGCGGCAACGTGGTCGGAACGCCGCGCCAGCGCGTGTTGCTCACCGGCGTGTACCAACTGCCGTTCGGAGCCGGCCGCCACTGGCTTAAGTCCGGATTCTTGAGCGCCGTCGTCGGAGGCTGGAACCTGAGCACGATCACGACTATCCAGACCGGCCAGTGGCTGACTCCCACCATCAATCCCACCGGGCCGAACTCGTACGATCCGACTCAGATCAACGATCAATCCAACACCGACGTCGCCAACCGGGCGGGGGCAGTGCTTCGCCCGGATTGCATCGGAAATCCCATCCCCTTGAATCAAACATCGGGCCAGTTCTTCAATATCAACGCCTTTTCCTCCACGCCTCCTGGCGCCGGGCGATTCGGCAATTGCGGCGTGGGCATTCTGCAAGGACCCGGCATGATCGATGTGGATCTCGGGCTCGCCAAGCAGTTCCAGATCGGGGAACGCGCCCGGCTGCGCTTTGAAGCGTCGTTCACCAATGTCCTGAATCGCGTAAATTACGCGCCGCCGGCGACCAACATCAGCAACCCGAGCACGTTCGGAGTCTTGCAATCAGCGTTGCCGCAAGGCTCGGGAGGAAATCGCGTGGGGCAAGCAGCCTTACGGCTCGACTTCTGAGACTGCTTTTTTGGGATCTGGAAAAACGCGTTCATCGAAACGAAGACAGCCACCGACCACCGCGGCGGGTCGCTTCAACGAATGATGAGCAGCGGGCGATAGAGGGCCCGAGATCGCCTTGAACGCTCGGACGCTTACCAGGCTGCCGGTTTGCGTCTTTACCCCCATTCCTCACAGAGGTTTGCGAGCTCGATTGGGAAGCCCGCGGGTGCGCCGTACATCAGGTCTAAGTCCGGATGCCGACTAGTTGAAGATTACCGGGACCTGGGTCTGGAACTTCGAACCCGTCACCGAAACAGTGAACCCGGAGATACTGCCGAGTATGTTCGGGAGGGCGATCGTGGAAACCTGTAGACTCGAGAACGCGCCCGCACCCGGGGGCATCGCCAGCAGAATGGAGGACGGGATTACGAGCTGCCCTGCGGAAACCGGCGCCGAACACTCGAAGCCGACGTAGTACCCCGCCGCCTGCCCGAAGCCCTGGATATCAACATATCCGTTGGAATCTCCGCCGGTCCAGGTGATGGTGAGCGGATTGGTACGGGCTATCGTGCTGCCGGTGATGGTGGATTGGTTGCTCCAGGTGACCGGCTGCGGAACAGGAAAATTAAAGCTCAGAGGGCCGACATCGGGCCCGCCAGAGCCGTCTGAAAAACTCCAGGTTCCGCTCGGGATCGCTTGCGAACTCGAAGATGATTGGTAAAGTTCTCCACCTGAGGAAGAGGTGAGCGTGAGGGCCGGCCCGGAAGGCGGAGTCAGCGTGATCGTGGACCCTGCATTGAGGAACGTTGCGTTCGGAGGGGAGCCTCCATTCGGATTGGCAGTGATTCCTACATAGCAACTGCCGAAGCTGGGCTCGACGTTGACTGACCCGGCCAGCTCCGCGATCTGGGCCTGAGTCTGCTCGAACAACAGGGTCTCGGCGTAGCTGGAGGCTGTCTGCGTTTGGCTTCCATTAGGGTTAATGCTGACGGAGATGTTCTCCTTGGTTGCGATGTAAATCACCTTGGCGTTGTTCAGGCTCAGGGCGGAAGAGGGGACAAATTGAGTGGGGTCGGAGCATGTCGCGCCATCCGTGGCGGCGAGGGCGATTGTAGGCGCGTTGCTCACAACGGGCGTTCCGCCGTTGGCTGTCTGGACGACGACCGAGACATTACATCCCAAAGGAGCGCTTGACGGCACGACGAAGTTGATCTGATCGAGTCCGGGGTACGTGGCCGGCGATCTGCCCCAATACGTGACCGACGGGGATTGGACTCCGCCCACGAAGACTAATGGCGCAGGGCCGATATTGCCGGCGGGCGCTGCGGTAATGTCGTTGCCATTGGGTGTCGCGCCGAGGCCGGTACCCCAAATGACGAGGGTGTCGCCTGGTTTCGCCGTATTGGTGGTGGTGACGGATTGATAATTTTCAAGAGTCACAGCGGCCGTGTTGAAGACGCCGATCCCGTTATTGGCATTGGGCGTTAGGTTGTAAGAAATTCCGAAGTTCGATTGCGCCACCGTAACTGCCGCCGAGCCGTTCCCGTTATAGCTCAGACCCAAATCCCCGCTTCCCGTGGGTGTATTCGAGGGCATTACCGCCACCACGATATCGGTGCGAGTGAAAAAGATCGGCGCGGTCACCGTGGTTCCGTTCACGTTGATTGAGATCGAAGTCCCCGCTAGGCCTGTAGTGGGCAGCGGGAGCGTCCCTGCTACCAGGTTCGCGGGACCCAGGTTGCTGCCGTACACGGCAAACAGCGACCCTTGCGCGATTCCGTAATTCGGCATCCCGGAGGGAATATTGCTGGCCACGTTGACCACCGCGGTGATCAGAGGCGCCGAGGTCGTATAGCTGATCTGTACGATCGGCCCTTCGTATGCGAAGGTGCCGGTCGGCGAGCCGGCAGCTCCCAAAACCGTCGCGACCGAGCCGCCGGGCGCGGTGAACGACTCGGCGTCGAGCGCGCCGCTGGTCCCGCTAAGATTCGTATCCACAAAATCGAGCAGCAATTGCCCGCCCCCCACCTTGCTCGAAGAATAGGTGAAAGGCTTCTGGAAAACGATGTTGAGATCGAAGGGGCAGGGACCGGGCGCTGCGCAACCGCTGTCCTTCAGGACGACGTTACTGCCGGAAAAGACGACCGTCGCATCCGGCCCGACATTGTTTGCGAACGTCGAGCTCATCAGGGTCTTGCCAGTTCCGCTCGTATTCGGATAATTGGGGCTCGTCGAAAGAGTCAAGGTCAGGTTGGGGATGGTAACGTTGACCGGTCCCATCCCGGGCGCCGCGCGGAAGGAGATTCCGGTGATAGTGATCGGGCTCGTGGCAAACTGCCCGCTCCCGATGAGTTCCTGCAACTCAACGGATGTTGGCGTTGCGGCATAGGTAGAAGTGGCGTTTCCGGCGACGCCTGCATTCGAGTTAGGCGCGACCAGGGAGTTGGTTTGCGCGAGTGCGGCAATGCCGCCGGCGACCGCGAAGGACAGAAGACGCACGAACCGGAGACGAGGCATGCTTTCCTCCTTGTCCGCTACAGTTGTGTCGGTGGGCAGTGTAACGGGGAAAAAGTCATTTCGGAATTATATTCGATGCCCTTAAGGAGTACAAGCACCCGGCCGGCTTCCATTCTTAGTCACGCGTCCACGAGCACGAATGTCTTCTCACGCTGCAGCTTTCGGCCGACTTTAATTGGCCCGCTTGGCCGGCCCGCCTCCGGGCATCGGTTCGGCCGCCGCAATTAGCCAAACGATCGCCACGCCGCGGAACCCGCTTCGAGAACCGCACTGCATACCGATTTTGAACTGGTTCTCCTTTATTGCGCTAATCTCCCATAGCTTCTGGGATTGACTGTCAAAATTCGAAGAGGGATGAATGCGAGGGTTGATGCACCTGGAAACCAAGTTCTTTCGGCTCCGATGCGGGTCTCGCTTCGATCGCGTGTCGCTTGCGACGGACCATCATCGCGGCGGTCCGAAGCCTTGCCTCAATTCGTGGAGAAGGCTCAGGATTCCCGGAACCAGCGTCACCACGAACAGAGCCGGCAGAATGAAAACCACGATCGGGAAAAGCATTTTAATGCCGGCTTTGGCAACGGCGGCTTCGGCGCGTAAGCGGCGCTTATTGCGCAACGAATCGGCATAGACCTTGAGGGCTTGCGAGAGGCTGGTTCCGAAGCGCTCGCTTTGAATGATCATCGCCGCGAGCGCCTTGATATCTTCGATCCCGGTGCGCCGCACCAGTTGCTCGAACGCCTTGGTGCGCTGCTGGCCCGCCCGAACCTGCATTACCACGGTAGAAAACTCTTCGGCGAGCTCAGGATAGAGATAGCGCATTTCCTCGCTGACGCGCAGCATCGCCTGATCGAGCGCGAGGCCGGTACCGAGCACGATCCCGAGCAGGTCCACCGTGTCCGGAAGCGCCTCCTGCAATTTCCGGCGATAGCTTTTCACCAGTCGATGCAGAACCTGTTGCGGCAGCACCCAGCCGAGGATCAGCGCGGCGGTGCCCAGCCCCATCCTGGCGGCGGCGTCGCCATTGCGCTCGGCGTACAATGCCGCGAAGACGAGCGCGAACAGAAAGCTGATGTGGAACAAGCAGTACACCGCCAGAGCGCGCCGGCGGCGGATGCCAGCCTGCGCCAGTTCGTCTTCGGTATCGCTAAGCCAGCCCTCACCGCCCGGGACCAGGCTGATCAGATACAGAAGATTGTTGAAAAAACCTCCGCCGCGCCGGCGCGGTGCCCGTGTCGCCGTCGCGATAGCGTGCATTTGCAATTCGTTCATACGGTCGGCGAGCGGATCTTCCTGTTTTGCGAATAATTCCACGCTCGACCAGAACAGCGCGGCCAGGACGCCCGATAACAATAAAAAGATGAGGATGAGATGGATCATCAGAATTTGGGATTGGCAATCTTACGAATGATCAGAATGCCGATCAGCTCCGAGATCGCCGCGTAGGTGAGCGCGGTTTGCCCGAAGCTGTCGGTGAAAAGCAACCGGACATATTCCGGCTTCAGAAGCCAGAATCCGAAGCCGACCACCACCGGCAGCGAGCACAACAGCGCGGCCGACAAACGCTGCTGCGCTGTCGCCGCTTTCATTTTTGCCGCCAGATTCAGCCTCTCACGGATCAGCAGCGCCAGGTTCTCGAGCACCAGCACCATATTCGCGCCGGTCTGCCGCTGCAGAATCAATCCGGTGATGAAAAATTTCAAGTCGGTAAGGGGCACGCGGCGGCCCAGGTCTTGCAAGGTCTGATCCACCGGCGCGCCGAGCGCCAGTTCCTCGACGACTTTGCGAAATTCCATCCGCACCGGATCGTAGGTCTCCTCGGCGAGCGCTTCCAGACCGGCATGGATATTGTGCCCAGCCTTCATCGAGCGATTGAACAGGTCGATCGCATCGGGCAATCCCTCTTCGAATTTGCGCAGTCTCCGGTTGCGCACCCGGCGAATGTAAAAAATTGGCGCCGCTCCAATCGCGAGCGAAATCGCAACACGCAAAATTTCCACCTGGAGGCCGGTCAAGGCGAACAACAGAAACGCCGCCATCGCCAGGATCACCGACAGCGCAAAAACGTCCGCAGCGCGATATTTGAGATTGGCCTGATCGATGTAGTCCTGCAAACGCCGCACGCCGCCGATCCAGACCAGAAAATCGCCGACGGGGGCAAGGCTGCCGCGCTGCTCGTGACGCACCAGATCGCCCGAATTGCCCGATCGCGCGCCGCCGACGCGCAACTCGCGCAGACGGCCCAGCAAGATATCCTGCTCCTGATGCCGGGGAACGCTCCACGCATAATATCCCGCCACGCCGAGCGCCACGGTGAAAATCAGAAACGCAATCACGGTGAACATTTCGTCAATGCTCCTTGATCTCGTGGCGCTCCGTAAAAATCGAAGACGGCAGGTGAACGCCGTAGGCTTTCAAGCGATCGAGCACAGCCGGCTTGGCTCCGGTTCCGGCGAAGCGGCCCATGACGCGGCCACGCGAGTTGACGCCGGTGCGCTCCAGCAGAAAAATATCCTGCATACGCAGATTCTCGCCCTCCATCCCACTCACTTCGCTGACCGCCGTAAGCCGGCGCGATCCGTCCGTCAGGCGCGCGCAATGAATCACAATCTGCACCGCCGAGGCCAGCATCTGCCGCACCACCACATCCGGCACGTGCTGGCTGGCCATCATGACCATGGTTTCCAGACGCGAGAAAGCGTCGCGCGGCGAGTTGGCGTGCGCGGTGGTCATCGATCCGTCGTGGCCGGTGTTCATCGCCTGCATCATGTCGAACGCTTCCGGCCCGCGGCACTCGCCCACCACGATCCGGTCCGGGCGCATGCGCAGCGCGTTGATTACCAGGTCGCGCTGGGTAATGGCGCCCGCGCCTTCGATGTTGGGCGGGCGCGTCTCCAAGCGCACCACGTGCGGCTGCTGGAGTTGCAGCTCGGCGGTATCCTCGATCGTAACCACGCGCTCGTCTTCGGGAATGAAACGGGATAGCGTGTTGAGCAGCGTGGTTTTTCCCGAACCGGAACCGCCGGCGATCACGATATTCAGCCGCGCCTCCACGCAGCCGCTCAAGAAATCCAGCATCCCGGGACTGAACATCTGCCCTTTTAACAGATCGTCGGTCGAGAGCAGCTTGCGGCCGAAACGGCGGATGGAGAGCACCGGGCCGAGCAGCGACAACGGCGGAATCACCGCGCACACGCGCGACCCGTCGTCGATTCGCGCGTCCACGATCGGCGAGGAATCGTCGATGCGCCGTCCGATATTGGAAACGATGCGATCGATGATCATGCGCACGTGCGCCTGATTCTTGAAGCGGACGTTGGTCTCCACCAATCGTCCGGCGCGCTCGATGTACACATTGTCGAAGCCGTTGACCAGAATGTCGCTGATCGACGGATCCTTGAACAGCGGCTCGAGCGGCCCCAGTCCGAAAACTTCGTCGAGCACTTCCTCGATCAGCCGGCCGCGTTCGGCGACGGTGATCGGGATCTGCTCGTCGCTGATCAGCCGTTCCACGACCTCGGCGATCTGCTCGCGCACGCCGTCCTTGCTCAGCGTCTTGAGCTGATCGGGCGAAAGCGAATCGAGGAGCTTCGAATGAATCTGCGACTTAGTTTCATTCCACCGCTCCGCTCCCGTTCCCGCGCGAACCATCGGACCCGATCCCACGTATTTCCTCCGTTATGCCGACTGGGCGACGGCGCGAACTCCCACGGCCTTATCCACAAATCCGCGAAATGCGCGCTCCAGATCCCCGCCGTTGTTCCGGTCCACGCTAAACGGCCGCCCGCGATTCACCGCGGCGAGCGCCGCAGGCGACGCGGGAATACTCGCAAATACCGGCTGATTCAGGGTCTGGCGAATCTGCTCGAGCGTCGCCAAGTTCGCGTCCGGCCTTTTTTGCGACTGGTTGACGATAATTTTCAACTGGTCCTGATGAAAGCCCAGGCGCATCATCGCCCCGATGACGCGCTGCGCGGCGCGAATCGCGGGAAAATTTTGCGTGATCACCAGAAACGTCATGCTGGAGGTTTGCAGCGCCGCGAGCACGATCTCGTCGGCCAGATGACGCCCCGCATCGATCACCACGGCCTGATATTTTTCCACCAGAAACCCTCCGAGCTCGCGGAACATCGGCTCGGAGAAACGAATATGCTGTTCTGGCTGATCCGGCGGGCCGACCAGATAAAACCCCAGCGGATCGCGCGCGACGAAAGCTTCAAACAGCGCCTGATCCATGCGCGAAAGATTTTCGCCGACTTCTTCCAAATTATGCTGCGGCGAACATCCCATCTGCATCGCGCAATCGTTGGCCGAAAAATCCAGATCGACCAGAACGGCCTGCTGCTCGCGCTGCGCGAGCGCGGCCGCGAAATTCACGGCGAGCGTGGTGGTGCCCACGCCGCCCTTCGCACCCAGAAAACTGTAGATCCGGCCCAGATGGCTTTCGCCCGAAGCGGCGCGCCGCGGCGTACGTTCCAGACGCGTCAGCACGTTGCGAAATTCGGTGCGCTTCACCGGTTGCACCAGAAAATCGTTGCAGCCGGCGCGAAGGCTGGCCAATACCGTCTCTCCATCGGCATGATAATTCGACGCGATCACGTAGACGTCCGGCGCGGCCTGCTTTACTTTTTCGAGCGACTTCAGCGCACCTTCCACGTCCCCGGCAAGGTCGATGATCAGCGCCGCTTCCGGATACCGCTCCAGATCCTGAAGCACGCGGATGTACAGGTTCGACGACACCTCCGGATAGGTGGCGACGATCTTAGCGTTGCTCACGTTCTGCAACCCGTCGTGGATCGATTCGCGAAAATGCTCTTCGGACGTCGCGATCAACAGCGAAATATTCACGGCAGACAAACTCCTTGTTCCGGATCGCAGCCCGCGCCCTCCACCGCGAGCGACGTTTGAAAATTCGGAAGCGGCACGGCGGGCAAGCCCAGGTAGGAGAGAAACGTAGCGAACGAATAATTCGTCACGCTGACGGTGACTGTGTCGGGAATGCAGCCGACCGAGCAATCCCCGTCGCAGGAAAACGGCGTCAGCGCGCCGGTGGTCGGATCGATCGCGAAATAATTCACGTTGAGCTGCACCGGTCCGTTCTGAAACTGGTCCTGACCGATCATCGCGGGAACATTGGCGCGCATGAATGTCAACACGTTCGCGCCGGAGCTTTCCCAGCAATGCGTGCTCGCATAGCTCGCGCCTTCCCGCGTGAATTCGTTCACGCTGTGCCAGGTCCACAACAACTGCGCAATGTAAATCAGGCCGAGCGTCGCCGGCAAAATCAGGCCGGTGTAAGTCAGCGCGAATTCGAGGTTCACCGCGCCTCTACGTCCCGCCATAGGGCACCCTCACGCTCGGCCGGAGCGAAAACTGCGGCGAAACGAATCCCCAGAACGCCGGCTGCACCGTATAATTCGCCAGCGAAACCACGATAAAATCCGGCGGCAATCCTCCCTGGCTGGCGTCGCATCCGCTGGCCGAGCAATCGCACAAGGCGAGTTGGCCTGCGACCGGATCGTAGCGCTCGATACGGATCTGAAACATGGCCGGCGTCAACCCGGAAATAATCGGATTGTCAGCCGAATCGGTCGAGCCGGTGAGCGCGTAATCGATCGCGGCCTGAATATTCGGATCGCCCGCGTTGCAGAAATTCACGCCTTGCCGGGTTCCGAGAAAACGCGCCATCGTGTACACGGTCTTCTGCAGCATGTAATATGTATAGGCCAGTTGCCCGAGGTCCACCGTGCCGATCAGCAGCGCGAGCATGATCGGCAGCATCAGCGCCGTCTCTACCAAAATCCCTCCCCGGCGTTTCATTGTTGCAGAACCACCTTTCCCGGCCCGGCCGATTGCTCACAGCCATCGAAGCGGCCCTGCTTCACCGGCGCGACGCTGCCGATGTACATGGCGACGAAGCGTCCGAACGTATCGGCGGCATTCAAATCCACGGCGCCTTCGGCCGGCATCAGCAGAAACTGACGGAACCCGAGCACGGTCATGGTGGACGACGGGTTCAGCGCATCGACAATCGGAATGGTAAGGATGCGCCGACCGTCGCCGGCATAATCGGTGTAAGTGTCGTATTCGTTGACGTCGGTGTCGGGCGGATAGATGGTCGCGAGCGTATCGATTCCAGGGATACCATCGCAAACGCTCTGCGGGGTCGATTCGAAGCGCGTATCCAAGCCGCACAGCGCCTCGGTGACCACGGCCGGCACCGCGCTTGGAAAGCAGGCTTCCGGAATCGCGCTGGCCCAAATCACCTCCGTGTTGCCGACCTCGAAACAAGCCAGCGCCGTGTTGGTACTGCCCGGCAATCCACCCGCCGCATCGCGAAAGATTTGTGATGCTTCATCGGGAAACACCACCGCGTTCGGATCCAGGCGATTCAGCAGCAGGTAGGGAAGCTCGACCGAGGATTCGGGAAGCAGCCCGGGTTGCGTTCCGGTGCAGTAAAACGTGAACGAATATTGGGTCCCCGGGACGAATCCGAAATCGGTGGTGTCGGAGGGGTTCACCGCCGCGACCGCGTAGGGCTCGATGGCGCAGGCCTCGCACAGCGGCGGGCTGATGCCGGCGACCGCGGTCGCCGCAACCGAGACGGTCCGATCGCTCACGATCGGGATGAAACTCCAGAACAGCAGTTGCGTCTGCCCGGTGAGCGTGACGCGCACGTGCCGCCCGTCGGCTCCGCCGGCTTCGCTTCCGGTGCTCGCATTGCTGGCCAGCGCGTCGGCGAGCGATGCGTAAAAATTCGGACCGGTCACCGTGCTGACCAGGGTCCCGCTGTTCGCTCCAATGGGCCTGCCGTCGAAATAATACTTGTTGCCGAAGCCGCTGGCGGTTTCGACGGTCGCCTGCGCGGCCAAGGTCGCGGCGCCCGCCGAGGCATCGGTTCCGAGGAGTTGGTCGGCGGCCGCCAGCGCCATCGCGTTCGCGCCCGATTTGAGCTCACCCTTCATCGAATACAAGATTCCCAGGTCGATCGCGAAGCCCAGGAACGCGAACACTACCGGCACCATGATCACCAGGATCTGGATCGCCGTCGCGCCCCGCTCGCGTTTATGGATTCGGCATCTGGTGTCCACTGGGTCCCACGAACTCCGGTTGCTTTTCGTTTTTCTTGTCTTTCTTCTTTTTTGCCGCCTGCTCCTCTTTGACGGTGGGCATGTAAGGAACCACGGTATCCGGCAGCGGCGCTTTCTCTCCCGCCGCGAGCCCCTTCACGAAATGCGGCGTCACCACCACCATCAGCTCATCCGCCGATTTCTGCGTGGACCGGCTGCGGAATAACTGCCCCAAAATCGGAATGTCGCCGAGCAGCTTGATCTTGTTCAACTGCTGCGTCACGCGATTGTCCAGCAGCCCGGCGATGGCGAAGCTTTCTCCGTCCTTGAGCACCACTTCGGTTTCCGCCACCCGCGAGGACAGCGCCGGAATCGTGTAGCCGGCAATGGTGATCGCGTTGGTAAAATCGAGCGCGCTCACCTCCGGCTTGACTTTCAGATTGATCGCTCCCGAAGAGGTCAGCGTCGGCGTGAAGTTGAGCTGTACGCCGAATTTCTTGAATTGAATCGTCACCACCGGCGCGATCCCGGCGGTGGTCGGCGTGGTGGTGATCGTTGGAAAGGGAAATTCGCCGCCGGCGAGGAAGCTCGCCTCCGATCCTTCGACCACGATCAAATTCGGCTCGGCCAGAATTTGCAGCACGTTCTGTTGCTCCATCGCCTGAATCGTCGCGCCCAGATTCAAATCCGGGCGGAAGATAAACAGGTTGAGCAGGTTCGTCATGTTGATGTTGGAGTTGGCCAGTTGCTGGTTGTTGAACTGAAGCTGTGTGAACAGCGGCGGTTGAAACTGCTGCGTGGAACTAGCGCCCAGCGTGGTGGTATTGCGGCTGAGCAGGTTGAAACCCCACTGCGATAGCGCCACGCGGTCCACTTCGGCGAACTTCACTTGCAGCAGAATCTCCCGGCGATCGGGAACCTGCAACAGGTTCTGCACTTTCTTGGAGAAGGTTAAAGCCAGCGCCTCGGCACGCCGCGATTGATCCGCATTTTCGACTTTCCCGGTCAACACGATCAGCTCCGAGTTGCCGCTGAAAGAGATCTCCGAGGTGGGCAGCGCGGATTTGAGCTGCGCGCCGAAAACACGGTTCAGGTGCTCGACTTCGGTCGTGTCGCTGACGACGGTGATATCGTACCGGAGCGGCGTGTTCGCGCTGTCCCAGATGATCAACGTGGTGTGGCCGGCGCCTTTTGCGTTGACCATCACATCGCGAGGCGAAACCACGATGGCGTCCGCGATTTTCGGCTCGGCGATGACGACTTTGGAAACATCGCGGTCGAAGCGCAGCAGCTCACCCTTGCCGACCATCAGCGCAACATCGCGCGCCGCCGGCGCATCCGCGGCGCGGCCGGCGCAAGCCAAAGCGAGAACCAAAATCGCGGCGCGAGTTCTCATGGAAACACTTCCTGGACGTGTTTATCGCCGCGGAAAACCTCCACCACGCTCTTCGGCTTCGGCGGCGCCTGCTTCTCGACGATCACTTTCGTGGGTTCGATCCGCTCCGGTTTCGGCGCAGCCGGAGGCACCGGATAAAGCTCTTTAGAGGTTGTCGTGCCGCGATCGCCGAGAGAATGATCGAGCGGATTGCGCAGCGCCAGACTGATCTTTCCTTCGTTCTTGGCGAGTTCCAGCTTGCGCGCCTGGTCCGGCGTCACCAGCAGCGTCGCAGATTGCGAAGCAGTCCGCGGCGCCTGCGCGATCGAGGACGCCACCGGAGTTGCGCTGGCAGTTTCCGTCGCGCGGCCCATCGCCAGAACAACCACGTCCTCCAGAATCGTCGTGGTCACCGCTTCGACGGCCGATCCGGGTTTGGTGAATAAGACATCGACGTGCGCGCGCGGCTGGATCAATCCGGCGACGCCGCTCGAATCCGTGATGGGCACCGAGATCGCCCGCTTGCCGATTTCGATGATCGCCGCCAGTCCTTCGATCCCGGTGGCGCCGGCGATTTCCGAAGTAGTGATCGGTTCGTTGGCGGTTACGGGATAAAGCAGCGGATGATTCAGCGCCGCATCCGGGTTGACGATGGCGTCCTTCGGCGCGTCCTTTTCGATCACACGCACCGTTTTCAGATCGCCTTTGCGCAGCAGCGTGCCGGCGGGCATATCGTGCGCGGCGGCCTGAATCGCCGATGTTTTTTCCACTCGCGGCGTTTTGGTTGAGGCGTATAAAAACCAGGTGAGCAGACCGGCCGAGATCCAGGCCGCGACGAAAATCGTCAAAATTTTCTTACGTTCCATCCGGGTGAGCCTCCAGCAGTGTGGCGACGCTGTCTTTATAGAGCGTGATCCAGCCGGCTTGTTCGAGGGCGCCTCGAAGCGGGCTTTCCTCCGGGAGCAGGGCGTGCGTAAATCCGAACGACCGCACGATGGTTTGCCAGCCGGGCCGGGCGCCAATCAGCACGGAATACTGCTTCATGAAATCCGCGCCGTAAAAATCGCTGCGGCCGTCGAAATAAACCTTGCGCCGGCCAGCGAAGCGATAAATCAGGTAGCCCCCGAAGCTGTCCGTGGTGGCGACGCGCGCGTTGCCGGGAATTTTTTCAAGCGCGGCTGCGGCTTCGACCGGAAACCGATCCGGAGGGAAGCCCACGGGGAGCGCGCGCAGGGCAAGGGTCAAAACGAAAATCGCTGCCAAACCAAACGCGAGGCCGTTCATTCGCTGGTCGATCCGCCGCAATCCTTGGGAGTATCCAAGCGCGCGATCGAGGGTCCGCTTCAGCGGCAAGCGAAGACCTTCGGCGTGGCGCAGCGCGTCGGCTATGGCCGCGTTCGCCAAAGGCAGAATCGCCAGCGCCACCAGCGGCAGCACGCGCGCCGATCGCAACCCAGCCCAAAAAAATCCGGCAGCCAGCAAAGCATGCGCGAGCCGCCCTTGCGTCAGTGCAAAAATGCCTCCCGCCGCGGCCAGCGCCATCACCAACGCGACCTGTGTCGCCCCGGGATCGTGAAAATTGAAGGACTGAAACTCGGCTACGCGCGAGGTCAGCTCGGTGTCGCGCAGGTAGGAAAGAACATGCTGGTGCAAACGCCATCCGTAAGGATTGAGCAAACTTCCCGCTGCCGATGCGCCCGCGGCCCAGAAAAACCAGCGCGCGCATTTCCATTCCGCGCCGCGATCGAGCGGCCAGATGAGCGGGCGCGCCATGTGCGAAACGGCGTAGACCAGCGCGATCGCCGGAGCAAGAAAAAAGCTCGCGTGGAGATTCGCCCACAGCGCCGTGGCACCGGCGATGGCCGCCCCCTGCGCGAGGCGGAATCGCACCGGCCGCGATTCCGCGTACCAGAGCGCGCCGATCAGGAACAGCCAACTGAACACATGCGGCCGCGCCAGCCAATGCAGGCTCGCGGTCGTGAGCATGGGCGGCGCGAATAGCGCGACCAGGAAAAAATCTCCCCCCGCGGCAAAGCTCAAGCGGCACCCCATCCAACTGCACGCCGCGATGGCCACAGCAAACAGCAGCGTCACGCCGCGCAGGCCAGCGATGCGGTCGGCCGCGCCGGTCAGGACATCGCTTCCCCACTCCCAATCGATCCACGCCTGCCCCGCTTTCGAAAACGAATACGGGTCCACGCGCGGCAACGTGCGCGCGGAAAGGATTCGCTCGCCGGTGACGATGTGCCAGCCCGCGTCGGAATCGCGAAACAGCGCGCCTCCGCGCCCGAACACCAACAGGCAGTATGCCAGCGTGGTCATTGACAGAACCGCGGCTACATCCGGAAGAAGGAATCGCGCGAGAATTCCCGGAACGGCCGGCGGTCTTCTGAGAATGGCGTCAGGCGCCACCGGTGCCGATACTCGCCAAGCCTTGCGTGATGCTTGAGTACAGGCTGACAATGGCGACGGAAAGCTGGTTTACCGTGGCGACCAAAGCCAGCCCGATCGCCGCCACAATCAGCGCGTATTCAACCAGATCCTGGCCCTGCTCCTCGCGATAAAAACCGCGAAGGAAGCCCATCAGATGCTTCATGTAAACTCTCCTCGTTATTTGCTCCCGCCGGAATCCGGTTTGGCCGCCGCGTCCGGCGACGGAGGCTTCGGCGGGTCTTCACCCACGATGAAATATCCTAATCGGGACGCAAGCCGCTTCCAGAAGTTTACAGGAACTGGCGGTACTGTCGCCGGTTTTGCGTCTCGTTCCGATAATAACTCCAGATTAGCGAGCGCAGCCGGAAAATCGCGGCGGATCCGCAGCGCAGCTTCCAATTCCACGCGAGCTTCCGGATAATGTCCCTGCTCGATCAGAACCGCCCCAAGATTATTGTGCGCGGAAGCCGCGTCGCCGGCCCGCTCCCATTCCCGCAGAGCTTCCTTCGGCGAGGGCTGGGGCTGAGAAGCGAGCGCGAGAGCGAGGTTGTCATGAGCCACCGCCAGGCTCGGATCGATGGCGATGGCGCTCCGGAACTGTTCTGCGGCCAGTTCGGGATGTCCTTGCATCAGCAGGTTATACCCGAGATTATTGTGCAGGGCGCTGCTTGAGGGCGCCAGCGCCAGGCCGGCGCGATAGGCGGCTTCCGCCTCCCGGAAATTGCCCATTTCGTCTTCGAGGACACCTTTAATTGAAAAAAGCTCCGCGTTCCCGGCCGGATGTTTCCCCAGAAAATCTCCCACCACGCTCAAGGCTTCGTCTTTTTGATCCATCTGCCGCAGGACCTTCGCCTGTTCCAGCGCGACCAGGGGTTCGTCCGGGAAAAACATCGCCGCCAGACGATCGTGTTCGAGCGCCAAGTCCGGAAACCCGCGCCGCAGATAAACCCGCGCCAATAAAATCCGGGCATCCAGGTCGCGAGGATTCGAGGCAAGCCGCCGGCGCAGCGCCCGGGTTTCGAGATCGCCATCGCCGGCATCCACGGCGTTGGAGATATGGCGCTCCATCACCGTCGAAACCGCAGTGCGCCGATCGGCAGGCACCCACGATTTCACCTGATGTTCGCAAGACCAACAGGCAAGCGCACCCGTGACGATCGTCATACACGCAATGCGGGCACGAAGCGGCATCTTCATTCTTTGCTGTTCCCTTGTGGACGCGATCGGACGCGATTGGAGTACAGGAACGGCGCATTTTTCGTACACCACCGGCGGGGGATTTCCGTCAGGATAGGGCTAGGGAGGGTGATTGCGAGCAAATTTATTTTCAAGCCGGTGGCTGATTTCAACTTTATTGCTGCTCCCTTCCGCGAGCGTGTGGGCGCAGACCAGCGCCACCTTCGGCCAAGTAATCCCGCTCGGAGGCACACCGAGCGACATAGTCCTCGATGAAAGCCGCCAGCAGCTCTACCTGGTGAATTCGGCGACCAATCAAGTACAGATTTACAATTACGCGAGCCAGCAGGTGACCGGTTCGATCACAGTGGGCACGACGCCGTTGAGCGCGGCCATGTCGATGGACAACCATTATCTGTACGTGACCAACCATGGCAGCGCGTCGCTGAGCGTCATTGACCTGACCAACCCGAGTTATTCGGCGACGACCGTTTCGCTCCCGGCCAATCCTCAAGGGGTCGAGGTGGGCGCCGACGGACGCGCGGTGATTTCAACCGACGGCTCGGGTACCAGCAATGCGTCGAATACGTTGTTGATTTACGATCAGACCCAGGCCTCGCAGAATCAGGTGCTGGCGGTCGCGTTTCCGCCGGCCGCGGCCACCCCGCCCAGCTTGCAGCAACTGCTCGCCAAGCCGACGACGCAGTTCAACGGAAAGCTTCACCGCACGCCCGACGGGCAGTACATCATTGGCGTGAATTCGATCAGCAACAATACCTCGACCGTGGTCTTCGTTTACGAGACGGCTTCGGGAACGGTGCTGCGCAGCCGAACGATGGTGGGGCAATCGAGCACCCTGTCGGTTGCGCCCGACGGCGCCAGTTTCATGGCCGGCTTCACCCTGTTCAACACCGCGACGCTCAACGCGATCGCGCAGCAGAGCACGGCCAACGCTCCGTTCACGATGTCGAGCAGCTTCGCGACCACCTACAACGTCGGGGGCAGCGTGTTTTCGCCGGACGGGACCACGCTCTATAGCGCCTTCAACACTGCGGCGCTGACGACCCCTCCGCCGGCGCCGCAGGCATCCACCATGCTCATCTCGAACCCACAGAATCTGGCCATCAATCTGGGGATCAATCTTCCGGAGAGCATCGTCGCCAAAATGGTGATCACCGCCGACGGCACCAATGCGTGGGCCCTTTCCTCTTCCGGCATTACCCATCTGCCGCTTTCGAAGCTGTACACGTACCCGATTTTGATGCCTTCGTCGACCAACGTCTTTCTGGCGCAGGACCCGTGCCATCCCGGCGTGGCGCAAGCGAGAATCAGCGTGAATAACATCGGCGGCGGCGAGCTCACCTTCGCGGTGCCGGAATCGATCACCGGAGCGGTCGGGACCCTGATCGTCACCACCTCGAGCGGGCTCGCGTCCGCCACGCTTACGCTTTCCATGGATCCCGGATTGTCCGGCGCGGAGCGCACGGTGGGGACGAATCTGTACACGGGCACGGGGACGATCAGCACCAACGACGGGACTGCGGTCGCGCTTCAGCTCGTCTCGCCGAATGCCATTAACGTTCCGCCGACGATCCTGGTGTACATGAATTACCGCGACACCAGCATGCGCGGGTTGATTTACCCGGTTCCCGTGGTTCCGAATTCTTCGTCCACCGCGTATCAGGGACTCGAAGACATCTTGCTCGATGAGGCCCGCGGTCTGGTGTATATCACCAACGCCGGTTATAACCGCATCGAGGTCTTCAACACGCAGACGATGTCGTTTCAAGCGCCGATTCCGGTCGGCCAGCTTCCGCACGAGATGGCCATGGGGCTGGACGGAACGACGCTATACGTCGCCAACACGGGCGGCGAATCCATCTCGATCGTGGATCTGGATCAACAGGTGGTGACCGGGACCATTCAGTTCCCGCCGGTTCCCTTGGCCGGCAACGCGGCGATTGTCGCGCCTTCCGGGCTGGCCGTCGGATTGAGCGGGTTGCAACTGGTTATGAACAACGGAGATTTGTGGACGGTAATCGGCAACCAGGCCGAGCCGCGCACCGGCACGACAATCACCGGCGTCAGCTCGACCGGCGCGCAGACGCCGATCACTTCGCCACAAACCATGCTCGGATCAGCCGACGGATCGTCGATTCTGCTGCTCGGCGGAGGCGGCACGGCGTATCTTTACAATGGACTGGCCGACGCATACACAGCCGATCGCCAGCTTTTCACGACGCCGATTATCGGCTACTACGGCCCCTTGGGACTGGCGAGCGACGGCAGTTTTCTGCTCGCCAACGGGCTGGTTCTGAACAACTCGCTCACCGTGATCGGGGGCGCAGCGAGTCCCGGTCAAGTCACGGTGACTCCACCAGCCGGTCCGGGCGGAGGAGGAGGGACCAGCGTCACCAGCACGGGATTGCGCAACGTCGCCGCGGTGTTAGGGGCAGGGGAAGACGCGTTTTTGCGCATGACCACGGTGGTTCGCAATTCGCTGACGGCGACCACCAGCGATGACACCCACACGACGCTCCAAGCCGTGAGCACCACCACGGGCGCGACGGCTACGGCCGCGGAGATGCCGGAAAATCCCGTCATTTCCGAGTTCGGCACCACGCGCACAGCCATGCCGCCGCGGCAGATGGTGATGGATTCGCAGGGCAATGTGTACGCGATCACACTCTCCGGCCTGAGCGTAGTGCCGCTGACGCCGGCCGGCTCGGCGACGCAGCCGCAACTGGCCGGTTCGCACGCGATTGTCAATGCTATTAACGGATCGGCGAATTTTCAACCAGGCTCGTTTATCACTATCAACGGAACCAATCTCGCCGCGCAGGCGACGGCGACCACGCTTCCGGCGCCGACGGTGCTCGGCGGGTCCTGCGTTTTGTTCGACAACGTCGCGCTGCCGCTGCTTTCTACTTCGCCCACGCAAATCTCGGCGCAGATTCCGGCCACCATCCGGCCGGGCGAGAACGTCGTCGAGGTCTTTTCGCTCGCAACGGCGCAGGCCAGCTCCCGGATCGTGACCACCATCCAGGAGCCTGAGCGATGAGAGGATTCTTATTCGTCATCCTGGTAAGTGCATGCGGGTCAGCGGCAACGCTGGGCCGCGTGGTGGCGCTGGTCGGCGGCGCTTCCGACCTCGTTCTCGATGAAACGCGCGACCGGGTGTATCTGCCTTCGAGCGTCGAGAACACGCTGAACATTTACTCCATCGCGCAGCAGAATTTTCAGACCGCGATTCCGACCGACCAGACGCCGCTTTCGGCGGCTTTGTCGCGCGACGGAAATTCTCTGTTCGTAGCCTGCTACAACGGCTCCGTGCTGGACGTGATCGACCTGACGGCGATGGCGGTCGTGAATCGCGTGACGCTGCCCGCCAAGCCCCAAGGCGTTGCGGTCGGTAGCGACGGCCGCGTGCTGATCTCGACCAGCGGCAGCGGATCGGCGAGCACCGCGAACCTCCTGTTAGTGTACGATCCGTCGCCGAACGCGGCCGTCGTGTTGACCGCGCTGTCGGTGACGCCGCCCGCGCCGGCCGGGCCGACGTTTCCGCCACCCTCGGGCCGTCCGTTTCTTTCCGCTCACAGCCGTCTGGCCGCCACGCGCGACGGAACCATGATCGCGGGCGTCAACGTACCCTCGACCGGCTCGCCGACCCTGTACTTGTATCAAGCCGCCTCGGACACCCTGTTGAGCTCGCGCACGCTCGCCGGGAGTTCAACGGCTCTGTCGATTTCCGATGACGGCACGCGAGTGTTGGCAGGCGCGAATCTGTTCGACGCTTCGACCCTGCGCGTGCTGGCGCAGCAGAATCTGGCGAATTCGCCCTATCCGATCACACCGGGCACCAGTTTCAGCACTCCGGCCAATCAAGGCGGCTCGGTCTTCGCGCCCAACGGGCAGACGCTGTACGCCGCATACAATGTCGCGCCGGTCCAGAGTCCGGCGGCAGCCTCCAACATCACTCAGTTGATGCTGAACGATCCCGACAATCTGCTGATCAACATGGGAATCCAGCTGCCCGATAATCTCGACGGGCGCATGGTGATCAGTTCGGACGGCAATAACATTTACGCGCTGTCCGATTCCGGGTTCGTGATTCTGCCAGTAGGCACGATTTCGCAAAGCGCGCTGGCCGTGCCGAGCGCGGGCGTGACGCTGCTCACCTCGGACCCGTGCGGCGTGACGGCCAGCACCTCCACGGCGACCGTCGTAATCGAAAATCCGGGCAAGGGGCGCATTACGGCGACGGCGCAACAGCTTACCTACGCGGGCGTGACCAGCCAGGCGAGCCCGCTGACCGCGCCGTCAGTGCGTTCCTCCTCCTCGAGCAGTTCGCCGCAATTTGTATTCAGCTTCAACCCGACCGCGGCGCGCAGCGTGGGGACCGTTTCGCCTCCGCACGATTTTCTGATTCAATCGACCGAAGCGATCAACATTCCAAATCGCGTGCGCATGTATCAGAACAGCCGCGCTTCCGACGCGCGGGGCACCATCGTTCCGGTTGCGCTCGGGATTTCCGATTCCTACGCGCTGATGGATCTCGCCTACGACCCGGTGCGCCAACGCGTGTACATTGCCAACGCGGGAATGAATCGCGTCGAGGTTTACGACATCGCGCAGCAGGCGCTGCTCGCGCCGATCAAGGTGGGCCAGCTCCCGGTGTCGTTGGCGCTGACGCCGGAGGGCGACACCTTGTACGTCGCCAATGCGGGCGGAGAAAGCATCAGCATCATCGATCCGGACGCGATGCAGACGATCGGCAGCGCGGTTTGGCCGCCGCTCGCCTTCGGCTCGACGACGGCCATGGTGACGCCCTCGGTGATCGCCGCGGGCCTGAGCGGTCCCCAGATTTTAATGAGCGACGGATCGCTCTGGAGGATGGTCGGATCGAGCGTGTCGCCGCGCGGCGTCAGCGTGGTGCTCGGCGAGACCGCACAAGGACTTCCCGTCAAGATGCCGACTCCCAGCTCGATGGCCGCAACGCCGGACGGTCTGTTCATTCTGTTGGCGACCGACAATAACGCGTCCACCGGAGGATATGTTTATCTTTACGACGGCACTCTCGACGATTGGGTCGCCGCGCGTCAGATTTTTACGGCGTCCAGCGCGACGGGATTCTTCGGTCCGGTGGCCGCGGGACCGGGCGGGCAGTATTTTGCGGCCAACGGGTACCTGATGAACGCGGAGCTGGTGCCGGTGGCGCCGGTACAAACGGGATTGGTCGCGGCGCTGGCGCCGGCCGGCACGAACAGCTACGCGATCTTTTCGCCGCCCGCTTCGACCACGAGTGGGACTGAGACCGTGGTTCCTACGATTGAGATTCTGAACGCGGCGAGCGGCACTTCGACGGTGAGCGTGAATGCGCTCGAAGGTCCGCTGACGCAGGTGACCTCGACAGGCAAAGCCAATATCAATGGACGCACGATGGCGGTCGATTCGAACCGCACCGACGCGTACGTGCTCACCGAGAGCGGACTGAGCATCATCCCGCTTTCGCCGCCCACTTCCGCACAGCTTCCGCAGATGAATCGCGGCGGGGCGGTAAACCTGGCCAGCTACCAGCCGCCGGTGGCGAGCAACGGTCTCCTGTCGATTTTCGGGCAGAACCTGGGTGCCAGCGCGACGGCGTCCTCGACGCCGCTGCCGGTGATCCTGGGAGGCACCTGCGTGACGATCAACGACATTGCCATCCCGCTGTTCATGACCACTCCGACACAAATCAACGCACAGATTCCTCCGTCGATCACGGCCGGCTCCTATCCGCTGGTGGTGCATTCCATCGCCAACCTGGCCGCGTCGGCGTCACAGACTCTGGCGGTATCGAAGTACGCGCCGGCCGTGCTGGTGGATAGCACCGGCCAGATCGCGTTATTCCACGCCGACGGCACCTACGTGAACCAAAACAATCCGGCGACGCGTGATGAGCCGCTGACAATGTACGCCGTCGGACTCGGTCCAACCACCGGTGGCGCGGTGACCGGCGGGGAGCCGTCCCCATCGAGTCCGCTGGCGGTGACCGGAACGGTCGCGGTATTTTTCGGCGATCCGAATTATGCGCAAGCGGCGGTGGTCGTCGATTGGAGCGGCCTCACGCCCGGTCTGATCGGCGTCTATCAGCTCAATTTGCGTATTCCGGGTTTTCACCTCGATGGAAACGCGCTGGTGGTGACGCTTCAGATCGGCGGCGTGAGCAGTCCGTCGTCGGGACCGGTGGTTCCGTACGTGGCGGTGAACTGATGCCTCACTGAATCGCGACATTTACGGTGTTGCTCAAAACGCCTGCCTGCGTCAGCAAAAGCGGGAGGTTGAGACCCGGGGGCAGCGTCGACGGCAGCGGGATGTTGGCCTGGTATAACCCGACCGCGCCCGGCGTCAGACCGGCGAATGCCGCCGCGATCGGAACGCCACCGATCAGCGCGGTTACCGGCATGGCCGCCACGCTTAACTTGCCGGACGCCGAGACGGCGCCGAAGCCCGTTCCGTAGACGACAATGGTCGAGCCGCGTAGCGCAGGATTGGACGATGAATTGAGGCTGTTGTCCTGGTTGGTGATGGCCGCCTGAGTTGCAGTCACCGAAAAAATCGCTGGCGCGACAGGGCTGATCGTGATCGATTGTTGCGCGCTACCGGCCGGGGAAGTGACGCTTACGATCGCAGCACCCGGCGCGACGCTGAGTGGGATCTGGGCATTGATCTGGAACGGCAGGGAAGCCAGGATTGGGGCGGATTGGCCACTGACTTCGACGGCCGCGTTCGCCAGTCCCGCCCCAAAAATCGAGATCAGGCCGCCGGGCGCAATTCCGGTGGAGGGATTGGCTGCGTTGACCACTCCCGCAGCGGTCAGACTGAGCGTGACCGGCGCCAGCGTCCAGAACGAGCCGTTCTGAGCGATCAGCGAAGAACTTCCTTGGGATCCAGACAGAATCGAGCGGCCGCCATTCTCAGACAGGTCGGTGAAGATCGCGTTGAAGGCGCCCTGGGCGGCGATATCGAGCTCGTACGGGCCAGCCGAGCCGTCGCACGGGTGAAAGTAAAGGCTTCCTGGCGCGGCTGGCGGAGTTACGCCCGCGACCGCCGCCGTCGCGGGGAATTGAAGCGAAGATCCGCAAGCGCCAGCGACCGAAGAAATGCTGGGGGGTGCATTCGCGGTCACCAGAAATGCCGGCGGAATCTGCGCCTGCGGCAGCAAGCGGACCACGCCCGTGAGCGTGCCCTGAATCGTCGCGCCGCCGGTGCTGAAGCCATTCAAATACGCGTTGAGGTTCGTCTGTGCGAAGGCCGGATCAGGATCTGCGATAAGGATACTTGCATCCGCCGCGATTCCCGTCGCGACCACAAAATGCGATCCCGTCCCACCGAGCGAAAGCGCCAGCAGAACGGGATATCCCGCGCTCACCAGGTCGCGCACGGTATCCAAACTCACCTGCTCTATGCTGACGGTGATCGAACCGGAGACAAACGCGCCCACCCGCCACAAGTTCACCGTCTGCTCTTCGCTTCCCGCAAGCGCCACGAACCCGTCGCAAATCTGATTGCCTTCGTTATCGAACACGCAGAACGATTTCAAGAATTGATTCAGACTCGCGGGATTGGCCAGGCCATTCGGCTCCGGCAACTCTGTGAGCGATTGATAATATTGCAGGATCGACGCGACGGAGGTGAGCAGCGCGCCCTTCTGCGCAATCGTGTCGGAGCCATTGCCGAGGGTGCCGCTGACGGCTTGGCTGAGCGCAGAAAAATTGGTCAGCGAAAATGCCGCGACTTGTGCGCCAAAAGTGACCAGAACGCCTCCCGTTTGCGCCGTGACCAGCGCAATCCCGGCCGAGTCCGGAAGGCGGAGATTCGTGCTGGCCTGCCCATTCGTCCCCGTGATGGCCGAGGATGGGGTTACCTGCGCACCGGGCGACGCGGCGAAGATCACGGTTTGCCCGGCAACAGGGTTGCCGCTCGAATCCGTGACCAATACCACCAGCGGCTGCGAAAGAAGCGCGCCGGGCGCGCCATCCTGGTTGTCGCCGCTGACGGCCGAGATCGCCAGCACGACGGAGGAAGCGGCTCGGATCGTGTAAGTGCTTTGCGCCGACGCGATGCTCTGAGTGTCGGCGGCTGTGACGGTGACAACGCCTGGGATGGCGGACGCGGGGATCCAAACGTCCCAGGCGTATGCTCCGCTGGCAACCGTCGCGATGAAATCGGGCTGGCCCGTTTGGGAAACGCGCACGGTCGCGCCGTTGTTGAATCCGCCGGCGACCAGATGCACCGGCGATCCCGCGATAACGGTCGCCGGCGTTGCGATTACTACCGGTTGCCGGGGTGTCGTGACGACGTTGGCGGCGGATGCGCCGCTCGCGTAATCGATGTAGCCGCCTTCGAAATCCTGCTGATTCAGGCCATTGACGACGTGCTGGTTGTCGGTGGGCGCGCCCAGATTTCCCGCCGGGCCGCCGCTTGCGTTGTATTGCGCCAGAATCAGACCCGTGACGGCGAACGCGCTACTGCTGCCCGACCGTGCGAGAATCAAAGCGCTCTGAAACAACTGCTCGTTTCCCGATGTTCCAAGAAATGTTTGAAACGTTGTGACCGCTGATGTCGGCGAGCCTGCGATTCCGGTTTCGTACCCGAGCGATGCCCATTCCGCTAGAATCGCGCCGCTCACCATTTGTACCGGACTGCCGGCAAGCGCGCCCTGCTGAAACAGTTGCCGCCCGCCCGCAGTCGCGTCGGAAACGGGATAGCCGAGCGCACCGGTAGGCCCCCCCAGCGCCAGATAAGCCGTGAGAATCGGGCCGGACACGACGTATCCAATGGCGGATCCATCGGCGACGGCGATCAGGTAAGTCACGGGCGGGGTCGATCCGCTGACCAGTTGTTGCACATAGCCGTTTCCGTCTCGCATCACTCCGGATGCGGCCGGAATCTGGACGCTCAGATCATTTCGCGTGACTGCGTTTTGAAAGGCGGCCTGGATGGCAGCGGTCGGCGCGCCTTCCCCGATCTGGCAGCACGGCGCGGTGACGGAAATGGTGAGCGGTTCGCTGGTGATTCCCGACGCATTGACGGTGACCGTCGCGACGCCGGCTCCAACGGCCTTCAGCGTGGCGCTTAAACCGCTCGCCTGAATCTGGATGATCTGTCCGTTCGAGGTCAGCCAATTGACGGTGCGATCCGTCAGCACCACGCCGCTGGTCGAAACAACGGTCGCCTGCGCGGATATGGTCGCGCCGAGGTTCATCTGAATCGACCCGGAGGGAGAAATCGCAAGCGAGCCGATGGGCGGCTCCAGCGCCGCGATGCCGGTCGCGGGATTGTACTCGATCGCGCCGCCTTCGAAGGTCTGCTCATACATCCCGCTCGCGAGCAACAGCGCGCCGGTTTCCGGCAACCCGAGCGAGCCGGCCGCGCCGCCGTTTGCCGCGTAAACATTGTAGACCGGCTCCTGGACGCTCAACAGCCGGCCCGAGTACAATCCCGAAGTGATGTTGTAAATCGCGCCCTGATCGTAAGTTTGAAAGCTCGCCACCGAACCGTACCGGCTGGTAACCGTCGCTTGGGCCGAGGTCGCCGGGCCGAGGCCGCTCACACCGCCAAGCGTCGACCAAAGCGTGTAAAAAGGACCGGACGTTGAAAAATTCTGCCCGCCGCCAGCCAATGCCGTGGCGTACAAGAAGAGAGCATAATCGCCGGTGAATGTTTGATACTGGCAGGAGTTGCCGCTCACCGATTGCAGCGCAGGACAGTTCAGCGTATACGTGGTCGGATAGCCGATTGTCTCGACCGCGAAGGAACTGTAATAAGCATACATCGCGGCAAGCACTTGCTGCACGTTGTAGGTTTCGGTCATGTCCGGTTTGACCAGCGCGAGCGTCTGGGACGCGTCGGTCGCGCCGGGAAACTCCTGGATCAAGCCGGTGGAACCGAACTTGATCACGTTCGTGATAGGATTGCCCACCAGAAGGCCGAACCCGTTTTGTTGCCACGTCCACTCGAAAATGAAGGTGATGGCCGGGGTCGGCGCGCCGCCTCCCACGGTGATCGTCTGAGCCGATGCACAGCCGATGAACAGCACCACCGGGAGTAACGATTTCCAAGCGCGCATCATAGGCGAGTTCTATGATGACGAGTCAGGCTCGAACGGGGAGTACATATCCTTCACGGATCAAAACCAGCTATCATAAAACCTCAGCAATTTCCGAGGAGACTCGCGTGGGTAGCTTCCGTCCTCAGCCGGCCCAGCGTGCCATGGTAGGCGGCGCGGCGTTCCGGTCCAACGATCGCATTTTCGAGTTCAAGAGCGAGATTCACCGCAAACTTCTGGGCGTGCTCAACCTGGAACGCGTTTCGTCGATTCCTAAAGAGCGCATGCGCGCGGAAATCGGCCGCGTGGTGGACGTTCTCCTGTCCGAATCCCATGTGCCAATGACGACGGCTGACCAGGACCGGATTGTCGAGGAAGTGCTCGACGAGGTGCTCGGTCTGGGGCCGCTCGAACCGCTGCTCAAGGAGCCGCAGATTTCCGACATTCTGGTCAATCGTTACGACCGCGTTTATATCGAGCGCGCCGGCAAGCTTTCGCTGACTTCGGTCCGGTTCAAGGACAACGCCCATCTTCTGCACATTATCGAAAAAATTGTTTCGCAAATCGGCCGGCGCATTGATGAGGCGCAGCCGATCGTGGACGCGCGGCTGCTCGACGGCTCGCGCGTCAATGCGATTATCCCGCCGCTCGCGCTGGACGGTCCGTCGTTGTCGATTCGCCGGTTTGGGCGCCACGTGATCACCTCGGAGGAGATGCTGGCGAATCATACCTTGTCGCCGGGCATGTTGCGATTTCTGGCCGCCTGCGTTCAGGCCAAAGTGACGATTCTCATCTCCGGCGGGACCGGATCCGGCAAAACCACGATGCTCAACGCCCTCTCGCGGTTCATCCCCGAGGAGGAGCGCATCATCACGATTGAGGACACGGCCGAGCTTCAGTTGCAGCAGCGTCACGTGGTGAAATTCGAAACACGTCCTCCCAACCTGAATAAGGAGGGCGGGATCAGCCAGCGAATCCTGGTGCGGACCGCGCTGCGCATGCGTCCGGACCGCGTGATCGTGGGCGAGTGCCGCGGCGCCGAGGCGCTAGACATGCTGCAGGCGATGAACACGGGCATCGAAGGATCGGCGAGTACGATCCACGCCAACTCGCCGCGCGATGCCTTCTCGCGCCTGGAGGCGATGGTGCTGATGTCGGATGTGAAGATGCCCTCGCGCGTAATCCTTCAGCAACTGGCGAGCGCGATCCGCATGGTGGTTCAGGTCAGCCGCCTGCAAGATGGATCGCGAAAAGTCCTGAGCATCGCCGAGGTTCGGGGAATTCAGGAAGACCGCATCGATGTGCGCGATATTTTCGTGTTCGAACGCCGTGGCCTGACCGCCAGCGGTAAAGTGCAGGGCTGCTTCCGGCGCTCCGGCGAGACTCCGCAGATTCTTGAACAATTGGAAGTCAACGGAATCAAATTGCCGCCGTCGACATTTGACGAGGTTGTAAATGTCAATCTTTAGGACCGGATGACCGTGTTTAACCGATCCTGGATCTGAAACGACACTGGAGGACTACGCAAGGTGACCACTGATACGGTAAGGCTGGTTTGCGGCATTGGCGCGGTTCTGCTGCTGGTGATTTTTCTGATGCGGCGCAGCCGGCGCAAGAAATCCGATCCGGATAAGTTGTGAGCAATCCGCCAGCGGCGATCGGCAGAGCGTTCACTCCCGGTTCAACCATCGTGCTTGAGTCTCGAAGAGATCCTCAGGAATTGATGGGAGCCGTGTAAGGAGGCCGGGATCACGGATCAGATTTACGATCGCTGGCGCGATCGGGCACGCTCGCGTCCATTCGTCGCACCCCACAAGGATTACGGCACGCGTGGTCGTCGGCGATTCAATCAAACGGTCCGGGATCTCCGCGAATGGTAAAGCGATCCAGCCTTCCGCGCCGGTAATCTCCCGATGCTCCTTCGGGATCGGCTCGCACGCGCCGATTGCGGCCGCCCGCGCGACGAGAGCGGCGACTTAAAGCGGCGACTAAAGCATCGCAGGCATCTCGGCTAGCCTACCAGATGCGTACTCGCTCATCCGGCGGTACATAAAGCCGGTCGCCCGATTGGACTCCGAACGCCGCATACCACGCTTCGATGTTACGCACCACTCCATTGACGCGGAACTGGCGCGGCGAATGCGGATCGCTAACCACCTGCCGCCTCACAGAATCGTCCGTCACCTTGCCGCGCCAGACCTGCGCCCACCCGAGGAATACGCGCTGATCCCCGGTAATGCCATCGATCACCGGCGCGGGCTTTCCGCCCAGCGACGCATGATAAGCGTCCAAGGCGAGCGTGAGGCCGCCCAGATCGGCGATATTCTCCCCCATCGTCAGCTCGCCATTCACGCTCACGCCCGGGATGGGCTGAAACTTGGAATACTGATCTCCCAACTTTTTCGCCCGCGCTTCGAACTTCGCCGCGTCTTCTTTGGTCCACCAGTCGCGCAAAGCGCCTGCCGCATCGATCTTGCGACCCTCGTCGTCAAACCCGTGCGTCAGCTCATGGCCGATCACCGCGCCGATGGCTCCGTAATTCACCGCAGGGTCGGAGTTGGCATCGAATATCGGAGCCTGGAGGATGCCCGCCGGAAACACGATATCGCGCAGGAAGCCACTGTAGGCGTCGTTAGTCTGCGGCGTCATCCCCCAATCAGAGCGATCGACCGGGCCAAACAGACGGCCCGAATGGAAGGCCCAATCGGCGGCGCCCGCGCGGCGCACGTTGCCCACAAGATCGTCGTCCGTAATCATCAAGCCCGAATAATCGCGCGGATGGTCGGGATATCCCACCTTGATCGTGTAAGTATCCAGCTTTTTCAGAGCCTCTTCTTTGGTTTGCGGACCCATCCAGTCGAGCATTTCGATGCGCGCGCGATAAGCCGCCTTCAGATTGGCCGCCAGCGCCTCGATCTTGGCTTTCGCTTCCGGTCCGAAATACTTCGCGGAATAAATCTGTCCCACGCCGAAGCCCAGGGTGCCGAACGTTGCGAATCGATCCCCAGCTGCGAAATCGCCGCCGCTCACAACCGACACGCCGCGTTTCCAGCGCACCCGCTGCTGCTGTTGCCCGGCGAGCGTCTTATCGCGCATCTCGAAATAGGCCTCCGTAAATGCTTTTGAAAGATACGGCGCGGCCTGATCGGCGATGTGAAAGGCCTGCCATGCCTGCAAGACCGGGATCGGCGCCTGAGCATAAATGCCCGCGAGTTTCGGTAGCGCGGTCTTCTCCCGGACGATCACGCGCGTTACTTTCGCAAGTCCCGCGTTCGCAAAGAATGCGGTCCAGGCGAACCCTGGCGCATAACTCTGCAACTCCGGAATGGACATTGGATTATAAGTCGCGACCGGATCGCGCTGCTGCGCCTTGCGCCAACTGGCCTCGGCCCATTTGGTTTCGAGATCCACGATGTCTGTGGCGCGCGCATCGGCATTCGGCCAATCGATCAGGCGCAGGAGCTGCGCGGCGTAGGCCTGATACCTTTTCTTTTGCGCATCGAACGTTGGCTTGAGATAGTAATCACGATCCGGCAGCCCAAGCCCGCCTTGGCCGATATAAACAGCGTAGTGTTGAGGGTCTTTCAAATCGGTGTAGATGACCAAATTAAAAAGCGTGGCTTCGAAATCGGAATTGGTGCGGCCCATGAGTGCGGCGAGCGCATCGCGCGATTTCGCGCCCCGCACCTCCTTGAGTTCCGGCGCGATGGGTTGCGCGCCGGCGTTTTCGACGCGCGCCTCATCCATAAACGACTTATAAAAGGCTCCGATTTTACCTTCCAGGTCGGCCGGCTGATGCTGCGCCTTGGCGGCGGCCTGCTCCATCAGGTCGTGAAGCTGGCCCTCGGTGCGATCGCTCATTGCCGATCGAAGGCTGATCCCGGGTTTGTCGGCGGGAATTTGCGTGTGGTCGAGCCAAGTTCCGTTGGCGAAACGGAAGAAATCGTCGCCGGCGCGCGTGCCCTTGTCCGCGCCGGTTAAGTCATAACCCCATGCCCCGTAGAGCGGTTTCGAACTAGTGTCGACCGGGCGCGCGCAGCCCCCGATGAGAAAAGCCAGCAATACCGCCGGCGTCGTGGCGGCGCGCGGCGTAAGGGGTTTAGTGTACATGGTGATGTGGAACCTGTGAGGGCGTTGGCGATCTATTATCTTATACGCGAAACGCGTGCGCACAAGTCCGATCGCTGAGGTCGAGAATAATTCTGAGAGGTTCGAGTCGGTCTCGTGAAGGGATTGCGCGGCACCCGGAGAGAGCGGCTCCGCACGTCATCGAGCACCAATCAGCGCTCGAACACAACGGGCGTCATGACTGGTCAACCGTCGGGTTTGGGACATTGGGACTTGGGACCAATAGTCCATTCACGTCGTGGCTCATAGGAAGACTACAAGCCCACACAGTGATAAATTACGAAACAGATGTCAATCGAACAGGTGGTTTCCTTGTTGATCGCCGTGCGTCCGGAATTGCAAGCTCGAATCAATGCCTGCTGATTCCGGTATCTACAGCTACGACGATCACCGCCGATGTAATTGGAATGAGAGCCATGATGCGCCGACCTGTGCTGATATTCGCGATCTGCCTGCCGGCCTTCGTCCGGGGTCAAGGAACGGCCGGGACGGTCGAGATCGTCGAAGCTTCGAATCGGGTGATTCGGCCGGGAGAGACGGTGACGGTCGCCATACCGGCGTCGAATGGATACGGCCAGGTTTGGTTTTCGGGTGACAACGCCTTGAAAAGCGCGAAGGGCAAACCCTTGGCCTTCCTGACGGCGCCTCCCTATCGAGCATCGTTCCAAGTTCCGGAGAATATCGATGCTGGTTTGTATCACGTGTTTGCGGTCGGGTGCCGCCGAGCCGGCGACTGTGACTGGTTTGCACCCGTCGAGATCGACGTCGAGCCGATTTGGCCTGACGCTGACCGCTTCCGTGCAATCGCGGCAGGGCCGGGCGTGACGATTGACACGGGCGGCGCTCCGTTAGTGGAACATTCGGAGATCAGCTACCCAGCGGACGCGGTTCAAAGCGGCGTTGGCGGGCTGGTCGTTCTGAAGGTCACGCCGGGTTGGGAAGGACGGGTGCAAGCGGTTGAAGTTCTGGAAGGTCCGCAAGCACTCCAAAAGGACGCGATCAAGGGAGCGCTCACGTGGCGCTTCACGCAAAAGGCGGGGCAGAAGCCTCGCAACGTCGAAGTCCGGTTCGATCCGGTCGAGGCAGAACGCGCGATTGCGGCGCAGCCTGCCGGACGGCGCCAGCCAACGATGGCATTGCCGCGGACGCCGGGTCCGATTACACCACAGCGGATCAAGGTCCCGGCGGCGGAGCAGGCGGCCAAGCTGATTTCGAAAACCGATCCCGTATATCCACCCGTGGCGAAGGCAGCGCATATTCAAGGAGTGGTTCACCTGAGTGTGGTCCTCGGCACGGACGGACGCGTGCTCATCAGCAAGCAGGGAGCCGCGATGGTGCAGGTACTAAAGGGGCCTCCGTTGCTGGCGCCGGCGGCAATAGAGGCCGTCAAGCAGTGGCAATACTCCCCGACATTGGTGAATGGAACCGCTGTCGAGGTGGTCACAGAAGTCGATGTCGAATTCTTCCAGCTCAAGTGAGCCGAGCTAAGTCCCGCAGCGTCAGGCGCCCCAACGCCGGCCAGGAAGAAGCCCCCGGTCAGCGGCGGCGCGGAAGGCAATGGCCGAAGGCACGAAGCGGCGGTGGGCTATGAAAGCGGCGAAATAGGCACCTGCTGCCAAGAAAAGTGCAGGGACCAAAGCTGCTTAGTCTAAGCCGAGCCTGAGCATGACGTTGGATCGTCGCAGCTGCCCTCGAAAAATTACACGTGTGCGGGGACTCATCGGGGCTTGAAATCGACCTTGTCGCTCTCGATCGACCGCTGGACAATCATTTTGAACTTCTCCCACGAACAACCGTTTTCGTCCCGTGCGGCTTCGCATCCCGGGATCGCCACCGAAACGCTCGAGGGCGGCGACGCTTGGGTTAGTGGGGCGGCGTCGTGCATCTGATCGAGGCTGGCGGCCAGAAACTGAACGCCCACGAATGCTGTGTTCTTGCCGGGATCCCGCCACAACGAAAATATCAACGCGCCTTCTGGTGGGGTTTCGTCGCGCAAATAGCCGGGGACGGACCACGAAAGACCGAGCATTCCAGAGGCGTTCGATTGATTTGTATCATGGCCGGAGAGGATCAACAGCGCGGTTTCCGGTGGCCCCAGCGCCCCCGGCACTGGCCTTCCCGATACGGCTTGTTCGAGCGACGCGAGAATGTGCGCCAGCAGATTTGACCCGCGGGCGCGGGCGAGTTCGGGCGTACGCCGCGTCAAATCGGCATAGACGCGATGGAGCTCCAGAACGCGAAGCAGATTGTCCCTGGTCAGCCGGCCCCAACCCAACTTCGCGCCGGTCATACCGTCCGCGTACTCGAGCAGCAGATCTTCGCTCAAGGTAGACGCCGTGGCGATCGGGCCTTGCAGCTCGACGGTTCGGCCTCCGGCGCTGACGGCGACCGGCTCGTGCGGATCGATTAAACGCTTCGGCGCGTCCTTCCCGAGGATGAACTGAAGCGTATCCAGTTCGCTGCGATGATCCTCCAAAAGCTGTTGCAGATCCGGGCCCAACCGGCGGCGCAAAGCTTCCCCGGCAAGTTGCGGATCGGGACCGGCGACACCCGAGAATATCGGATCTTTCTCGCCGGGCGCCTGTGAGTGGATCACGGCGCCACAGCCCGGAAGAATCGATTCAGCGAACGCGCGGCCGGTCTCGATCGTCCGCTGGTCCGTGTCCGCCCAGATATAAACACGTTCTTTGTCCCGGCATCCCCGCGTGGCCAGAAGATGCTCTTCGCCGAACCGCTCACGATAATACGACCCCAGGATTTTGACGAGTTCGCGGCCGTGCGGGGTCAGGTCGCCGGGAGGCACGCCCCAATCGGGCCACGGCTGCGCCGAGTATTGATTCAGGCGCGCCGCGTCCCAAGTTGGCGAACGGACCCCGTGGCGGCTGAGGATAACTACATACTTCAGCTCAGGCGCCGCCGCAACGGCGTTTGTGAGTCCGAACGCGAGGACTGCGGCCCATCGCCAATTATTTTTCACGATTGAGATTGTAGCGAAGCCCCCCTGCGTAGGTCGCCTTGTACCATTCACGCTGATTGATGTAGATCGGGCTGCCCTGATAATATCCGAACACTTCGTTGGTGATGTTCAAACCGTAGACGATCGCCGTAAATCCATGCCCGAGCCGGAAGCTTGCCTGCGCATCGAGCTGGAGGTGAGGATAGGTCCAGATGTCGCCGGTGGGACCGGATGGACCAAGGTGGTTAGGATCGTTTGAGGTCTGATATTCGTATTGATAAAGGCCCGCGCCATTATAGGAAAGCCCGACGCGCAGCGAGAGGCGGCCGCGATCATACGTCGGGCTGAGGTTCCAGGTGTTGGGAACCTGGCTTTGAAGGTCCGGGCAATCCGAACGTCCAGGAATATTGCAGACGCGCGAAGCGGTCCAGCTATAATTCCCGAAAAACCCGAGCCCGGCGAGCGCACCCGGCAGCATCGAAAGGCGCTGCTGATAAGAGAATTCGAAAC
>DATHCE010000177.1:0-3353 GCA_035319685.1 Bryobacteraceae bacterium | reverse complement strand
GCGTGTTCGTTCGAATCATCGAATCGTACTGCTCGGTGATCCACTCCTTGGACGCCACCGCCGGCGAAGCGAGCAGTCGTCGAAAATTCTCGGTCAGGTCGCTGCCTTCTCGCGCGAACTCGATCAGGGGCGTATCGGCTGCGGGCGGTGCAGCAGGCTTGGCAACCGGGCGCTCGTAGCGCGGGCCTTCTTCGGCGAGCGCGTGCGCGGGAATTTCGGCCGCGACGCGGCCTTCATGCACCACGCGGAGCATTCCGTCATCCGTGACGCGCCCGATTTCGAGTGCATCGAGTCCCCATTTGTGGAAGACGTCGAAAACTTCGCGCTCGCGCCCGCGCTCGGCGACCAGCAGCATTCGCTCCTGCGACTCGCTGAGCATCATTTCGTAGGCGGTCATCCCGACTTCGCGCTGCGGAACGCGATTGAGATCGATTTCGATGCCCATGCCGCCGCGCGAGGCCATTTCGGAGCTCGAACTCGTAAGACCCGCGGCGCCCATATCTTGAATCGCGACCACGGCGCCCGTGCGCATCGCTTCGAGGCACGCCTCCAGCAGCAGCTTTTCCATGAACGGATCGCCGACCTGCACGTTGGGGCGTTTCTTTTGCGATTCTTCGCTGAATTCCGCTGAGGCGAGCAGCGACGCACCATGAATTCCGTCGCGTCCGGTTTTCGCGCCGACGTAAATTACGGGATTGCCTGCGCCGCGCGCGCGCGCAAAGAATAGCTCCTCGCGGCGGGCGATGCCGAGCGCCAGCGCGTTGACGAGCGGATTATTCGAATAGCAGGGCTCGAATTGCACTTCGCCGCCGACATTCGGCACGCCAAAGCAATTGCCGTAGAAGCCGATCCCGCGCACGACGCCATCGACAATGCGGCGATTGCGTTCGATCTCTTCGGACGTGGCGTTTCCGGCGGATGGACCCGGCGCAATCGGTCCGAAGCGCAGCGAATCGAGCACCGCAATCGGACGCGCGCCCATCGTGAAGATGTCGCGCAGAATTCCGCCGACGCCGGTCGCGGCGCCCTGAAACGGCTCGACGAAACTCGGATGATTGTGCGATTCGATCTTGAAGACGGCGACCCAGCCGTCGCCGATATCGACCACGCCCGCATTTTCGCCCGGCCCCTGCACGACGCGCGCGCCCCGCGTCGGCAATTTCTTCAGAGGCACGCGCGAGGACTTGTAGGAGCAGTGCTCGCTCCACATCACGCTGAAAATGCCCAGCTCGGTGAAATTCGGATCGCGGTGCAGGATCCTCTGGATGCGCGCGTATTCGTCGGAGGTGAGACCGTGCTCTGCCGCGATCTGGGGTGTGACCTTAATTTCGGTGTCGATCATCGGCACGGGAGACGGGGTCGGAGCGCAAATTTTCGCAGCAAATCATGCGTAGCGCAAGGCCAAGGTAGGGAGGGGAAAGCAGGTCCCTCACCGCCATCCACAAAAGCAGCGGCTGGGTTCGGGATGACAGCCAAAGAAGATGAATTACGCGGAAACGCGCTCCGCGGATTGTCGCGCGAGGCTCTCCACCATCGAACGGAGAATCACGAGGCCGTCGGAGGAGCCGAGCGACGATTCGACGGCGCGCTCGGGATGCGGCATCAGGCCGGCGACATTTCGCTCACGATTGCAGACGCCCGCGATGGCCGTGAGAGAACCATTCGGATTCGCGTCGAAATCGTTGGGACCGGCATCGCGCCCGTCCGGATGGACGTAGCGGAAAACGATCTGCTTGTTGCGTTCGAGCTCGGCGAGCGTTGCCGGATCGCAGAAGTAGTTGCCTTCCATGTGCGCGATCGGCATTTTCAGGACCTGGCCAGGACGCGCAGCGCAGGTTAACGGCGTGTCGGTAGTTTCGACGCGCAGATGCACCTGGCGACAAAGAAATCGCAGGCGCTGGTTGCGAAGCATCGCGCCGGGGAGCAAGCCTGCTTCGAGCAAAATCTGGAAACCGTTACATATACCGAGCACGAGCCCGCCCGCACGCGCGAATTTGCCCACTGCTTTCATCACGGGAGAAAACCGCGCGATCGCGCCGGTACGCAGGTAGTCGCCGTAGGAAAATCCGCCGGGAATGATCAGCGCGTCGAAGCCGGAAAGCTGTTCGGACTGGTGCCAGATGAGTTCGACGGGCTCGCCGATCACACTGCCGATGGCGTAAACCGCATCGTCATCGCAATTCGAGCCTGGAAACTGCACCACTCCGAATCTCATGCCGAAATTCTAGCACATGCGTTGAGTGGCTCGTTCGATAGCGCGCAAATGAAACGGCCGGAGGCTTTCGCCTCCGGCCGTTCCCACCGCGGGTATGAAGTTATGTATGAAAATTACCGGCGTCCGCCGCCATGGAATCCGCCGCCGCCGCGGAATGCCGGTGCCGAATGGAAACCGCCCACCGGTCCGCGCGGAGCAACGAACGCATGGCCAGATGGTCCGCGCCCATAGAAGCCCGGACGCCCATAGAATCCGGGGTGGCCCCAATACCCTGTATGACCATAGAAGCCGTGGAACCACGGTCCGGCGCCGATGAAGACGCCGCCGACAAACCAGTCAGGCCCGTAGTATCCGTAGGGTGCGCATGCATACGGCGCGTAGGGATAGTAGCCGTAGGCGCACACTGGCGCAGGGCCAACATAAGCCGGGCCAACTCCGACGGCCACGGGTCCCACTCCCACGCCAACGCCAACCCGAACCTGCGCCTGCGTCGACGCCGCTGGAACCAGAAAAACTCCGAGCACTGCTAGGATTCCGAGAATTCTTAGATATCGCATCTTCGACTCCTTCCGAGACCTTCGAACTCGATCTCGTTTCAACCTCTGCTCACGTTCTCTACTTTGACTGCCGCTTTAGCAGAATGCACGGCCCTTGCCAAACCGCAATCCGATGCCGTCGCTTCGGCAAGGCACCTATTTTCAGAGGGTTGCGGGGAACCGTGCCTCTAGGGCGCAATCAGGACGATTCGCGAGGGCTGGTGATTTTCAAGCAGCGGCGGTGGTGTTCGGCCAACAGGCGGATGGGTGACAACGAAGCAAGAAAGTTCGCCAGGCACAGCATGCTGTGCCCCTACGGGCGACAGGTCAGCGGCGGTGGGATCTTGATTTCGGACGGTCGGAAGCTTTGCGGCGCCGGGCGCGGCGCCTGGAAGATCTCTTGGATTTTTTCGGTGACTTCACGGCGCTCAATTCTCGGCGCTTGGCACGAGCCCAGCCGAGTTTGTTGGCCTGGCGGCCCCGCGCGATCGCGAGCGCGTCAGCGGGAACATTGTCCGTGATCACGGAGCCTGCAGCCACGTATGCGCCGTCACCGACGCGCACCGGGGCGACGAGCGCCGTATCGCTGCCGATGAAAACGC
>DATHCE010000176.1:0-24250 GCA_035319685.1 Bryobacteraceae bacterium | reverse complement strand
TTCGTCGCGTGTAAGCGGTTTTCACACCGGAACCTCCTTCGTTTCGCAGATCTCGTAAAGAGAATGCTATCACCTCATCCCGGATGCCGCCTCCAACAAATAGAGGCTACAAGCGTAGCTGGCGCGAGCTTTGTTGCAGCTCTGCCCGGGGTCGCGATAGCTGCGCTACGCGCGGAGGAGACGATCAGGGCGCTTTGCTCGGAAGTCACGCGAGCACCCCGGTTCCTTCCGGGTTGACAACCCATTGGACGGAATCGAGTCGAGCAGGGTCGCGTCAGCAATGGGCTCTATGCTCAACTGCGCGGGGGCACAAAGATTCGAGAGCTAATTTCCGGTTTTCAGTTTAATTTCCGCCGTGTCGCGCTTTATTTCAAGTTTGGTGCCAAAAGGCTTCGACAGCTCCGCGAGACGTTGAAGAATATAACCTGCCCGCGCACCCGTCGCCGGCGATGGCAAGCCGCGCGTCTCAAGGAACTGGTTGTTGGCGTACTCGTTGTGGATATCGGGCTGGCCCTCACCGACGTAGTTCAAGATGATCGGCCGAAACGAAATCGACTGCATGGTTTTCCCCCGAAATTGTACGTACGCGACAACGCTCTCCCAATTCATCGGTTCGTGGATGTATGCCAGCGTCGGCGGCAAGTTGTAAATGAAATTGCCCAGATCGTAAAAGATGGGCTTTCCATGATAAATCTCAACCCCGTGCAACAGAGGTGCACCATGCATCACCACGATGTCCGCCCCTGCATCCACCTCCGCATGCGTCCACTTCTTGAGCCAATCATTCGGGGCGAGGCGTTCCTGCATCCCTTCGGTGAAGATGGTCGTGAACGAGTGGTTCCCGAAAACGTGGTTATGTTGATACACGATCACGAGGTCCGCCTGCTTACGGGCGTCACGAATACTCAGAAGGATGCGTTGCGAATCCTCCGGATTCGGCGTGTTTGCGGGCGCGCCGGGCAGATCCTTCGTCGCCTCATTTTCTTGATCACCAGCCTCGACGCGAAGCTCATTTACGCCCGGCCGATCCGCTCCAGCAGATCCTCCGGGCATAATGAGCCCTGACGCACTTGCTATCAGGGCTATCGTGCCCTTCGGGGTATGCAGATAGCCTGGCGCTGAAGCTTCGATCAAGTTGTTTCCAGTCCCGGCATGAACGATCTTTCGGCTGTCCGCTTCCCGGATCGTGTTCTGAATGCCCGTGACCTGGAGATCGAATGAGTGGTTGTCGGACAAGGACAACAAGTTAAAACCGAACGTTGTCAGCGCATCGAGCGCTTCAGGCGGAGCTAGAAACCCCCTGCCCTCGTGGACCGTCTCGCCTTTTTCGGCCACTGCGGCTTCGAGATTGGTGAACACCACATCACCCTTCAAGAGCCCCTGGATCACCGGCACTGCCGCCGGTGCGGTCTCGCGAATGTCTGATCGGATCATCGACTGTCCCGCCAGAGTGATCGTTATCCCGGTCGAGTTCGGGGTCTGGGCCGGGGCGATCATGCACACGATTGCGAACAGAGCGGAGAGCCGCGCTGCTGCGGCCAAAAACCAGCCAGTCTTCAATAATAGGGTTGTCATTGGGGTTGCCGCGACTTCCTCCGGCAGAATCTTAAGCTCCAGATCCACGGCGTTGGCGATCTGGCGGGCGCAGGGAAACGGAGCGCCTTCCCGCATTCTACGCCATCGTGGAGGTCGGACGCGCCTGGAATCCCTAATCGCCTCTGCCTGAGCGCGTCCAGTCGTCTTTTCTGTAACCCGCCGCACATCGATTTTTAACCTGCATTCTCTAAGCTATGGCCGGAGGTCTACCTATGGCGACCAGATCGCAGGGGGTGTTTGATGCGGCGCGGAGCATGCTGGAGCGGACTCCGATTGGGGGCGCGGGAAAATTGCTGCACGAATTCCTGTTTCCGGGCGAGATTGAACGCGAGTGGATGAACGCGGCGCGCTCGGGCGACGATGCCGCGATGTTTGCGCGTTTTCTCGGCAATTTGAATGTGAAATACGAGTTCCGGGCGGAGGATTTGCGGCGGCTTCCGCAAAAAGGTCCGGTGGTGGTGGTGGCGAATCATCCGTTCGGATTGGTGGAGGGCGCGATTTTGGGGGCGTGGATCGCCTGTGTCCGGCCGGATTTCAAATTTCTGGCGAATTCGCTGCTGGCGAGCGTGCCGGCGCTCCATTCCTGGCTGATCTCGGTAGACCCGTTCGGGGGCGCGGCCAAGGCGAACTGGAAGTCGCTGCGCGCGAGCCTCGAATGGTTGAAGCAAGGCGGAGTGCTGGTGACGTTTCCGGCGGGCGAAGTGGCGTCGCTCCAATGGCCGAAGATGCAGATCGCGGACCCGGCCTGGAACGCGAACGTCGCGCGATTGATTCGGATCAGCGGAGCCGCGGCGCTGCCCGCGTATTTCCATGGCGCCAACGGCGCGGGATTTCAGATCGCGGGATTGATCCATCCCGGGCTGCGCACCGCGCTTCTGCCTCGCGAGTTGCTGAACAAGCGCGGGCGCACGATCCGCGTGTCGATCGGGCGGCCGATTCTCGCCGGTCGCCTGAAGGAGGATCGAGACGCGACGGCGTATTTGCGATCGCGGACGCACGTGCTGGGAGCGAGGGAGGCGAAAAAGCGCTGGAACCTGCTTGGGCCCGCGTTTGGGGCGGGGCCGGCGCCGATCGCCGGAGCGGTCGATGCGGCGGCGATGCGCGCGGAAGTGGCTGCGCTCGCGCCATCGCAAAAGCTGCTGGAAAGCAGCGATTATCAGGTATATTTCGCCGGCGCGTCCGAGATTCCGAATATTCTGCGGGAGATCGGACGGCTGCGGGAAATCGCGTTTCGCGGCGCGGGTGAGGGCACGGGAAGATCGCTCGATCTGGACCGGTTCGACGCGAATTACCAGCACCTGTGGATCTGGAAACCGGAAACGAGCGAAGTGGTGGGCGCGTACCGGCTCGCCGGAACGGACGCGGTGGATTCGCCGCGGGGATTGTATACGAACACGCTGTTCCGGTTCCGTTCGGGGTTGCTGGAGGCGCTGCATCCGGCGCTCGAACTGGGGCGGTCGTTTGTGCGGCCGGAGTATCAGAAAAGCTACGCGCCGCTGCTGGTGCTGTGGAAGGGAATCGGGCAGTACGTGGCGCGGCATCCGCGATATCGCGTGCTGTTCGGGCCGGTAAGCATCAGCCGGGATTACACGGGAGCCTCGCGGACGCTGATCGTTGCCTATCTCAACGCGCGGCTCGGGAGCCATCCGCTGGCTGCGCTCGTCGAGCCGCGAAAACGGTTCCACGCGCGGCGGTTTGAGGGATGCGATGCGCAACTGCTCGGGTCGCTGGTCGAAAAAGTGGAGGAGCTTTCCGACGTCATCGCCGACATCGAGCCGGACGGGAAGGGAATTCCGGTGCTGCTGCGGCAATATCTGAATGCGGGCGGGGAAGTGCTGGCATTCAACGTCGACCCGCTGTTTTCCGACGTGCTGGACGGGCTGGTGGTGGTCGATCTTCAGAGGATGGGCCGGACTCTCCTGGAGCGGTACATGGGGAAAACGGGCGCGGAGGCCTTCATTTCGTATCACCATCGATAAAAACAGACAATGTAACAAATGTTTGTTGCAAAAACATCCGGACTGTAACAAAGCATTGCTATAAAGGGCGCATGAAGTGCGACCTGCACGTCCACACTATTCATTCGGGCATGTGCACGATACCTCTGCTCGACCGGATAGCCCGGGAAAGCTATAACGATCCGCACGCGCTGTACGACACCTTGAAGCGGCGCGGCATGGATCTGGTGACGGTGACCGATCACGATTCGATCGACGCCGTGGAGCCGCTGCGCTCGCGTCCCGATTTCTTCCTGAGCGAGGAAGTAAGCTGCACCACCACCAACGGAACCCGCCTGCACATGGGCGTGTACGGCATCGAGGAGCGGCATCACGCGGAGCTGCAGCGCCGCCGCGACGATCTGCCTTCGCTGCTCGCATACCTGGAAGATCAGGAATTGCTGTTCAGCATCAATCATGTGTTCAGCGGATTGACGGGGTCGCGAACCGACGCCGATTTCGAGGAATTCGCCGCGCGGTTTCCGGCGGTGGAGACGCGCAACGGGCAGATGATCGAAGCGGCGAACCGTCATGCGTCGGCATTCGCGGCGAGAGCGGGAAAAATCGCCGTGGGCGGAAGCGACGCGCACACCATGGCGAGCGTCGCACGCACGTATACGGAAGTCGCCGGCGCGCGGAACAGGCAGGAATTTCTGGCCGGCTTGAAGCAGGGAAGAAGTATCGCCATCGGCGAGTCCGGCGATTACTGGAAACTGACGCGCGCGATTTTCGAGATCGGGACCGAGCTGGTCCGCGAACATCGGGGTGCGATGTTGCTGGCTCCGCTATTCGCGCTGGTGCCGGCGGTGACGATGGTGAATTATGCGCTGGAAGCGTGGTTCGCGATGCGCTGGGGCCGCCGCGTGGAAAGAAGCTGGGCCGCGGTTCCGGCGTACCAACAAGCGTCCTAAGTCCGCTGTTCGCTTACCGAGCGCTCGGCCAGTTCGCCGACGATGGGCAGCTTGTAATTTTCGTCGTGGCTTACCTTGATGATCATGACGATCCAGGCCGCGAAGATCACTAATTGCAGGCCGCTGGTGAACAGGCGATGCAATGGGAATCCCGCGCCCCAATCGGTGATGTAGAGCGCAGGGGAAATCACCCATTCGATCAGAAGCCAGGCGACGAAAAGATACAGACCCTGAAACGCATGAAAGCGCACTTGCGTTTCGCGGCGGAACCGCTCGCTGGCGAGCACGACGATGGAGGCGATCCATCCGACCATGGGGATGTAGCAGAGCAGCGCGGCGTTGCGATTGCTGATTCCGCCGGTGAGATCGGGAATGGGCGGGGAGCCGCCTGCAGGTCGCGCGCCCGAGGATTGGTCCTGGCGCGCGCCGCATTTCGCGCAGAATTGATCGGCCGAGGCGACCTGATTTCCGCATTGAACGCAATAGGGCATGCTGAATGTTTTGGAGCCGCGCAACGCGCTTATATACGCGCAACGCGCTTATATATATGTACGATACGTTACTTGAATCCGTTCCCGCCACGGCGTTAGGATCGAACGTGATGCGGAAGGGCGCCCTTTTCCTGGTGGTCGCGCTGGCCGGTTCGGCCATGTTCGCGCGAAACCTGGAGATTTTCTTCATCGACACGGAAGGCGGGCAGTCGACCTTGATCGTCTCGCCTTCGGGGCAGACGCTGCTGATCGACGCCGGCTATTCGGATTACAGCGGACGCGACGCGGACCGGATCGCGGACGCGGCCAAGGTCGGTCACGTGAAGCGCATCGATTATCTGCTCATCACCCATCATCATTCCGATCACGAAGGCGGCGTGCCGAATCTGCTGGAGCGGCTTCCAGTCGGCGTATTTTTCGATCCGGGACCGAGCGTCGAGACTTCCGCCGAGCATCAGCGGACGTACGAGGCGTATCTAGAAACCGTCAAAGATCGCGACCGGAGGATCGTCAAGCCGGGCGACACGATTCCGGTGAAGGGGCTGGAAGTGACGGTGGTGACGGCGAATGGCGGGCACATCGATCGCCCCCTGAATGGCGCGGGCCAGCCGAATCCGTTTTGCGCGGGCATCGAGCCGCAGAAGGACGAGAACGCGGAGAACGCTCGCTCGGCCGGGGTGATCGTCGAATTGGGAAAATTTCGTTTCGCGGATTTCGGCGATCTGACGTGGAACAAAGAGGTTGCGCTGCTGTGCCCGGAAAATCACGTGGGCAAGGTGGATTTGTACCTGATCTCGCATCACGGCGGCGAGGGATCGAAGGCGATTTACGGGATGGCGCCGCGCGTGGCGATCATGAACAACGGACCGCGCAAGGGCGGCGATCCCGCGGGATGGAAAACGGTGAAGGGCTCGCCCGGTCTCGAGGATTTGTGGCAGTTGCATTTCGCGATCGCGGGCGGATCAGCCACCAATGCGCCGGACCCGATGATCGCGAATCTGGAAGAACGATGTGCAGGGAATTATCTGAAAGTGACGGCGCAGGAGAACGGGTCGTTCGAAATTTTTAACCCGCGCAACAAATATTCTAAGACGTATCCGGCCAAATAGGATTTCCGCTCCTGTATCCTGTAAGTTGCTGCTGTCGTCTTCGACCTATTTCGTTTTTCTGGCGGCCATCTTTTTCCTGTACTGGCCGGTCTCGCGGGTCCGGCTGCTGGCGCTCGGCGTCATCCTGTTTGCGAACTACTTTTTCTACGCGCGATGGGACCTGTTTTACCTGGCGCTGATCCCGGCCGTGGGGAGCTGCGACTACGTGTTCGGGCTCGGGCTGCAATATTCCAAGCGTCCGCTGGTCCGGCGGATTCTGGTCACGGCCAGCATCCTGATGAACGTCGGCCTGCTGGTCTCGTTCAAGTACGTGCCGTTCATTTTCCAGAACTGGTCGGCGGCCACCGGACGTCCCGTTCCCGAATGGCACTGGGTTCTGCCCGTCAGCCTGTCGTTTTACGTGTTTCAGGCGCTGACCTACACCATCGATTTGTATCGCCGCGACGCGAAAGGCACGCGCAGTTATCTGGCGTATCTGGCCTCGGTCTCGTTCTTCCCGACGACGCTCGCGGGCCCCATCACGCGCGTTTCGACGCTCATCGATCAATTCGAAAAACGCAAACCGCTCGAGGCCACCGACGGCGGGCGCGCGCTGTTTCTCATCGGCATGGGACTGATGAAAAAATTGCTGATCGCGGATTTTCTCGCGGTGAATCTGGTCAATCGAGTGTTCGATTTTCCGAATCTGTACAGCGGCACCGAAACGCTGATTGCGGCGTACGCGTTCGCGATTCAGATTTACTACGATTTTTCGGGCTACACGGACATCGCGATGGGATCGGCGCTGTTGCTGGGCATCAAGCTGCCGCAGAATTTCAACGCGCCCTACGCGGCGGAAAACGTCGCGGATTTCTGGCGCCGCTGGCACATCACTCTTTCCAATTGGCTGCGCGACTATCTGTATTTTTCGCTGCCGGGCAAACGAGTGAAATCGATGGTGTACGTGAACCTGATCATCACCATGGTGCTCGGAGGATTGTGGCACGGCGCGAGCTGGAATTTCGCAATCTGGGGCGCGCTGCACGGCCTTGGGCTCGCGATCGTGAGGTTCTGGCAGACGCGAACAGGAACCGCGAAGGCCACGGGCTTTTGGCGCTACGTGAATATTTTCGTCACATTCCATTTCGTGACCTTCGCGTGGATATTTTTCCGCGCGCCGGCGCTCGATAACGCGATGTTGATTCTGGCGCGCATCGGATCGCTGACCGCGTCGGTCGCGAACATCTCGGCGCCGCTCGCGTTCGTCCTGATTCTGGGCGCGCTGGCGCATTACGTGCCCAAGCGTTGGTATGATTTCAGCCAAGGTATTTTTGTGCGGGCGCCGTTCTTCGCGCAGGCGGGCGCGCTCGCGCTGATGGTGATCGGGCTGCAATATGTCGCGCAGACGGGCGCGACGCCGTTCATCTATAACCGATTTTGAGGGGAGCGATTCTCAAAGGAGTCCAAAGGAGGATGCCGGTGAAGACGACGCTCGCGATTCTAACCTTCATAGGGCTCATCCTGCTGCCTCGCGTCGCACCGGCGCTCCGGAATTACGAATCGTTCGATCCGCAGAATGTGCGCGCGGTGGTGGATCTTCCGGTTCCGAAATTAAAGGATCAGGGCGAGAACGACCCGGCCAGGCTCGCCGAAGCGCGCGTCAACCTGCTGGAGAGCCGCGCGCCGGCGCATCTATCGGATCCGCAGCGTGCGCTGGATCATTTTTACGAATCGCTGCTGAAGGGCGCGACCACGCACATTCTGCATTACGGCGATTCGCCGACCACCGGCGACCTGATCACGGCCGACGCGCGCGCGATGCTGCAAAAAGAATTCGGCGACGGCGGCAGCGGATTCGTGCTGATCGCGCGGCCGTGGGCGTGGTACAACCATCGCGGCGTCGAGATGGAAGCGTCCAGTTGGAAGATCGACATCGCCGGCATTGCGACGACGAAAGACGGGATGCACGGCCTGGGCGGCGTGAGCTTTTTCGGCACGCCGGGCGCGACGGCCGAGTGGCGATTGCGCAGCAGCCATCCCGATACCATCGAGGCGGCGTATTTGAGCCAACCCGGCGGAGGCTCGTTCACCATGGACGCGGATGGGCAGGAACTCGGCGCGGTGGATACGGCGGCGACAGCGAAAGCGCCCGGCTATGCGTCTTTCAAAATTCCGCGCGGCGCGACCAAATTCACGCTTCGCGTGAAGCAAGGCACGGTGCGTCTGTATGGGGCCGAATTTCTGAAAGGCGCGGGCGTGATGTACAGCAGCCTCGGCATCAACGGCGCGAACGTGACGCTGTTGTCGAGGTCCTTCAATGAACGGCATTGGGCCACGGAGTTGCGCCACTACAAGCCGGACCTGGTGATCGTCAACTACGGCACCAATGAGAGCGGATTCGCCCAATTCGTCGACAAAACCTGGGCGCCCGAGATGAAGGAAGTGGTGCGGCGAATCCGCGCCGCGCTTCCGGAAACGTCGATTCTGCTGATGAGCCCGATGGATCGCGGCGAGCGAACCACGGGCGGCGAGATCGAGACGGTGCCGGAGCTGCCGCACCTGGTCGACATCGAATCGCAGGTCGCGCACGACACCGGCGCGGCCTTTTTCAATACTTACGAGGCGATGGGCGGCGCGGGGACCATGGGCCGCTGGTACGCGGCCGAGCCTCGTCTGGTGGGCGCCGACTTCATTCATCCCATGCCGGCCGGCGCGAAAATCGTGGGCGAGCTCTTGTACAATGCCCTGCGGGATGGGTATAACCAATATAAGCTTCGACAATTGAAGGCGACCAGCACCACGGCCGCCCTCGAGGAGAAATGACGCGCTTCAGAGTCCAACTCGGGATCGCCGTGCTCGCCGGAGCGATGGTGTCGTCGGCCGCCGTTCCGGTCGATCAGAACAAAACCGCGACCAAGCCCGCGGTCAAGGCGAAGGCGAAATCCAAGCGGCGAAGATACCGGTCGAGCGCGGGCAAGGCTGCGCCCTCCGCGGCGGCGGCGAAAAAATCTCCGGTGAAGACCGCGGCCAGAAAAGTCGCGGCCGTGCGGCGGCGCGTGATTCCGAGAGGTCCCGCGGTCAGCGCGAAGACGCGCATGGAAGCGCACGAAGGCGTGTTCACCAAGGTCGCCAATGGCGAGGAGCTTCCGGTGGAAAACGCGGCGGCGCTGGTGCCGTTTTTCGAGCTGCTCTATCGCCATCAGAAAGGCGAGATGCCCGGACCGGTCCGCATCCTGCAATACGGCGATTCGCACACGGCGGCGGATGAATGGACCGGCGCACTGCGCAGTCACTTCCAGGAAAAATTCGGCGACGGCGGCAGCGGATATTCGCTCGCGGGGCGGCCGTGGAACGGGTACCGGCGCGAAGACGTGCGCACCGGATCGACGCGCGGCTGGCACACCGACGGCCTGGTCGGCCGGCCGGGCGACGGAATGTACGGGCTCGGCGGCGTCAGCATGACCACGCGTTCGCCGCACGAAGCGGTGTACCTGCTCGCCGACGGCCAGCAATTCGAATTGTTTTATCTGCAACAGCCCGGCGGCGGATCGCTGCAGGTTTACGACAACGGAAATCCGGTGGAGCAGATTTCGACCGACGGCGAGGAAGGTCCCGGCTACTATCATTACGACGCCGTTGCCGGCACGCACAAGTTCGAAGTGGAGACGCTCGATCATGCGCCGGTGCGATTGTTCGGATGGGTCGCCGAAAATTCCACGGGCGTGACCTATGAAACGCTGGGCATCAACGGCGCGGCGGCGTCGATCATGCTCGATTGGAATGAGCCGCTGCTGCGCTCGAACATCGAGCGGAGAAATCCGTCGCTGATCGTGCTCGCCTATGGGACCAATGAAGCGGGCCGCAAGGATTGGACGGTGGACACGTATCGCGACATGTTTTCGGCACTGATCGGGCGGTTGCGCGAAGCCGCGCCGACGGCGACCATTTTGATCATCGGTCCGCCGGACCGGTGGGTCCACACACGCAAGGGCTGGCACGCGATGGATCAGATCGACACGATCGTCGAGGCGCAGCGGCAGGCCGCGGCCTCCAGCGGATGCGCGTTCTGGGATGAACGCGCGAAAATGGGCGGTAAAGGATCGATGCAGCAATGGGTGATGGCCGGCATGGCGCAATACGATCACGTCCACTTTACGGGGACTGGTTACAAAGTGCTGGGCGATGCCGTGTTTCGCGATCTGATGGGCCAATACGATGTGTTCCTGAAGGCCCGCGCCGACGTCATCGCCGCCGAGCAGGACGCCAAGCTTCCGGCGCCGGCGAAATAGCATTGCCGAAGGGCTTGCTCAAGGGGTTGTTGCATTCAATTGCCGACGAAAGCGACGTCGATGGGGGAGAAAGCCACCGCCGAATTTTATTGCCCGCAGTGCCGCCAGCCGGTAGACGATCCGCTGGTGTGCGGCGATTGCGCGTCCTTGATCTGCCGCCGCTGCGGCGCTCCGCTCGAGCGCGTGGACGACCTGGGAATCGGCTGACCTGGCTCCTGTATCTGGCGTGCTGCCTCGTCAGCGCGTGCGCTTCCCGTGCACCGCAGCAACCCTCGGCCGGCGTGGCCTACGCCGGACCCGCGAGCCTCAACCTGCGCAAGGATCTCGCGTCGAAAGCGCCCGTTGTGGGCGTGGCCAGGCATGGCGACAAACTCGACGTGCTCGAAATCCGGCGCCGCTTTGTGAAGGTCCGAACGCCCGACGGCATCGTCGGCTGGACCGACGGCAACCTGCTGCTCTCGCCGGTGCAAATGGAAGATCTGCGCCGCCTGGCCGAAAGCGCCGCCAAACTTCCCTCGATGGGCGCGGCGAAGGTCTACGATACGCTCAACATGCACGCCGAGCCGAGCCGCCAGTCGCCGAGTTTTTTCCAGATCCCCGAATCGGGGTCGGTGGAAGTGATCGGCCATCGCGTCGCGCCGCGCACAGGGACGGCCGCGGGAGCTACCGCCGTGATTCATCACGCGCCCGCACCGAAAAAAAAGGGCAAGGATTCCAAGCGATCGGCCGGCGCGCTGCCGATGCCGCTTCCGCCGCCGCCGCCGTCGGACTGGCAGGCCATTTCGCGCCCGCGCGCCTCCGATCTCCCAGGCTATGCGCCCCCCGCGGAGCGAACCGCCGCCCCACCGATGGACGATTGGAGCCTGGTGCGCAATCAGGAAGGAAAGGTGGGCTGGGTCCTGTCGAGGATGCTGTTCATGTCCATCCCCGATGAAGTCGCACAGTATGCCGAGGGGCATCGCATCACCGCGTATCTTCCGCTCGGCGACGTGAAAGACAAGCAGAACGGCGAGATCAAGCACAACTGGCTGTGGACTACCGCATCCTCCAACGAGTTCAACTACGAATTCGATAGTTTTCGCGTCTTCGTGTGGAGCGTCCGGCACCATCATTACGAAACCGCCTACATCGAGCGCAACGTGAAGGGCTTTTATCCGGTGGAAGCCAAATCGATACCGGGGCAGGACGAAAAATCTTTTTCGCTGGTGCTTCAAGATAGCAATGGCAAGTTGTACAAGCGCACCTACGGATTCGCCGGCTATCACGTGCGCATGATTTCGAAAGTGCTGTATCAGCCGCCGCCGCCGCTGCCGGAAGTCCGCGACGTGCGCAATTTCGATCCGCTGCCCTCAGCCGCGCCGCCCGAATCCGCGTGGCGCGAAAAATTGCGCGAGTGGCGTCTCAAAATTTTTGGGCGATAGCGCAACGGGCCGCGTCCCGCGCTACTGCTGATCGACCAGCTCCGTGCGGTCGACACGCTGGCCTTTGAACAGGACCATCGAAACGTGCTCGGTTGAGCCGATGTCCTGAAGTGGATTGCCGTCCGCGAGCAGCAGGCTCGCTTCGTAGCCCGTTTCCATGAGGCCGATTCGCTGATCGGCGCGCAGCAGTTTCGCCGCGCCATGCGTTGCGGCCTCGAGCGCGACAGCGGCAGGCACGCCCGCCGACACCCAGAGTTGCAGCTCGCGATGAATGGCCGGGCCGTGGATCAGCAGAGGATTTCCCGAGTCCGTTCCGGCAACCAGCGCGACTCCGGCTCGCCACGCCGCCAGCAGATTTTGTTTGCCTTGCTCGAGCGACATTGGAAAATTCGCGAAGCCTTGCCGGATCGCCGATCCCTGCTCCGAAATCAGGATTCTTTTCGTGGATTGGATGAGCGCCGGCGGCCCGACTTGCTCGACCAGCGACCGCTCGAGCGGGTCAGCGTGACCGCGGGCCAGATCCTCGAACGCTTCGCCGACCGTCAGCGTCGGATCGTAAGTGACACCCATTTGTTTCATGCGCGCGAATAATTTTTCCGGAATCGCGTCGCGAAACGAACCATGCTCGATGCCGTTCACTCCCGCATCCAGAGCGTCGGCGACGTCGCGCGCATCGCCGGTATGGCACACGACGGGCAATCCGTTGGCGCGCGCTGCTTCGGCGACCGCGCGCACCATCGCCACCTCCATTCGTTCGAACCTGCGTGATCCGGCGCCCGCTTCGAGGATAATTTTGATTCCGTCCACTCCGCGTTTCTTCAGCTCCGCAACTTGCTGCTGCGCATCCTCGGCGGTTTTCGGCATCCGCAGAAACTCCGCGTTGAACGCGGGACGCATCTGTGCGGGAAGGCTCGCGGCATACTCGGTGCCGTGCCCGCCTTCGGTGGTGAATAGCGGACCCACCACGAACAGCTCCGCGCCCAGTTTTTCGCCTGAAGCGATCTCGCCGCGAAGCCTGAGGACGTCACTGGTCGAATCGCCGGCGCTTTTTACCGCCGTGACGCCGCTGTATAGATACGCCGCAAGCTCGCGAGGCATCGATTTTTCGACCGGTTGATAATCCTTCCCCGAAGCATAAATCCCGCCCGTAGCGCCCAGATGAACGTGCACATCGATCAATCCCGGCATCAGCGTTTTTCCCGAAGCCTCGATCGCTTCCGCCTTGAGCACCTTCGCATCCGGCGCATCGCCGGTGAAAATCGATTCGATTTTTCCATTGCGCACCAGCACCGCTCCGCGCTCCACCACCGTTCCGTCGCCCAGAAACAATCGCGCGTCCTTGATCAGCCAGGAGCGCCGCCGTTCGAGATCGTGCGCCTGCATCTGCACCTTCGCAAGATTGCTTTTGGCGTGCGCCTGCCAGGTCCCCATCAGCACGAACGGAGCGAGCACGGCCAGCACCCACAGCTTGGCCGATCCGCGCATTTTTTCCTCTTTTTCCCAGCGGAACAATTTCACGCCGAGGAAAGTCCCGACTATGGCTGTGGTCACCAATGCCGCCACCGAACTGAGATTGTCGAAAATCGTCTCCTGCCCCAATAAAATTCCTTCGAGGCCCGTCGAAAGATACGTCGACGGGATGAACTGCGCCACGCTTTGCAGCCAGACCGGCATGATCGCCAGAGGAATGGTCGCGCCGCTCAGCAACAGCATCGGAAAATACAAAATCTGGATCAGGATCTGGCTCTCCTGCATCGAATTCACCACCGCCGCGATGATGCCGCCGAGCGCCCGGAACGCAACCACGCCGAGCGAAACGAAGACCAGAAACGAAACCGGCTGCGCGGGATACGGCATCGCGTAGAGAATATGCGCCAGCGCCACGATGAGGATCACCAGCGGAAGATAATTCACCAGGCCGCTTACCAAAGACGCGACCAGAATGGGTCCGGCGTTGATCGGCGCGACCTTGAACCGGCGCAAAATATTTTGCTCCCGATCCAACACCGCCCGTATCCCCGCGCCGAAAAATCCCGTTCCGAGGATGCCGATGATCAGCACCATATTGACCACTTGCAGCGCGCCGCCCTGCTGGGCATGCATCATCTGTCCGAACATGAAGAAGAAAATCAGGGGGAACAGATAGTTGAAAAAAATCACCGAGCGGTCGCGAAACATGAGCCGCAGATTCATCCGGATTTGCGCGGCGTAAGCCTTCATTCAGTCCCTCAATCTTTTCCCCGTCAGCTCGATGAACACGTCTTCAAGCGTCGGCCGCTTCAGATGAATATCTTCGAGATCGATCCCGTTCTGATCGATCCATTTCACCAGTTCCGGCAATGTGCGCGCGGGCCGGGCCGAATACACCGCCAACGCGGTTCGATCCGCGTTGAGCGACGATTTCCCCGCGTGCTCGAATTGCGGCACCTCGGCCGGCATCGGCTGGGTCGTGCGAATCTCGATCAAAGATTGCCCCAGCGTCCGCGCCTGAATTTCGCGCGGCGTGCCGAGCGCGATAATTTTTCCCTCGTCGATGATCGCCACCCGATCGCATAATCGTTCGGCTTCTTCGATGTAATGCGTGGTCAACAGGATGGTGCGTTTGCCGGCGCGCAGCTCGCTGATCAGCGCGTGAATTTCGTGCCGCACCTGCGGATCGAGGCCGGTCGTGGGTTCGTCCAAGAAGATCATCTGCGGATCGTTGACCATAGCGAGCGCCAGCGCCACTCTCTGCTTCTGTCCGCCCGACAGTTTCGAATAGTACGAGTCGCGCTTCTCCCAAAGCTGCAGGCGCTGCATCAATTTGTTGCGATCGATATTCCGCGAATAAAACGCCGCAAACAGCGCCAGCGCTTCGCTGACCGTGATTTTGTCGGGCAGATTGGTCGATTGCAGGCACACCCCGATCCGATCTTTGATGGCGCGCACATCGGTCGCCGGATCGAAACCCATCACCTTCACGTCACCCGAAGTTCGTGGCCGCAGGCCCTCGAGAATCTCCACCGTGGTTGTTTTTCCCGCGCCGTTCGGGCCCAGCAGCCCGAAGACCTCGCCTGGGGCGACCTCGAAATCGATTCCGCGCACAGCCCCGAAATCGCCGTACGATTTGTGCAGCGCGCGGACCTGAATGGCCTGTCCCATCAGGCCGCCACCGGCTCGGAAAACGTTCGTAGGAGCGCCCGGCAGAATGCCGGCAGGTCCTCCGCCGTGCGCGACGTCACCAGGTTTCCGTGGATCACCACCTCGGCGTCTTCGTATTCCGCGCCCGCGTGAATCACGTCGTCTTTGATCGAGGAGAAGCACGTTGCGCGACGCCCCTTGAGGATGCCAGCCGAGCACAGCACCCACGCGCCGCGTCCCATCGACGCGATCAGCTTGCCGTCCCAGTCCATTTCGCAGATCAATTGATTTGCCCGGATGTGCCTGCGGATGTGATCGGCGGCGAAGCCGCCGGGAATCAGGACGCCGTCGAATTCGCGCTGCAGCGCCGAGCCGTAAGCGAGATCCGATCGCGCCGGATAACCGAGCGTGCTGCGGTAAACGTGCCCCGCTTCGGCGCCCGCCAACGCGACGTCCGCGCCTTCTTCACGCAACCGCAGCACCGGATGCCACAGCGCCAATTCGTCGTACAAATCGTCCACCAGCGCTATGATTCGCGTGCCTTTCAGCCCGAGCGTGAGTTCCATGGGCTTTATTTTAACGGCACCCGCGCGCGCTCCACTCGAAAACCGGCGAGTGGCGAAAATTTCCGGACGAACGCCGCTCGAGTTGCCTGAACGGACCAGATGCCTCAGAGTTTCTGTACACGCCGCAGCGTGTACAATTCCTGGTGCATCGCGCCGCTTTTCAACCTCTTCCAGTCGTCTTTCACGCCGATCAAGCGGCCGGTCACGTGATTGGATTGTTCGGAGGCGAGAAACAGCATCAGCTCCATTTGTTTATCCGGCGCGACGCCGCCCGTCATCCGGACCTCCTGCGCGTGCTCGATCTCGCGCCACCCCGCGCGTTCGCCCGCCGTCAGGATCTGATCGGTCATGTGGGTGTAAGTTTCGCCCGGAGACAGGCAGTTGATCTGCACATTGTGATCGAGCAACTCTCCCGCGACGCTTTCCACGAATCGCGCGACCGCGGCTTTGGTCGCCGCATACACGGAAAAATTTGGACGCCCCGTCGAGACTCCGCCGCAGGTGAGCACGATGATCTTCCCCGATCGCCGTTCGATCATTTGCGGCAGCACCGCCCGGCAGGAATTCATCACGCCCACCAGATTCGTCTGCACCGTCTCATTCCATAGCTTGGGCGAAGCTTCGACGAACGGTCCGATGGGACCCTGCACCGCCGCGGCGCAGATCATCACCTGGACAGGACGGTTGAAGTGGACGCGCATGCGCTCCACCGCCGCGCTCATCTGCTCGAAATCGCAAACATCGGCGCGGATGCGCAGCGCCGATCCGCCCGCATGTTCGATCTCCAGATGACACAGGTCCAGCTCCGTTTTGCTGCGCGCCAGGAGCCCTACGCGCGCACCCGCGGCCGCGAATCCGATCGCCAGACGTTTGCCAATCCCGCGGCCCGCGCCTGTCACAAGCACGGGGACAGATTTGAAGGACTGCACTCCATCAAGTTAGTACAAATCGCGCGCGTTAGTACAAATCGGGATGCGATTACACCGCAGACCGCGCCAGTTCGGGCGAGAGCAATGCGACTTCCACGCCCACTTCGACGCTCTGCCCGTCTTCGAGCGTATATCGCCCCGCCACCCATGGCACGATCCGCTCCGCTCGCGACTGCGCGATTTCCACAGGGCCTTGAAACAGCACCATGAAGTCCGTCTCGTTCCAGCGGCTGATGAAATCCTTATGGCGGAATTGCGACGCGAGCCGCGCCGCCACCTGCGGTGTTACTTCGCCCGACGCCGGACCGGTCAAATGAAAATGCAGCAGCACGGGATTCTTGCCCGCTGCCTGGAGCGCTTCGATCCGCCGCTCCATCTCACGGCGATTCATCAGCCCCGTCAGCGGATCGCTCAGCGACGCCTCTTTGATCCGCTGCTCCACGCCGGCCAGCGCGTCGCGCAAGTGCGTCGCGAGCGAGTGCGTCTCGTGATTCATGCTCTCCACGCAGCTCAACAGTCCTGCGGCTTGAAGCGCGACCACCTCCTGCACGCCCTCGGGACTCGCCGGATAATCCGCCGTCTCCATGTGCTTGGCGAACTGGCGCAAACGGGTTGCGTAAAAATCCTGGCGCTGCGCCATAGCGTGCGCGATCTCTTCGACTGCGCCCAGCGCGGCTCGCAGTTCGCCGGTGTGATGCCTTGCGTAAGCCGACGCCTCGGCCCCGTATTCCCTCAGCTCCGTTTCGACCGCGCTGCGGCTCTCCTCGATCGATTCCGCCGAGGAATCGAACGCCAGCCGCGCCCGCAGCCGCGTCAAACGATGCCGGTAAATCCCGCCGACCTCCGGGCATGCCTGCGCCATCGCGTTCGCGGCGGCCAGCAGCGCCGCAAGATAGCAATTCAATGCCGCGTTCTGCGCGTCCCGCTGCTGGTCTTCTGTCATGGGTTGTGCGGCGTTCAACAACGCTATCGGTTTTATCGGCGGTGATGCTCACTTGGGGGATCAGGCAAACGCCTTAGGTCATTTTTTGGAAAATCGCATAAACCAGTTTCACCCGTCTAGCAAACGGCATTCCTCAACAGCCGGCGTGCTCGGCAATCGTCCTTGCTCTCCATGAAACTTGTCTAGCCCGCGGAAACTGCCGCTGGCCGTAGCTCTTCCGCGATTCGCCGCAGCCCTTCGCGAAGATAATCTTCGCGCGCCCCCAGCCAGATTCGCAGGAATCCTTCGATCCCCAGCATCTTTCCCGGCACCACCAGCGTGCTCTGCCGCGTGCGGATTCGCTCCGCGAGCTCGATCGAGCCCGTATCGGCGCCATATTTCATCAGCGCGATCGCGCCGGCATCCGGCTCGCGCCATTGAAGGAATCCGTCGAGCCCCGCCACCCACTCGCGCGCGATCCGCAGATTCGTGTTCAGCACCTCGCGGGTCCGCGCAAAACACTTCGCCCGATTCTCCGGCGCCACCGCGATCCGCGCCACCCGGTCCGATAATTTTCCGGGGCAGATGGTGATCGAATCGTGCTGCGCCCAGCACTCCGCGATCAGCTCCTTGAGCCCGGCGATCCATCCGATCCGCACGCCTGGAATGCCCCACGCCTTCGACAGCCCGCTGGTCACGATCACGAGGTCGCTCATGCCCCAGAAGCTCTTGGTCAACGGCCGCGAAACCTCGGCGCCGGCGTACACTTCGTCGGCGATCAGGTACGCGCCGGTTTGCTCGCATCGCTCGACGATTCTCTTCATCGCTTCATCCGATAAAACAGAACCCGTCGGATTGTTTGGATTCGAAACGTACACCATCCGCGTCCCGGGCTCGACGGCGCGTTCGAATTCCTCCCAATCGGGCTCCCAATTCTGTTCGGGCCGGAGCCGGAACGTCCGCACCCGCGCGCCCAGGCTCCGCGGCACGCCCCAAAGCTGCATGTAATTGGGAACCTCCAGTGCGAACCCGTCGTCCGGCCCAATCTGGCTCAGCGCGACCAGGTAATTTGCCTCCGAGGTTCCGTTGGTCACTTCGATATTGTCGGCGGTCGCGCCCGGATACATCTGCGCCAGCATCTCGCGCAGCTCGACCGTCCCATTCGACTGGCTGTAGCCGAACGGCACGTCGAGAAAACTCTCGAGATCGAATCCCATGCCCGTCAGCTCGCGCAGCGTTAGCGGGCGCACGCCGCTCTCGCTCAAATCGTAGTCGACAATGTTCTCCCAGGTCGACTGCATCCGCTCCATTTCAAACGTTTCGATTTTCATATGCCTTTTCCGCGATAAACAGATCTTCGACGCCCAGTCCCGTCAGATCGGCGACCGAATTCCGCGCCAGACGCGGCCGTTCGCAAAACGCGCCGATCTCGATCGCACGCGCGCTTTGATCCCGGCAATGCTGCAACTCACCCAGCTTCTCGCACTGCTCGCGCGAATCGGCCAGCAACAATTCCGCGCGCCGCAAAATTTCCGGATCCAGCTCCTGCTTGCCCGGCGCATCCGCGCCCACCGCCGAAATGTGCGTCCCGTCTTCGATATCGGTTGCGGCGAGCAACGCCGAACGCGACGCCGTGCACGTGACGATCAGCCGCGTCGCCGCCGCAACCGCCGAAGGACTCGAAAGCACCGCGACATCCGGCACGAATTGCCGGATCTCATGCGCGCACGCTTCCACGCGCTCCCGCGTTCGTCCCCACAGATACACGCGCTTCAGCGCCAGCACCCGCGCATGAAACCGCGCCGTCAACCGCGCCTGAATCCCGCTGCCCAGGATCCCGATCGTCTGATCCCTGCGTCCCAGCTCCCGCGCGATCATCGCCGAAACCGCCGCCGTGCGGACATCCGTCAGATGCCCCGCGTCCGCCAGGAACGCCACCAGCGCGCCCGTCTCGGCTGAGGCGAGCAGCATCATCCCGTTCCCCGCGCCGTGAAAGGTCGTCGCCATTTTCAGCACGAAATGTTTTCCGCCGCGCCGGTAACTCGATTTCATGTGAACTTCACCGCCGCCAACGTCGAGATGCATCGGCATCGGCGTCTCGCATTCGCCGCGCGAGTGCGCGATCAGCGCGTCGCGCATGCAATCGATCACCGCAAGATCGTCGATGCGCGCGCGAATTTCGGAAAGCGTCACGATCTGCACAGGATCGTCTTCAGCGTGCCCGCGCTCACGTTGCGCCCCGATACCACCACCACCGCGGGCTTGGTTAACTCGCCGATTTTCCCGGTCAGGGTCGCGGCAATCGTCACCGCCGCCGTGGGCTCGATCAGATATTGATGATTCGCGGCCATCCACCGCACCCCCTCCAGGATCTCATCTTCGGAAACCAGCGCGACCCGATCGATGCGCGATTGGAGCACGGCGAACGCGAGCGCTCCGATGCCTCCTTCGATTCCGCCCGCCAGCGTTTTCGCCGCCGGCAGCCTCGTGATCGCGCGTCCGGCCTCGAACGACATCCTCAGCGCCGGCGACAAAACATGCTGGCAACCGATGATGATCGAATCCGCCAGCCGCGCCTTCGCGTGCGACGCGAATCCCGCCGACAGTCCTCCGCCGCCCACTGGCAGGACGAACGTTCGCGCCTCGGCTACGTCGTCGATGGCTTCCATCGCGACCGTACCGCCGTTCGCCGCCATGATCGCGTAGTCGTCGAATGCCGAAATGAAAGTCAGCCGCTCCGCTGCCGCAATTTCACGCGACCACTCTTCGGTATCGTCGTATCCGTCGAATTCCGAAATGCGAACACTCGCGCCCAGCGCGACCATCCCTTCGAGCTTGGCTCCATCCACCGATCGCGGCACGCAAACCGTCGCGCGCACGCCCGCCTGCCTCGCCGCGTACGCGACCGCCAATCCGTGATTTCCCGCCGAGCATGTGATGACCCCCTCGCGCCGCTCCTCCGCCGTCAATTTTGAAATCCGAAACAGCGCGCCGCGGATCTTGAACGACCCGGTCAACTGCATCGATTCGAGCTTCAACCAAACTGGCGCGCCTACGGCATCGGAAAGCCCCCGCGAATATTCCACCGGCGTCCGCCGCACCCGCCCTGCTAAAAAAGCAGCAGCTTCGCCAATCAAGTCATCCACAATATTCGACCGCCGCTTCGGCAAGAATCGCCGCCATCTGCTCGACCGTTTCCATCTCCACCCATTCGACCGCCGCGTGCGCGCCGCCTCCGCCCGGCCCCATCACCACCGTCTCGATTCCCGCCGCCTGAAGCAGCGCCGCATCCATCCACGGCGTATCGCCCATGTATTTCGGCGTGCGCCCCAACACCCGCGTCGACGCCCGATCGAGAGCCCGCACGACGCCCGCCTCGCGCGACACTTCGAACGGATCGCGCACAAAATATGCCCGTACGGTCGCTTGAAACGATGCGTCCGCGGCGTGCAGCTCATCGATGATCTCCTGCAACTCTCCAACGACTTGCGCCTCGGTCTCGCCCGGCACCGTTCTTCGCTCGATCTGCAACTTGCACGATGCCGCATACGTGCTCAAGCCTTCGCCGCCCTGGATCATCGCCGCGTGGAGCGACGGCGGCCCCACCAGCGGATGCGGCGAGCGCCCGCGCAGCTCGCGTTCCAGCTTCTCGAGCCTTTCGAGAAATCTCCCCATCCGAAGATTCGCGTCGATCCCTTGCTCGAACCGGCTCCCGTGCGCCGCGCGGCCTTTCGTTTCCACTTCGATCCACAAATATCCTTTGTGAGCGATGCAAATCTGCACCGCCGTCGGCTCCGTGACGATCGCCGCGTCCGTTCTCAAATGTCGGATCACGTCCGACGTGCCCAGACTGCCGTATTCTTCATCCGCAACCGCCGCGATCACCACGTCGCCGCGCAGCCTCGCATCGCCGAGCGTCTTCACCGCCGCGATCTGCGCCGCCAGACTCCCCTTCATGTCGTAGCTGCCGCGCCCGAACATTTTTCCGTCGCGCACCGCTGCGGAAAACGGCTCCTCCATCCCCTCGATTCCAACCGTGTCGTAATGCGCATTGAACATCAAACTCTTTCCACCGCCCGACCCGTGTAAGATCCCCAGCACACTCACGCGACCCGGCTCGGGCTCAAGCGTGCGCACCTCCAGCCCCAACCCGCGGAGTGCGCCCGCGACATATTCGCTAATCTCGCGCTCCCCATGGCCCCCTTCAGCCAAGGTCGGATTGATCGAGTTGATCCGAATCAGATTCGCCAGCGTCGTGAACAAATATTCCCGATCGATCTTCATCGTGCCCTCATTTCGTCGAGCGCCATGCCCAACCTTCGCAATCCCTCTTCTAGCGGCTCCGTATCGCCTCCGGTCCAGCCGTTCGCGAACACGTTTGAGGATTCGCGGCAGTTCGCCGATCGCGATCACGCTCGCCAGCTCCGCCATGTGCGCCGGAATGTTACCGAACGCCGCGCGCGCCAGTTTCGGCTCCGCGACAATCCATCCGCACCTGAGTGCACTCAATCCATAATGGTCAGGCTCGACGTGACGATGAAGTCAAATTTTCCTCCATAAATAAGTAAACCGGCACTCCGGTCAGCAATAGCCCGAGCCCGATCAGGCTATTCGACGGATATTTACAACTTGTGCGCCAGTCCCGCCATCAAGTTACTTTAACAATTGTGATAATCTAGACGGCTGAAAGGGACCCTCATGAGATTCTGCATCCCTGCCGCGTGTCTCGCGTTCGTCGCGTCCTCGCTGTTCGCGCAAACCGTGCAGCAGTCGCAGGCGCACTCCTCGCTCAAGGTCGGCGACGAAGCGCCCGACTTCACTCTGCCCGCAACCAACAATCAAAAGGTGACGCTCGCCGATTATCGGGGAAAGAAAAACGTGGTCCTGGCATTTTTTGTGGCCGCGTTCACCGGTGGTTGAACCACTGAACTCACAGCCTACCAGTCTGGTATCGGCAATTTTAACGACACGAACACGCAGGTGATTGCGATCAGCACGGATTTCATTGCGACGCTGAACCATTGGTCGAAGGAACTCGGGGCGAACTACCCGATGGCCTCCGATCATATGGGCCAGGTGTCCAAACTATACGGCGTTTACAATGAAAAAACGGGGCTTTCCAATCGCACCACGTTCGTGATCGATATGGAAGGAAAGATCGTCAACATTACGGAGAATCGCGAGGCCATAGACGTTTCTGGCGCGCTGGCGGCATGCAGCCGTCTGGCGCACAAGAAGCAGCAGTAGCCGATTCGTGCGCGGCCGGGGCCATCAACCCCGGCCGTTCTCGATCACGTAATTCGCGACGATCTCCGCCGCGCCGCGACGCCGCCACGCTGCAGTATTGGTCGATAACCTCACCGCCTGCTTCACCGCATCGTCCCTCAGCCCCTCGCCGAGCAAAATGTGCCGCACTTCCAGTTTCTTGAACGCCCGCGGATGCTCCTTGCGCCGCTCCCCGCGCACCTCGATTCGATAATCCGTCACTCGCAGCCGCTTCTTTTCGAGAATCGAAACCACGTCACCGCCCGTGCATCCTCCGAGCGCCACCATCAGCAATTCCATCGGACTCGGCGCGCTCGACCTCTCGCCGTCAATATCGATCGTGATCGCGTGTCCGCTCGGTGAAATTCCGATGAAGAAGCCGTTCCCGCCCCAATGCACCGACGCGTGCGAGTCTTTCATGTCCCTGCCTTTCTTAACTACGAGCATACCGTTTACACTAGGAAATTCATGGCGGATTCACTAACGCTTTCTCACATCCAGGCCGCGCGGCAGCGCATCGCGCCCTGCATTCGCCGCACTCCGCTCACCCCCAGCGCGACGCTCAGCGAGCGCCTCAAGACCAACGTCTACGTCAAGCTCGAAATTTTTCAGAAGACCGGATCGTTCAAAGTTCGCGGCGCATTCAACAAAACCCTCAGCCTGCGGCCCGAGGAGCGTGGACGCGGCATCGTCGCCGTCAGCGGCGGCAATCACGCGCAAGCCGTCGCCTACGTCGCCCGGGCCCTCGGCTTGAAATCGCTCATCTTGATGCCCGAAGGCACGCCCCGCAACTACGTCGAAGCCACGCGCGGCTACGGCGCCGAAGTGAAATTCGCCGCCACCGCGACCGCCGCGTTCGCCGCCGTCTCCGAGTACGAACAAGCGGGTTGGGCCTACGTCCATCCCTTCGATGACCCGCTGGTGATGGCCGGCGCCGGCACCGTAGGTCTCGAAATTTTAGACGACGCGCCGCAAGTCACCGATGTGATCGTCAGCATTGGCGGCGGAGGGTTGATGAGCGGCGTCGCCACCGCCGTCAAGGGATTGAAGCCCGCGGTTCGCGTCTGGGGCGTGGAGACCGAAGGCGCCGATTGCATGTCGAAATCGCTCGCCGCCGGCCAGATCGTCACGCTCGACGCGATCAAATCCGTGGCACGAACCCTCGGCGCGCCCGCCCCCTCCGAGCGCACCTTCGCCCTGGCGAAAGAACTTCTCGAAAGCGTCACCGTTGTGCCCGATCAAGAAGCGCTCTCCGCCCTGCGCCTGCTGCTCGAACGTCTGAAAATCCTGACCGAGCCCGCCGCGTCCTGCACGCTCGCCGCGGCCGAGCGTCTAAAGAATCATTTCTCGTCGGAAAGCCACGTCGTGCTCGTGCTGTGCGGCGGAAACATGCCCATCGACGATCTCGCCCGCGTCATCTCAGCCTAGTGATCGCAAATTCGCCGGCAGGCGATGCCAGGAAAGCCGCGCCGGTAACAAGCAGGGCTTGACGATGTCGTTGAGCGGCAAGGGCCGAGCAAGCCCCGGCAGTCATGCCCGGGTAAAAATCGCTGTTTTCACACAGACTCGTGGGGTGACCCCCTCCGGTGAGACAAAGTTTTTCACACACTTTGCCGTTCAATGTTTTTCACTTCCTTGCGTTGTTCCTCTCCGTC
>DATHCE010000175.1:0-5753 GCA_035319685.1 Bryobacteraceae bacterium | reverse complement strand
CCATCAGGTGCGAAATCGGTGCGCCCTGATAACCGGCGACGTAAGCAACGCCGGATTCGAGCAGCGCCTTGGTCACCGCAAGAATTCCTTCTCCGTGGAACTCCTGCCCGTCGCCGAGATAGAGTTTTTGAACTTCCTTTTTGAAGGACCGCTCCGCCATAGAAGTCTCCTAAATCGCGACGAGCGCCAGAACCCGGCACGGACTGCCCGATCCGTTGACGATTTTCAACGGAGGCGTCACCAGAATCGCGCCCTTGGGCGGTAATTGATCGAGGTTGCTGAGACTCGCCAGGCCGAATTTATTGCTGCCGTGCATCAAGCTGTGGCAGGGGAACGGCGGATCGAAGCGGAACCCCTGCCCGGCATCGGTGCCCACGCCTTCCGATCCCCAGCCGATCACGTCGCGCTCTTTCGTCAGGAACCCAAGCAGGTCCGGATGCGGCCCCGGCACGTGCGAGCCGTCCGCGCGCACGTTCAGAAAATCTTCCGTTTTGCGCTTCGACCAATCCGTGCGCATCAGCACCCACGAACCCGCCTCGATGCGCCCGTGTTCCAATTCCCAGGTTTCCACGTGCGCCGGCGTCAGCAGAAAATCGGGATCGAGCGCGGCCTCTCGCGCGACGTCGATCACACAGGCAGGCGCGAAAAATTTCTGGACCGGAATCGTGTCGGTCGTATTCTTGGGATGATCCTTGCCGGTCACCCAATGAATCGGCGCATCGAAATGCGTGCCGGTGTGTTCGCCGCAGGAAAAATTATTCCAATACCACGCGGGTCCACGAGCGTCGTATTTCGAAATTTCCTCGATGTGAAACGGCCACGATTTCGCGAATTCGGGCGGCAGTTGGATCACCGGCGTCGCCGGTTCCAGCGGCTGCGTCAAATCGACGACGCGAATCGCGCCGGTAGAAAGCGCTTGGGCAAATTGAGTTAACAAATCAGCTTCCATATGTTTTATGCCTCACGAGGAAATACGCCACGGTCAGCAGGCCCAGCCACGAGATTCCGGCGATCAGAGCGGCGCGCATACCTTCGGTCCACCAGGTGGTTGAGATGATCGCGACAATCGCCGCCGTGCCGGTCCACGACGTGTACGGATAGCCGAACATGCGCACCGGCAGTCGCGGCCCGGTCCATTTTGTTCGGAAGCGCAGATGCGTGATGAAGATGATCAGCCACGCGTACAATCCGCCGAACAGCGACACTCCGAACAGGTAGACGTACGCGCGATCGGGTGAAATCAGGGCGACCAGCAGCGCCACCGCGAGCCCCCCGGCCGAAACCAACAGGGCCGGCACCGGCGTCGCTTTCGAGGACACCCGGCCGAACGCAGCGGGCGCGTATCCGCCGCGCGCGAGCGAAAACATCATCCGGCTGACCAGGTACAGATTGCAGTTCATGCTCGAAGCCGCGGCCGTGATCACGACGAAGTTGATGACGTGCGCTGCCGCCGGCACGCCGATCAGTTGGAAAACTGTGACGAACGGGCTCGCGGTGATGTCGGATCCCGGCTGAATCCGATTCCAGGGCACAATGCCGATCAGCACGGCGATGGAGCCGAGATAAAACAGGATCAGACGGCCCACCATGCTGCGCATCGCGCGCGGCACCGCGGTCGCCGGGTCCTTCGCTTCACCCGCGGTGACCGAAATGATTTCGGTGCCGATGTAGCTGAAGATGACGAAGACCATCGCCATCCAGACGCCGTGAAAACCGGTGGGAAGAAAACCGCCGTGCGCGGTGTAGTTCGCGAAACCGATCGCGTGCCGAGGCCCGATGCCGGTGAGCAGAGCGGCGCCGAACACGATGAACAGGACGATCGCGACCACCTTGATCATCGCGAACCAATATTCGAAACTGCCGAAGCTTCCGACGCTGCGCGCGTTGACGTAGAGCAAAGCGACGGAAAATGCGAGAATCCACAGCCATTTCGGCGTGTTCGGAAACCACCACTGGCAGTAAATCGCGATGGCCGTCGCTTCCCCGCCGATGGCGATGCATTGCGCGGCCCAATAGGTATAGCGCACGGTGAATCCGGCCCACGGGTTCAGATACAACTCGGCGTACACGCCGAAGGATCCGGCGGTGGGATGCGCGACGGCCATCTCCGCGAGCGCGCCCATGAACAGCAGCGCGATTGCGGCGCCGATCAGGTAACTGAAAATGACTCCGGGTCCGGCGACGCGAACCGCGAGCGAACTGCCCAGGAACAGTCCCGTGCCGATCGCGCCTCCGATCGCGATCATGCTCAGTTGCCGCGCGGTGAGCTGGCGCGAAAGTTGTTCTCCGGTTTCGCCTCCGGTTTGAACGGGCCCGGTTTCAGTTGTCTTCATAGGCCGCGCCAGGACTGCCCGACGGATGGAACACGCCCAGCAGGCGGATCGGCTCGTCCCACGGATTTTCCAGGCAATGAACCACTCCATCGGGGAGATAAATGCTGGTGCCGGGGCCGAACTCGCTCGCCGACATCTGTCCTTCCAGGTGCAGAATTCCGCGGCCTTCGAGAATAAAAATTCCCTCTTCGTATGTATGCAGATGGAACGGAGCTTTGCTCCTGGGAATCCAGCCGACGAACTGCGTTACGTGTTTGCAGCCGAGGTCGGTGTGGACCAGATAGCGGAAGATGCGATCGGCGCCCGCGCGAATCTGTTCGCGATCGTCCTGGTGAACGGTGAGATGCGGAGCAACGCCTGCCGCGTTCTCGACCGGTGGATCGAAAAGTTTGCGCTGAGAATCTTCCGGGCAACAGGCGGCGATCACGCGCACCGGCGTGGCGGCTTCGAAGTGATAATGCGCGCCCGGCGGAATAAAAATCGCGGCGCCGGGACGAATCGCGTACGCGAATCCGTTGATGCGGCACACGCCCTCGCCCGAGGCGACATACAGCACTTCTTCGGAGGTCGGATTGACGGCGGCCGGCGAGACGCCGGGCGCGTAATCGTTCACGGCTTGCGTGATTTGTTTGGCTCCGCTCGCTTTCGACATGATCGAGCGAGCGGTGAACGTCCCGGACTGCGAGACGCTTCCGTCTTGGGCTTCATATACGCGACAACCGCCGTTGAGAATTTTCATAATTTACACGCGAGACATCAGATCAAGATTATCCTTCAAAGCCGATAGCGCCGCGTTCACCTCGTCAAGGGTGTTGTAGACGTGGAAGGCGAAGCGGACTCCGTCGCGGCGGATGGACACCGCGATTCCGCGCGCCGTCAGCCGCGCGAGCATTGCGGGCGCATCCAGGCTGCGCAGCACCACCAGCGGGCCGACGCTCGATGGCGGCGTCTTCGATTCGATGCGCAGATCGCAAGCGCCTTGAAGAAACGCCTGCGTGAGTTTTTCGATCTGCGCGGCGACCTTTTCCATGCCGACGTCCGCCAGCAGTTGGAGCGCGGGACGCGCCGCATAAATATTGGGAATCGGAGGCGAGCCGCCTTCAAACCGCCGAGCATCGGGTGAAGGGTCCAGATGCTTCGCGTCGAAGGCGAACACGTCGCGCTGCGCCATCCAGCTCGTGATCGACGGCATCAGCGTTTCGATCAACTCGCGACGGACGTAGAGGAACGCCAATCCCGGCGGGCCGAGCAGATATTTCAGCGTGCCGGTTACGAAAAAATCAACGTCGAGCGCCTTCACATCGACAGGACGCGTGCCGCAATCCTGATAGCCGTCGAGAAACAGCAGGGCGCCATGGGCGTGCGCGATTTTCGCGATGCGCGCGACATCGGAACGGGAGCCGTTGACGAAGGAAACCTGCGTCAGCGGCACGATCCGTGTGCGGTCGTCGATGGCGCGCTCATAACATTGGATGGGTACGGAATGGTTGATTCCGTCAAGGAATCGAATTTCCGCGCCGCGCCCGCGCTGGGCCAGCCAGATGTGCGCCATGGTGGGAAATTCGTACTCGCTCATAACCACGCGATTGCGCCGGTCGAAATGGAGCGCATTGGCGATGGGATTGATGCCGGCAGAAGCGCTGGTGACGATGGCGATCTCCTCCGGCGCGGCGTGGATGAAGCGGGCGAAATCGGCGCGCAGGGCTTCGTAGCAGGCGATCCATTCGTCCCACGGCGCGGCGGAGGTGCGCCAGCTTTCCAGATACGCGTTCATGCCGGCTTCGGCGGCGTCGGACAGAGCGCCCTGCGAGCAGCTATAGAAATAAATTTTTTCGCTGAGGATCGGGAAATGCGATCGCAATTCGGAAATTTGCGCATCGGAGAGCATTCCACTATTCTGCACTACGCGACCTGGTTTGAATCGCGCACCACGCTTTGCTGTGCGGTCTTGTTTGAATCGCGCACAACGCTGCGCTGTGCGCTCGAAAGACACTACGGCCGTAGACGTCGCGGGCGGCCGGGGCTCTCGGACTTATCGCCGTGCGTGGCGCGGTGCGTGACATAATACACGGGAATGGATGAAGGGACGCCCGTTATGCCTACGCAAAACATTTTCACGCGCCGGCGTTTTTTCGAACAGACGGCTCTGGCGGCTGGAGCAGGCGCGATCGCCGCGCGGGAAACGGACGCGCAAGGCGCGGCGGAATCGAGCGACGACAAGCCCTGGATGCGCTTTTTCCCGGCCGGTTTTCGCAGCGAGAGGATCCAGACCTCCGGCGCCGAAATCAATGCGGTGATCGGCGGCGCGGGACCGCCGGTGCTGATGTTTCACGGCGCGCCGCAATCGCTGATCACCTTCCGGCTGATCGCGCCCGAGCTCGCCAAGGAGTTTACGCTGGTGATGTGCGATCTGCGCGGCTACGGCGATTCGAGCAAGCCCGCGGACCGGCCCGATCATTCCAGCCAATCCAAAAGGCCGATGGCTTTGGACGGGGTGGAGGCGATGGAACACCTCGGTTATCGCCAGTTTTACATGGTCGGTCATGACCGCGGCGGACGCGTGGGACGGCGCATGGCGCTGGACCATCCGGACCGCGTGACAAAGCTGGCGGTGATGGACATTGTGCCGGCGCATTACCTGTACTCGCACGTCACGATCGAATTCGTGCAGGCGTATTTTCACTGGTTCAACTATCTGCGGCCGGCGCCGGGTCCAGAGAATGAACTGAAGGCGGCGAACGAGGCGCGGGCGGCGCGGGTGACCGATGCGGTCGAGAAAGAATACCTGCGCAATAACGTGAAGATGGCGACGATTCACGCGATGTGCGAGGATTATCGCGCCTCGGCTTCGGTGGATCTGGCGATTGACGCGGCGGATATTCAGGCGGGCAAAAAAATCCAATGCCCGTTGCTGACGCTGTGGGCGGCGACGGGCGCGATGGGCAAGCTGTACGACGTTCTGGGGATCTGGAAAGAGGAAGGCGTCAACGTGTCGGGCAAGGGATTGCCCGGGAACCACTCGCTGCAGGAGAGCGCGTCGGCCGAAACGCTCGCGGAGTTGCAGGCTTTTTTGCGCGTGTGAGGGCCACCGGTGAACGCCGCGGGTAAAAAGGCGCCATTCGCCGCGTCGTTAGCGCCGCCATCACCGGCGGGGCTTGGTACACTGGGACTCGGTTTCGCGCCGACCAACCATTCGAAAAGGAGAGTTTCTGATGCGACGCGTCATGCTTTCGGCTGCTTTAGTGTGCTTCGCCGCGGGGGCTTTTTCGGGCTCCGCTGCGGCGCAGACGTTTCCTTATGACCACATCCATGTGAACGTGCCCGATCCGGCCGCGGCCGCGAACTGGTATGAGAAATACTTCGGCGGACGCAGGATCACGGAAGCGCCGGACCGGTTGATGTTCGGCAGCACGCGGTTCA
>DATHCE010000174.1:0-5848 GCA_035319685.1 Bryobacteraceae bacterium | reverse complement strand
TGGCCTCGGTGGACGCGGCGCGCGCGACGCTCGAAGCGCAGAAGGCTCAGGTCAGTGAGGCGGAGCAGAATATTTCGGTCGCCGCCAGATCGGTGGAACAGGCGAGAGCCAGAGAGCAGCAGGCCGACGCGACCGTGCACTCGGCCAGCACCGGTCCCGAGCAGGTGAAGGTGACCGAAGCGAAAGCCGCATCGTCGGCGGCCAAGGTCGAGGAGCAGAAAGCGCTGCTCGCCCAGGCCGAACTGAATCTTCAATACACCACCATCGTCGCGCCCGTCGCGGGCATCGTCGCCAAGAAGAGCCTGGAAGTCGGCAACAACGTCGCGCAGGGCCAGCAGCTCATGGCCATCGTGCCGCTCGAACACATCTGGGTAACCGCGAATTTCAAGGAGACGCAGTTGCGCGACATGCACGTCGGCCAGCCGGCGACCATCAAAGTGGATGCTTACGATCGCGAATACCGCGGCAAAGTGTTGCGCATGGCCGGCGCCAGCGGCGCCCGGTTGAGCCTGCTGCCTCCCGAAAACGCGACCGGCAATTTCGTTAAAGTGGTGCAACGCATTCCGGTGCGCATCGCGCTCGATCCCGGCCAGAATCAGGATCATCTGCTGCGCCCCGGCATGTCGGTGGACGCGTCCGTATCGGTTCGATAATGAATAAGAGATGAGCTCGAATCCGACCATCCTCGAGTCGCCTCCCGCCGCGCCCGCAGCGTGGAAGCCGAAGCACAATCCGTGGATCATCGCGCTGGTCGTGACCATGGCGACGTTCATGGAGGTGCTTGACACCAGCATCGCCAACGTCGCGCTGCCGCACATCGCCGGCACGCTTTCGGCGTCCACCGATGAGAGCACGTGGGTGCTCAGCTCGTACCTGGTCGCCAACGCGGTGATCCTGCCGATCAGCGCGTGGCTCGCGACGCGGTTCGGGCGCAAGCGTTTTTACATGACCTGCGTCGCGCTGTTCGGCGCAAGCTCGCTGATGTGCGGACTGGCTCCGTCACTTTCCGTCCTGGTATTTTTCCGCGTGATTCAGGGCCTGGGCGGAGGCGGCCTCGCTCCCAGCGAGCAGGCGATTCTCGCCGATACCTTCCCGCCGCAAAAACGCGGCATGGCCTTTGCGATTTACGGCATGGCCGTCGTGCTCGCGCCCGCCATCGGTCCCACGCTCGGCGGCTACATCACCGACAACTTCGATTGGCGTTGGCTGTTCTTCATCAACGTTCCGGTCGCGCTGTTGTCGCTGACCCTGACCTCGCGGCTGGTCGAGGACCCGCCGTTCTTAAAAACCATGCGCGAAAAAGCCGGCAAAGTCGATTACGTCGGGCTGGGCTTGATCGCGGTCGGCGTTGGTTCTCTTCAGGTGGTGCTCGATAAAGGCGAGCGCAACGACTGGTTCTCGTCGCATTTCATTCAGATCTTCGGAATCATGGCGGCCGTGGGAATTGTCACGGCGCTGGTCTGGGAATATTTCCACGAGAACCCGATCATCGATGTGCGGCTGTTTCAGAACGGCAACTTTGCGGTGTCGTGCGTCATGATGTTCATGCTCGGCTCGGCGCTGTTCGGCGCAACGGTCTTGTTGCCGCAGATGGTCCAGACGCTGATGGGATACACGGCCGAACAGGCCGGCCTGGTGCTGTCGCCCGGCGCGGTGATCATCATTCTGCTGCTGCCGATGGTCGGCAGGATGGTTGGAAAACTCGACGCGCGCTACATGATCGCGTTTGGATTTTTCGCCGCGGGCCTCGGTCTGTTCAACATGACGCGGATGAATCTGGACATGAGCTTCAGCACCATCATAATGATGCGCGTGTACCAGATGGCCGGCGTCGCGTTTCTGTTCGTCCCGATTCAGACCATGTGCTACGTCGGCATTCCTCCGGAAAAGAACAATAATGTTTCGGGAATGATCAACCTGGCGCGCAACCTGGGAGGCAGCATCGGGATCTCGGCAGTCGAAACCCTGCTGAGCCGTCGCTCGCAGTATCACCAGAGCGTGCTTTCGGCGCACACCAGCCAGTGGGACAGCGCGTTTCAATCGAACGTGAACGGCCTCGCGAGAACTTTCACTTCGGCGGGCTACGATCTCAGCACCGCGACGCAGATGGCTTACGGCCGCATCTACGGACTGATGCAGGCGCAGGCCTCCATGCTGTCCTACATCGACACCATCTGGATTTTCGCCGCAGTGTGCTGTCTGGTGGTGCCCCTGGCGTTTCTGATGAAGAAAAATCCGCACCGCGCCGGCGGCAGCGCGTCCGCGCATTGAGCGATTCGTGCGCTGCACAGACCGGCGCTGAACCTGGCCGTCATTCGCGCGGCTTTCCGGCGCATAAAACCGCGGCTGTCAGAGTCCGTGTGAGAACAGCTATTTCTTACTCCCGGCATGACTGCCGGGGCTTGCGCGGCCCTTGACGCTCAACGACATCGTCAAGCCCTGCCAGTGACAAGGCGGGGCCGATCCGGCGGAGTGTAGGCTTTAGCTATGACGAAAATCCGCTGGGGGGTGCTGGGCGTCGCGAACATCGCTGTCAAAAAAGTGATCCCCGCGATGCAGCGCGGCGCCGTTTCCGATATCACCGCGATCGCCTCGCGTGACATGGAAAAAGCGCAACGCGCGGCGCGCGAACTTGGGATCGCGAAAGCCTACGGCTCCTACGACGAGCTGTTGGCCGATCCCGCAATCGACGCGATCTACAATCCTCTGCCGAATCATTTGCACGTTCTGTGGTCGATTCGCGCGGCCGAAGCCGGAAAACACGTTTTGTGCGAAAAACCCGTTGCGCTATCGGCCGCGCAGGCACGCGAACTGTTGGCCGTTCGCGATCGGACTAAAGTGAAAATCGGTGAGGCGTTCATGGCGCGCACTCATCCCCAGTGGCTGCGCGCAAACGAGCTCGCGCACAACGGTTCGATCGGCGAACTGCGCGTCATCACCGGATTTTTCAGCTACATGAATCGCGACGCCTCGAACGTCCGCAATCGCGCCGATTGGGGCGGCGGCGCGTTGCTGGACATCGGCTGCTACCCCGTCACGCTTTCGCGGATGCTGTTCGCCTCCGAACCGCTTCGGGTTCTGGGCCTGACCGACCGCGATCCCGATTTCCGCATCGACCGGCTCACCTCCGCGATTCTCGAATTCCCGCAAGGCCGGTGCGTGTTTACGTGCAGCACGCAACTGGTTCCTTATCAAACTATGCAAATTTTCGGCACCCGCGGACAAATCACGATCGAGATTCCGTTCAACGCTCCACCGGATCGCCCGACGAAAATTTTCGTGGACCCTCGCGTGGAAGAATTTCCAATTTGCGACCAATACACGATTCAGGGCGACCTGTTTTCACGCGCGATCCTGGACGATGGTCCCGTTCCGGTGCCGCTTGAAGACGCCGTCAAAAACATGGAAGTGATCGACGCAATTTTTCGTTCGGCCGAAACCGGGAAATGGGAAGAGCCGGCTAGCCCATCTCATACGGCTTGAACCCCCCGCGCGACATCGCCTCGCGCGTGGGCGCATCGTGTTCCGGCGCGACGTAGAAAAATGCGCCGATCCGTTCGCTCCGAAAGATAATTCCGCCGCTGTATTTATCCGGCTCGACCAGGTAATCGAGCCCCGCGTCTGTCAGCAATTTTTCGAGCTGCAGCGCTTCCTTCAGTTTTCGGGCGACATAAATAAGGTTTAGTTCCCGATCGCCGAAAAAATCCGGCTCGCGCCGCGCCATCATCCCAGGGTAGCCTGAGAATTCCCCGGGCTTCAACACACATCCAAGACATGGCTGCTCCGGAATTCGCCCTGACCCGGGATGACGAACTGCATTGGCTCGCCTTGCGCATGATCCCGGGGCTGGGAACCCGGAAAGCGGGCCTGCTGGTCGGCACGTTCCAGACCCCTCAGCGGATTTTCCACGCGTCGCGATCGGAACTGGAAGCGGCCGGGATCTCGCGGGGCGTCGCGCAGAATATTTCGAGCGGCACCGCGTTTGACGACGCCGTCGACCAGCAGGAGCGCCTGGCCAATGCGGGCGCTAAGCTGATCCCGCTCGCCGATCCGCGTTACCCGGCTTTACTGCGCGACATTTTCGATCCGCCGCTGGTCCTGTTCGTCCGCGGCCGGGTGGAACTGCTTGGCACGCTGATGCTCGGTATCGTCGGCACCCGGCGCCCGACCGCTTACGGCGTCACGGTAGCCGAACGCCTGGCGAGAGACCTCGCCGGCGCCGGCCTGACCATCACCAGCGGGATGGCGCGCGGCATCGATACGGCGGCGCATCGGGCCGTGCTCGAAGCCTCAGGCGAGACCATCGCGGTGTTGGGCTGCGGCGTCGACGAGGTGTACCCTGCGGAAAACCGCAAGCTTTCGGAGCAGATCGCCGAACAGGGGCTGATCGTCTCCGAATTCCCGATGGCGACGCCCGCCTATCCGCAGAATTTCCCTGTCCGCAACCGGATCATCAGCGGGATGAGCGCCGGCGTGCTGGTGGTCGAAGGCGGAGAATATTCGGGATCGGCCATCACGGCCAAGCTCGCGGCCGAGCAGAACCGGGAAGTGTTCGCCGTGCCCGGAAATATCACCTCGAAGATGAGTTGGGGACCTAACTTATTGATAAAACAAGGCGCAAAGATCGTCCAGGAGTGGAACGACGTGGCCGTGGAACTCAAACCCGCCGATCGCCGCCGGCTCTCCGAGCAGTGCCGTAACCGTCTCAAATTGAATGAGATACAAACGGATGAAACTTCTAGCGACGCCCCATCATCTTTATTTAACGTAGAGATGCAGGGCATCGCCAGGGCGGTGCTTCAGACGCTCAAACCCGACGCTCCGATCGGGTTGGATCAGTTGGTGGATTCGGTCACCGGAGCTTCTCCATCCGAAATCATCGCGGCGCTGTTCGAGCTGGAATTGGCCGGCCTCGTGCGTCAATTTCCGGGGAAAAGCTTCCTCCGGGTCTGGGCCGGCTGACCCTTGCTTGACAACGCCCTCCGGCGGACCGTGGTAAGATTTCGGTTGTTCGCAAGATGTGTCCAGTCGTACAAACCTAATAAATAGGATAGAAACGCACTCATATGGCAAAAAATCTCGTCATCGTCGAATCGCCGACGAAGGCGAAAACGATCGGGAAGTATCTCGGCAAGCAATATCTGGTGAAAGCCTCGCTGGGCCACGTGAAGGATCTGCCCAAAAAGGATCTTTCGGTCGACGTCGACAACGATTTCAAGCCGGTCTACGAGGTCATCGAGGGGAAAAAGAAGCTCATATCGGAGTTGAAGCAAGCGGCCAAGAGCGCCGACGCCGTCTACCTGGCGGCTGACCCGGATCGCGAAGGCGAGGCGATCTGTTTCCACCTTCAGGAGGAGTTGCAGGACAAAAAGAACGGCCTGAAAATCTTCCGGGTCATGTTCAACGAGATCACCAAGGGCGCGATTCAGAAGGCGTTCGAGCATCCCTCCGCGGTGAACCTCCACCTGGTCGATGCGCAGCAGGCGCGCCGCGTGCTGGACCGTTTGGTCGGCTACAAAATTTCGCCGCTGCTGTGGGATAAAGTCCGGCGCGGACTGTCCGCCGGCCGCGTCCAGACGGTCGCGTTGCGCCTGATTGTCGAACGCGAGCGCGAGATCCGTGCGTTTCAACGCCGTGAATACTGGACGCTCGACGTCAACCTCGCCGCGAAGAAGCCGCCGCAACTGACGGCCCATCTGGTCAAGAAGAACGACGAAAACGTCGAAATTCCCGACGAAAGCGCGGTTCAATCGATCGTCCAGACGCTAGACGGCTCCCCCTACGTCGTCAAGTCGGTCACCAATCGCGAGAAGCGGCGAAATCCGGTGCCGCCGTTCATCACCTCCAC
>DATHCE010000173.1:0-7706 GCA_035319685.1 Bryobacteraceae bacterium | reverse complement strand
CGCAGCAGGATGTGCTGGCAATTGTCGATGGTCTCGGTGGCGCCCACTTCGTAGGAGGCCGCGCGACCGCCTAAGAAGGCCCGGGCTTCGAGCAGCTTTACCGAGTAGCCCGCTCCGCCCAGCGCAGCCGCCGCCGCAAGGCCGGCCAAGCCGCCGCCGATCACGATCACTTCGGCCATGAATCAGGTCTGCGCGCGCCGGTCTCCGCTAAGCTTAACGCGCTGGAACTCGCGCCCGGCGCCCGCCGCCGCCATCCCCGTTGATGATTTCGAGGAGCAGCCAGATCACGATGGCGATAAACACCACGTCGCTCGGTTGGAGATTCATCTGGTTTATGAATTACAAGTATGACGTAAGTACGAAGCAGGGGCAAGTTCTAAGGGACCTTAGTACCAATGCCCTAAGCTTTGGTCAACGCGCGACGCGGGCATGGCCGAGCAGCTTCACGACATTTTCCACCAGCCGCAAGCCGCAGCTCGAATCCAGGCTCAAAATCGATTCGGGATGGAATTGCACCGCTTCCATCGGCAGATCGCGATGGCGGATGCCCATGATGACGCCGTCGTCGCTCGTCGCGGTCACCGCCAGACAATTGGGCAGCTTTTCCGGAATCGCGAATAAAGAATGATATCGGCCAACCCGAAATTCGGGCGGTAATCCCGCAAAAATACCCTCGCCACGATGCCGCACGAGAGAAGATTTTCCGTGCATCGGGTAATCCAAGACTCCTAATTCACCGCCGAACGCTTCCACCATCCCTTGCAATCCCAGGCACACACCGAACACGGGAACCTCGCGTTCGGCGGCATAGCGGACCAGATCCGGCACGCCGAAATCCCGGGGACGGCCCGGGCCGGGAGAAATCAGAATCAAAGACGGCTGTAATTCATCGATTAAATCAAGCGGAAATCCCGCGCGATAGGTCATCACTTCCGCGCCCGTTTGCCGCGCATAATTCGCCAGCGTGTGGATAAAACAGTCCTCGTTATCGACCAGCAGCAGTCGAACGCCGCGGCCGTCTTCCACGGCCGGAGCATAGCGCACGGGCGTGGCAGGCTCCAGGTTCAGCGCGCGGAAAAATCCCGTGGCCTTAAGACGGGTCTCGCGTTCCTCGTTTTCGGGAATCGAGTCGTAGAGCAGCGTCGCGCCTGCCCCATACTCGGCGACGCCCTCGCGCAGCCGCACCGTGCGGATGGTGATGCCAGTGTTGATGTCGCCGTCCATCGCGATCATGCCGATGGCTCCGCCATACCACCCGCGGGCGTCCTTTTCGAGGTTCTCGATCGCTTGCGCGGCCCATTTCTTGGGGGCTCCGATAATCGTCACCGCCCACATGTGCGTTAAGAACGCGTCCAGCGAATCGAACCCTTCGGCCAGCGTTCCTTCCACGTGGTCCACTGTGTGAAACAGACCCGCGTACGACTCGATCAGCCTGCGCCCGATGACGCGCACCGATCCCGGCTCGCATACGCGCGACTTGTCGTTGCGGTCGACGTCGCTGCACATGGTCAGCTCGGATTCCTCTTTGGTCGAGTTGAGCAGTTCGCGGATGCTGTCGGCGTCACGCAAAGGATCGCCGGTGCGGCGCGCGGTTCCGGCGATGGGGCAGGTCTCCACGCGCCGTCCTTCGACGCGCACGAACATTTCCGGCGACGCGCCGATCAACTGCTCCTCGCCGAATTGCAGAAAAAATTCGTACGGACTGGGGCTCGCGTGCTGGATTCGCCCGAACAATTCCGACGGGCTCGCCGAATACGGCGCGCGAAACGTTTGGCGCAGCACCACTTCGTAATAATCGCCGCGGCGCATGCCTTCGCGCACCGTTTCGACGTTCGCCATGTATTCGTCGGGCTCATGATCGGAGACGATCGGTCCGGGCTCCGCCGGCTTCGGTTTTTTTAGCCGCCCGGCGGAGCGTTTGAGACCATGGGTCGTGAGATCGCCGCGCGAAAAATCGTACTGGAACCGCTCGATCTGCTCCTTCTTGCGATCCATGAAATAAATGTCGTCGCAGAGGAACAGGTGCAGATCTTTTACGTCATGACGCGGCAGCTTCAATTCAATCGGGTCGAACTGAAACAGCAGATCGTAGCCGAACGCGCCCACCAGCGCCAGGCGCGAAGCGAGAGGATGGCGGAATTCGTCGATGATCACGCGCAGGATCGAAAATACCGACGGCTGTTTGCTGCGCTCCTCTTCGGGAAACAGCGCCGGCAGGGGCTTCAGCGTGCCATGTAGCGCGCCGTTTTCGAGCGCGAATTGTTCCCAATGCGGATGCGCGGCGAGCAGCGGTTCGAACATGCGATTCAGCACTTCGCCACGCCCATTGAGAGGACGCAACTGCACATCGCGGCCCGAGGAGATAATCTCCAGAGCCGGCGCTACGCCCGCGAAATCCCAGCGCGAATATCGCTCCGGATACTCATAGCCCGAAGAAAAATACACGCCTCGCTGCGTATCGAGCTTGCGCAGCAGATCGTGCAACCCGCGCGCGTAGGGAACCCTGGAAATTGCTCGGGTTATAGCGATGCCGTGCGGTGTGGAATAGGTTTCGGAGCGCATACATCCACTTCAAGGTGGGTTAGTCCATAAGGATATCACGAGCAGTGCGCGTCGAATGATATACTCTGTCGAATGCGAAACGTGGTATTGAGCGCCGGCATCAGCCTGGACGGCTACATTGCGCGGCGCGATGGAAGCGTGGACTGGCTCACGCCGGACCCCGCGTTGAATCTCTCGGTATTCTTCAACGCCGTGGACGTTGCGGTCATGGGCCGAAAGACCTGGGACGTTTTCAAGAAGGGTCCGCCGCTCAACATGGAGACTTACGTGTTTTCGCGCAGCGAACCGGCCGGGAAACGTGACGGTGTGGAGTACACCAGAGTGGCTCCCTCAGACCTCGTGAAATTACTGAAGGCGGCGCCGGGAAAACATATTTGGCTCGCCGGCGGCGGCGAACTCGCGCTCGATTTTTTCAAAGAGGACCTGGTGGATCAAATCGATCTGGGCCTGCTTCCGGTGCTGCTCGGCGACGGCATTCGCTTGTTTTTGAGCGGTTTTCCTCAAAGAAATTTCAAGCTCGCCGGACAGCGGGCGTTTAAGAACGGCATGCTGACGCTGAGCTATACGCGCTGATATTTTCATTCTTAGCGGCCGGCGTGGGATCATAATTCCGTGGGGCTCTACGACCGTTTCGAGCTTCTCGAAATGCGCCACAATGACGGCGTGCAAACCTACCACGCGCGCGAAATCGCCACCGCGCGGCCGGTGCAGGTGCACTTCCTCTCCGACCCGATGGAAAACAGCGCGCTGCTGGCGAGCGTCGAGCGATTGACGGACGCTGAACGCCGCCGCGTGCTCGACCTGGGCGAAATTCAAGGCATCCCGTACGTGGTGACGGACCGGCTCGCCGGTTACGCGACGTTTCGTGAATGGCTGACCAGGCAGGCCGCGGCATCGCAGAAACCCGGGATCGATATGCAGTTCTGGAAACTGTTCGACGCCTCACACGGCACGGCTCCCGCGCCGGTCATCGAATACCCACCCATTGAAAATCCGCCGGTCGAGACACCGTTCTACGACAATCGGTTTTTCGAGAAAGAAGCACAACCGGATCCGGAACCGCAACCGAACCCGACGCTGCGCACCACCATCCATGTGGTTCCTTCGGCGGCGAAGTTGACGCTCGGCCTGGTACTGGGCATCCTCGCCGCAGTTTTGTTCCTGGGGATGGCGCTGGCGATTTTCGCGTTCCGCTCGCATTGAGCGGCGACTACGACTAATTCTCAGGCCGGCGTTGACGGTCGCTCGGCTTCCCGAACGGCGTCAGCATCCGGACCACGTCGTTGTTCTGATCCGCGATGTAGACGCTGCCCGAGCTCGCCACGGCAACGCCTTTGGGATCGAACAGCTCCGCGCTGGTAGCCGGTCCGCCGTCTCCGGCGTAACCCGGCGTCCCGTTGCCGGCGACCGTCGCGATCGAACCATTCGCCGATACCTCGCGGATGGTCTGGTTCAGCGTGTCGGCGATGTAGAGATTGCCCGGCGAATCGACCGCCACGCTCTCCGGATACGCCAACTGGGCATCGACGGCCGCGCCTTTGTCGCCTGAATAACCGGCCACGCCGGTGCCGGCCACCCTCGTGATCGTGCCATTCACCGCGATCTTGCGGATGACGCTGTTGCCGAAATCGGCGACGTACAGATTGCCGGCCGCATCGATCGCCAGTCCTTTCGGATAATTGAACTGGGCGCCGGACACGTTGCCTCCGTCGCCGGAATAGCCGGGGTAATGATTCCCTCCCACGGTGACTATCGTGCCGCTGGCCAGAACCTCGCGAATCACCTGGTTGCCGGAGTCCGAAATGTACAAATCGCCGGCGGAATCCACGGCCACCCCGTAAGGGCCGTAAAGTTGCGCACTGGTTGCCGCTCCGCCGTCGCCCGAATACCCGAGGGTATTGTTGCCCGCGATGGTGTTGATGTTGCCGTCAGTGGTGACTTCGCGAATGACGTTGTTCGCGGAATCGGCGATGTACACGTTGCCGTAGCTGTCGATCGCCAATCCGTTGGGAAACGAAAGTTGAGCGCTGGTCGCAGGACCGCCGTCCCCCGAATAGCCCTGCGTGCCGTTGCCGGCGATCGTGTTGATGATGCCTTTCGGGGTCACTTCGCGAACCACGCTGTTGAGCCAGTCCGCGATGTAAACATTTCCGGCAGCGTCGACCGCCACGCATTGCGGAAGGTTGAGCTGTGCGTCGACCGCCGGTCCGCCGTCGCCGGAATATCCGGTGGTAGTGTTGCCGGCCATGGTCGTAATGGTGAATCCCTGAGCGGCGGCCAATATGGATGACAGAAAAATTCCAATAGATAGGAGTGCAGGGGAGGAAATCAACTTCGGCATGTATCCATCGCATTCTAACGCAAACCGTCGGGGCCGAGTTTACACGATAGCCGCCCAAAGTCAGCTACAATGACTCGACGCGACCCGAGTTCGATGTTCGCTATCAGGAGTCTTCTTGTGCATTTGGCGAACTTCTCGAAACCGATCCAAATGTCGCCGCCGTCTGTAACATAATACAGGTCTCGTAAAGGAAGCTTCGGATGAGAATCATTGGGATTTCGCTCCTGCTGGGGGTTGTGTGTGTGTCCAGCGTTCACGCACAGGCGGTGATTGGAGCCGGCACCGTGTCCGGCGTCGTACGGGATTACACGGGCAGCGGCATTCCCGACACGACGGTGACTCTGTCGAATGAAAAATTGGGCCTCCATCGTGAAATGGACACGACCGACGATGGCGGCTTCAGCGCCTCGGCACTGGCTCCCGCCGCCGGCTACAACCTCAAAGTGACGCGCGCCGGATTTGAGGAGATCGACTACAACAATTTCGAGGTCCTGGTGGGACACACGCTGCGCTTCAGGATCTCCATGGTTCAGTCGTCGCCCACGGCGCGAGTCGAAACGGAGAAAGCGTCGATTCAGGTGGAGGACGAAATCTTCGGGCTTCAGGAAACGCTTACCGAATCCGAGGTCGAGACACTGCCCTCGCGCGACCGGAACGTGAACACGCTGGCTCCGCTTGCGCCCGCGGTTTCCGAGAACGATCGGTCCGGACAACTGGCATTTCGTTCCACGCTGGGCACCAGCGCCTATCTGACCGACGGCATTCTGACCACCAAGACTTATTTCTTCGATAAGCCGCAGATTGCTCCGCTGGCGACGCAGGAAGCGGTGGAGGAAATGCAGATAGTCTCGGCCGGCGCTCCCGCCGAATTCGGACACGAAATGGGTGGCACCATCAACGTCGTGACGCGAAGCGGGGGCAATGGGATCCACGGTCTGGGCTACGAGTATTTCAACACCCACAGCCTGAACGCATCCGACCGCTTCGCGCCGGGGTTCGATCCGCCGGGCTGGCAGCATCAGTTCGGCGGCAACGTGGGCGGCCAGTTCCCGTTCTTCAAAAAGTTGTTCTGGTTTGTGAATGCCGAGGATTTGGACCGGCACACGGAAGAGATCAACCGGATCACGAACCAACTGATCGCCAATCCCGCGGGAACGGCGGTAGCGCCGTCGAACTGCACGCTGACGATGGCGCAGTGCGCTTCCGCGCTCACGTTTCTCAACGGGCTGCTCAACCGTGTGGTCGACAGCTCCCTCATGTCGGTGACCGGACTCGGGAAGCTCGACTGGCGTCCGAACGATTCCAATAGTATCAGTCTGGCAGCGGATGCCATGCATCGGCATTCGCCCAACGGCACGGATACGGCAACGGCGCCGGGCGACGGCGGAGTTCTGAGCGCCAATGGAACCTACGGTGAGGAATCGCGCTATGCCAGGGCTGGATACACGGCCGTGTGGAGCGGAAACGCCGTCAACGAATTTCGCGCCGGATGGTATCTGGATCGCTTTTCGGACTACCCGAACTCGGCGCTATTGCCCTCGACCGGCGCGCTAGGAATCGATATCGCGGGCACGCTGTTTGGCGGGAACCCTAACAACCCGATGGCCCTGAGCGAGCAGCGCTATCAGTTCATTGACAACTTCACGTTCACCGCCGGATCGCATTCCATCAAGCTGGGCATCGATTATTCGAGTAACGAGGATTGGAACCGTCAGATTATCGACAGCGCCGGCACTTATGATTACCCGACGCTCACTACGTTTGCCGAAGATTTCAGCGGCAACACTGCGGGGCACAAGGACTACAGCCTCTTCACGCAGACTTTCGGAAAGCCGGTGGTCGACCTGCACACCAAGGCGATGGGCGTTTACGCCCAGGATACTTGGTCGTTTCACCGCCTGACCGTGGTCGCGGGGCTGCTCTGGGAGAAGCCTTACGTTCCGCAACCGACGTATACAAACCCGACGTTCTTTCAAACCGGCTCGATTTCCGTGCCTGACATCGATTTCGCGCCGCGCTTGGGTCTCGCTTATCGAATCAACGATCGCACGGTGGTTCGAGCCGGGATGGGCACCTATTACCAGCCCTTTTCGGGGCAGCTTCTCCAAGCGCTCTTCACCGGAAACGCGATTTACCAGCTCCCCATCACGGCGATTCCCACGCAAAGTGCGGCGCCGATTTATCCTCATTTGGTCCCGTCGCCGGGCAGCATTCCGGTCGGTTCGGCGGACGTTTCCTTCGCGGTCGGCAAATTGCGATCGCCGTTTACGGCGCAAGGCGCGGTTTCGGTGGAACGGCGCCTCAGCAATGACATGACCTTGTCGCTGAACTTCATCTACAACCGTGGAATCAGCCTTTGGACGGCTCTGGATCAGAATCTGAACCTCCCGACGATTACCAAGACCTACACCATCGATGATTCGTCCGGCAAGGCGGTGAACAGCTTCGCCACGCTGATCTACAACACCAAAACCAACGGAAATTTTGCCCATGTCTACCAGGTCGGAAACGAAGGCGCTTCGCACTACGACGGCGCGGCGGTTCAATGGAGCAAGCGAATGTCCCACGGCATCACCGCGCAGGCATCCTACAACTGGTCGCATGCGATCGACGATTTGAGTGGAAGTCCTGTGCTTGCGGGATTCATCCCCGCAAATTCGATTCCCAACGATTATCGTAACGACCAGGGCAACTCTTCCTTCAACCAGCCCAATCGCATCGTCATGAATTGGACCTGGCAGCCGGTATTCTCGAGCAGCGACTCTGTGATGGCCCGCTATCTGATCAACGGATGGCAGCTTTC
>DATHCE010000172.1:0-3594 GCA_035319685.1 Bryobacteraceae bacterium | reverse complement strand
CCCATCATGTTACCGAGAATCATCCCGGTCAGAAATCCCGTGCCGCCGCCTCCACCGAAGCCGCCTCCACTGCGGCCTCCTCCGCTGAGCTTCCCGATGATCCACATGAGGAAGAAAAATCCGCCCAGCAGAACCGGCCACGGAATCGATTGCCTGCGCGTGTATACGCGGTTGCGCGCGGGCCTTCCCTGCGCCGCCGGTTCCATTGCCACGCCCTTTTCGTCCGCGATCCTCTGCCCGTATTGTTCGGCCGCCGCCAGCAGCGCACCGCCGTAATTTCCCTGCCTCAGGATCGGGCTGATGCCGCGCAGCACGCTTCCCGCGTAGCCGTCGGGGATAATCGGCTCCAGGCCATAACCGACCTCGGTGCGATCCTTGTGATCCTGCGTGGCGACCAGGATCAGAATGCCCTCATCCTTGCCTTTTTTGCCGATGCCCCATTCGCGATAGAGACGATTCGCGACATCGTCGATGGGCTCGTTATCGAGCGTCGGCACCAGCACGATCGCCATCTGCGCGCCGGTCGCGCGCTCCAGGTTCGCCGCGTACGATTCGAGCGCCTGCTTGGCCGCCGGGTCCAGCACGTGCGCGAAATCGTTCACATAGCCGGTGGGCTTGAGCTTGGAGGTATCGAGTCCGAACAGCGCCGGCGCACAAAACGAGGCCCACAGCGCCGCGAACAGGAATTTGCGCATCAGCGTATCGCGGAACCTACCAGGTCCTGCCGCGTCAGGCGGAATCCCTCCAGGCGCCCGAGCATCGCCAGCGCCATCGATCTGGGATCAAAAAAATCGCCGGCGAGCTGCTGCACTTCCTCCGCCGTCACCCGCTCCACGCTATCGAGCATCTCGTCGAGCGAAAAGAATTTCTTGAAATAAACTTCCTGCCGCGCGAGCGTTCCCATCCGGCTCGAGGTCGATTCCAACCCGAGCACGTACGAGCCTTTCAGGTGATCCTTGGCCCGCCGCAACTCTTCTTCCGTGACTTTGTGATCGGCCAACTCGCGCAATTCCCGCACGATCGACTCTACCACTTTGCCCGCCGTCTTGAGCGACGTCCCCGCGTAAATCAGCATGCACCCGGCGTCGCGATACATCGTCAATTCCGAATACACCGTGTAGGCGAGCCCCTGTTTCTCGCGGATATTCTGAAACAGCCGCGAACTCATCCCGCCGCCCAGAATCGCGTTCAAAATGTACCAGGAGAATCGCGATTCGTGCGACATCGGAATCGACGGCAGGCCCAGATACACGTGCACCTGTTCGAGCGAGCTCTTTTCGCGGAACAGCAGCGGCGCGTGCGGCTGCGGAATCTCTTTCACCGTGGGTGTCTTGCGCGGCTTCAGATCGGAAAACTGTTTTTCCGCCAGCCGCACCAGCTTTGCGTGATCCAGACTGCCCGCCGCGGTGATCAGAATGTTCGATGGCGTATAGAACTGCCGGTAGTAATGCTCGACTTTATCGCGATCGAAAGCGCGAATCGTCTGCTTGGTGCCCAGAATCGGACGCCCCAGCGGATGCCCTTTCCAGAAATTGCTCGAAAAGATTTCGTGGATCAAATATTCCGGATTGTCCACTTCCATCTTCAGCTCTTCGAGAATCACGCCCTTTTCTTTCTCGATATCGTCTTCCTGAAACAGCGGATTGCGCACCAGATCCGCGACCACGTCGAAGGCTTCCGGCAGATGCTCGTCGAGCACCTTCACGTTGTAGCTGACCATTTCCTTGGAGGTGAACGCGTCCAGTCCGCCTCCGATCGAATCCACCGACCGCGCGATCTCCTCGGCCGAGCGATTCTTGGTCCCCTTGAAAACCATATGCTCAATGAAGTGCGAAATTCCGGTTTCGTTGGCGCCCTCTTCGCGCGACCCGGTTCCGATCCAGATGCCCACCGAAACGCTGCGCACATGCGGCATGCGTTCCGTGATCACGCGCACGCCGTTGGCGAGTGTCGCCCGATGTATATCCCGCGTCTTATTCCTCCGCATTCTATATTCATTCTATCGTGCTGGAGCGGACTATCGCTTTTCGCCGTCTGCTTCGGCTCTCACCCCCGGCAGGCCACAGAGGCCGCAAACCACGATTGCCCGCCCTACGGTACTATGGAGATAGGATGCAAGCTATTGTAGGCATGGAACTTGCGGATCTCGTCTCGGCCCTGGGCCCGGACCAGCCCGCGTTCCGCGCCCGCCAGATTTACGACGCCGTCTATCGCCGGAAAGTGGCGGATGCCGCCGGAATTTCCAATCTCCCCAAGCCTCTTCGCGACCGGATCGACCTTGGCCTGCCCACCATCGAGCGCCGCTACGATTCGATCGACGGCACGCGCCGGTATCTGCTGCACCTCGCCGACGGAAAAACAGTCGAGACCGTCTGGATGCCCGAAGGCGACCGCTCGACCATCTGCATTTCCAGCCAGGTCGGTTGTCCCGTCAACTGTCAGTTCTGCCTGACGGCGCTGATGGGCCTCGAACGCAACCTGACCGCCGGAGAAATCGTCGGCCAGGTCTTGCGCGTCGCCGCCGATAATCACCTCGAAGCAAGCGTCGATCGCGTCAACATCGTCATGATGGGCCAGGGCGAGCCGCTGTTGAATTTGCCGAACGTGATCAAAGCCACGCGCCTGTTGACCGACCCGGCGGGCATCGCAATCTCGCCGCGGCGCATCACGCTGTCCACATCCGGCATCATTCCAAAAATTATCGAGATGTCGCGCGAACCGGTTCGCCCCAAGCTGGCAATATCGCTGAACGCATCGACCGAAGAGCAGCGCCGGAAGCTGATGCCGATCACTCGAAAATATCACTTGAAGGATTTGATCGACGCCTGCCGCGCCTATCCATTGCGGCCTTGGGAAAAACTGACGTTCGAATACGTTTTGCTCAAAGGCGTGAACGATGCCGATGCCGACGCTCGCCGTGTGGTCAAGCTGCTGGCGCATCTGAACGCGAAAGTGAACCTGATCGCGCTGAATCCGGGCCCGGGAATCGATTTCGAAACGCCCGGCCCATCGCGCGTCGCCGCGTTTCAGAACATCGTGAAACGCTCGATGCCGTGCTTCATCCGCAAACCGCGCGGCCTGGACGTCTTCGCCGCTTGCGGTCAATTGAAGCGGATGGAAACGGTCATTCGACCAGAGGCAATCTCCGGAACCTCGCCCGCTCTCGCGTCACGGTGACAACTCGGCATGCGGCAACGAAAGCCGCGCGAGTAAGAGTCTGTGCGAAAGCAGCGATTTTTACCCCCGGCATGACTGCCGGGGCTTGCTCGGCCCTCGCCGCTCAACGACATCGTCAAGCCCCGCCAGTGATGGCGGGGGTAGATCGCGAATTTCCACACAAACTCGTAACGGCCCGGCTGCGCCGGCCCGAACACAGCCTCTCGATTTCCGCTGTGAATTTGCGACCAACGCAGCCGGGGCTATTTCCAGTCCGCCGTAAAAATGTTGAACTCGTAATGCCCCGTCGCCTTATAATCCGACGCGAACACCAGCGTCTTTCCGTCCGGTGAAAATTCCGGAAACGACGTAAATCCGCCGAAATGCGTCACCTGCTCCAGACCGGATCCGTCCAGATTGACCATATACAACTCAAAA
>DATHCE010000171.1:0-8265 GCA_035319685.1 Bryobacteraceae bacterium | reverse complement strand
AAGAAAAACGGTTGCGAGTAGCTGTAGGTGCGCTGGTCGTCTTTGGCCGGGATGGTGAACGCTTCGTAAACGCGCCGATTGACCGCGTTGGTCTCGGCGAGCGCCCCAGCGGGAACCGTCTGAATCAGAAAACAGACGATGTTGGTGTCCGGCGGCAGCGCCGAAATCGGAACGAACCGCCAGGGGTGTTCTTCGCCGTTGGCGCGCGACGCCGCTTCCCAGTGGACGATGCGCTCATAGAACTCGCGCGCGCCGAGCAGGGACGCGCGGACGATTTCGCCGTAGCCGGAGCGGTCCGGCGGAATCATGCGGTGCGAAAGCCAGCACGCCGCCACACTCGCGCCGGGCTTCGATCCTTCGAGAATATAGGGGCCGATGGTATCGGGGGCGCGATGCCGGCGCGCATCGACATCCTCGAGGTGCGAGGAAGAAATGTAGGGAATCTCTTCATTGGCGAACTGGCGAGCCAGATCATTCTTGTAGGCGATGATGCCGCACGGATACGGAATGTAGCCCATCTTGTGGGGATCGACCGCGATGGAATCGCTGCGGGAGAACGCGCGGAACGCGTCGAGCACTTCGCTTGCGCCCCAGCGGAGGCGCAGGCGCTTGGAATAACGGCCACGCTCGATGGTGAGATCGCGCGAGACGAAATCGCCGGGATCGTGGCTGGCCTCGCGGGGCTCGCCCGGCTCGCAAAACAGCGCTCGAAAATATCCGCCCCAGGCGGCATCGATGTGCAGCCAGAAGCTTTCTCCGATTTCCGTTTCGATGCGCTCGCGAAACTCCGCGACGCGATCGACGGGATCGACCGCGCCCTCCTCGGTGGTTCCGGCGATCGCGGTAACGGCGATGGGCAACCGGCCTTTGGCGATCGCGCGCCGCGCTTCCGCCTCCAGGCTGCGAACGTCCATGCGAAACGTCGCGTCGGTATCCACCAGCACGATATTCCTGCTGCCGATGCCCAGAATATCGGCCGCTTTGGTGATGCTGTAATGGCGCGCATCGGAGGCCAGCAGCACCGGCGGACGGATCGCGTAAGCCGCGCGCGGGCCTTGATGCGCGATGTGGAACTCGCTTTCGGCAAGCAATTCATGCGCGCACCGGATGGCTTCCGAATGCGCCAGCTCCCAATGCCGGCGCACCGCGTCGATGTAGCGGGCGTGCAGATAAATCGCCTGGTTGGGGCGAATGCCGAGGCATCGCTCGGGCGCGATTTCGGAAATTTCCAGGGGAGTTTCGGGCTGATGCGGAAGTTTGAGCGTCAGCGGAATCTTGTGCCGCCGGCAAACGTCGCGAACCGAGAGCGGAAAGTAGCGGACGTTGCGCGCGATCCACAAGGCTTCCAGATTCGCCACTGTGCCGCCGCCGGTGACGTGCGCCCATCCGAACTCTTCGCGCGTAGTTTCGCCGGATTTGGGAGGCGCAGCGTAGCCGAGCATGCGGAGCACGTCCGCGCCGACCTCCAGCTCCCATTTAAGAGTGACTGGCCCGGATTCGGGCGTGACGTTGTTCGGATTGTAGAGCAGGCCCGCGAAATATCCGAGCACGGCAGGGATGGTCTGATCGGAAAGCATGTGCGCGTTGTAGCGCGGGCTGTAAAAGGGGAAATGCGCGCGCAGGCCGGCGAGCATTTCGTCCAATTGCTGCGCGAGCCGGTCATGAAAATCGACCTGCTCCCGGCGGATGCTTTCGGTGATCAGCATTTCATCGGCGGGAAAATAATTTCGCCGCCAATGAAAATAATCCTCCAGGATGTGGGAGATCATCTTGCGCTCCCACTCCGCGTTCTCGGCCTTGGGTCCCAGGAACCAGGCGGACATTCGTCTGGCGCTCATGTATTTCCGTGCCGAAGAGCCTCGTCGAGCAGCAGATGGAAGTGATGGACGCCGTTTTCGCGCTTTGCCGAAAACCGGCCGGCGTGATACGTCCGCGAGTGCAGGCCCTTCTGGACCGCCTCGCAGATTCTTATATCCTCCTGCTGGATTTCGTCGCTGAAGGCGATGGTTTCGGGCTTCACGGCGGCGCCCGGATAGGCGAACCATTCAAAAATAGTCAGCGTTTTATCCGCGGAAACGGGCACAATGATGTTCGCGCTCAAGTTATCGGGATAAATATTCAGCATGAAATTCGGGAAAATCCAATAATAGAGCGCGCTTTGCGTTTCCGATTCGTAGCGGCGTTTCTCCTGACCCCCGCGCGGGCGGATGGGCGCGAACTGCGAGGAATAATAGCGATGCGCGTCGACCCGATAATTGGCGTAATCGAGCTCGCGGAACAGACTGGGATGCGCGGCCGGCAGATGGTAACCTTCGAGAAAATTGTCGGCGTAGACCTTCCAGTTGCATGCGATGGGGTAATCGCGGCGCTCGGAAAATTCGAGCTCTTCGAGCGCGCAGCCCAGTTTCGCGATTTCGGCCGGGATCCTGCCGAGAATTTCCCAGAGCGCCGGCGCATCGGCGCTTTGATTCACGAACACGTACGGTCCCCAGGCTTCGACGCGATACGGCAGAAGGGAGATTCGGGATTTATCCCAATCGAGCACGCCTTCAAATTCCGGGCAGGCGAGCAGGTGTCCGTCGAGCGAGTAGGTCCAGGCGTGATACGGGCAGCGCAGCGCAGCGGCTTTGCCATGACCTTCCGCGATGAGGGAGGCGCGATGACGGCAGACGTTCGAGAGAGCGCGCAGCACGCCGTCCTTGGCGCGCGTGACCACAATCGGTTCGCCGGCGATTTCGCAGGCGAGATAAGACCCCGGATCGGCGACGGTTTTCGCGTGGCCCACCGGCTGCCAGGTGCGCGCGAAAATCCGCTCGCGTTCCGCATCGAAAATTTGCGGATCGTGATACCAGCGCGCCGGAATGGTGGAGGCGCGCGACAGATCGGCGGTGGGCGAGTAATCGTCAAACATTTAGACCGCGGCGTGTTCCCGGCTGTGCCGGTGCGCGAGCAGTTCCGCGATCGCGCGGCAATCGCGGACGAGTTCGGCAAATTGATCGGGAAACAACGATTGCGCGCCGTCGGAAAGCGCGCGGTCGGGGGCGGGGTGCACTTCGACGATCAATCCCGAAGCTCCGCACGCGATGGCGGCCATCGACATGGGATGGACCCGGTCGCGTTTGCCGGTGCCGTGGCTGGGATCGACGATGATCGGCAGATGGCTCAGTTTCTGCACGGCGGGCACGACGGTCAGATCCAGGGTGTTGCGGCTATGGTCGTTGAAGGTGCGGACGCCGCGCTCGCACAGGATGACATGATAGTTGCCTTCGGAAAGCACATACTCGGCGGCCATCAAAAATTCCTCCAGCGTGGCCGACATGCCGCGCTTGAGCAGCACCGGCTTGCGGGCGCGGCCGGCGCGGCGCAGCAGGGAAAAATTCTGCATGTTGCGCGCGCCGATCTGAATGCAATCGGCGTAGTCCTCGACCATATCGAAGGTCTCGACGTCGATCGCTTCGGTAACGACGCCGAGTCCGGTTTCCTCGCGCGCTTCGGCGAGCAGCTTCAAGCCTTCTTCGCCGAGCCCTTGAAACGAGTACGGCGAGGTGCGCGGCTTATACGCGCCTCCGCGCAGCAGTTGCGCTCCGGCGGCTTTGACGGCGCGCGCCGATTCGAGAATCTGCTGGCGGCTTTCGACCGAGCAGGGACCGCCGCAGAACGCAGGCTCGCCGCCGCCCACGGGCACGCCATGCACGAAGACGATGGAATCCTCCGACTTCACCTCGCGACTGACTAGCTTGTACGGTTTCGAAACGCGAATCGCTTCGGCGACGCCGGGCAAATCCTCGAACTCGGCCGGGTCGACGGGGCCGGGATTGCCGGTGATGCCGATGGCGGTTTTCTGCGCTCCCGGCATCGGGTGCGGGCGGAATCCGAGGCTCTCAATTCTCTTACAGACACGCTCGATATCGGCCGGCGTGGCCTGCGCCGTCATGACGATTAGCACTGTCGAAGTCCCCTAACCTTCTAATTCAACAGTGTACCGCGGCATTCGCCCAGGCCGATGCGGCGAAATCCGTCGCGTTGGGCGTAGCCGCGCAGAATCACTTCGTCGCCCGCTTCGAGAAATTGGCGCGTTTCGCCGGCCGGGAGTTCCACGGGCTCCTTTCCGCGCGAGGTCAATTCGAGCAGGCAGCCTCGCGCGTCTTTTTGCGGACCGGAAACGGTGCCGCTCGCGAGCAGATCGCCGGGGCGCAGATTGCAGCCGTTGCTCGAATGATGCACGAGCATTTGCGCCAGCGTCCAGTACATCCGGTCGAAGCCGGTGTGGCTCAAGCGCACGGGCGCGACGTTTTCCGCCCGCATTTTTGCGCTGGAAAACCACACTTCCAGCGTCAGCGCGATTCCGCCGCGTTCGCGATCGTTTTCCGAATCGAGATACGCGAGCGGCGCGGGACCTCCATCGGGCCGCGGGCGCCGGGGGACGCGAAACGGCTCGAGCGCGTCGAACGTCACCACCCAGGGCGAGACGGTGGTCGCGAAACTTTTCGCGAGGAACGGACCGAGCGGTTGATATTCCCAACGCTGAATGTCGCGCGCCGACCAGTCATTCACCAGGCACACGCCGAACAAGTGATCCTCGGCGTGCGCGATCGGGATGGGGACCCCCAGTTCGTTGCCGCGCGCGACGAAACATCCGAGCTCGCATTCGTAATCCATCTGGCGCGACGGCGCGAACACGGGCGGCTGGTCTCCGCTCTGCAACTGACCGCAAGGGCGAAGGACCGGCGTCCCGCTCACGACGATCGATGAAGCGCGGCCATGATAACCGATGGGAACATATTTATAATTCGGCAACAGGGGTTGATCGGGCCGAAACATGCGGCCGACGTTAAAGGCGTGATCGATGGACGCGTAGAAATCGGTGTAGTCGCCGATCGCGGCCGGAAGCATCAGCGTGCATTCGGAAATGGGGAACAGCAGATCGCGCGGAGGGTAATGATTATCGGCGCGCAACACGCGGCTGAGGCGCAGGCGCAGCTCCGCAGCAGCGGCGCGGCCGTCCTCCATTAACTGATGGAGCGATTGATAATCGGGAACGTCGAGGATGGCATCGCCGATGGCGACGCCCACGCGCGGCGCGGCATGCTTATGCCGAAACATGCAGAAGGGCAGATTCTGAATCGGGAAATCGTTGTCCGGCGCATTGGCCGGCTCGACCCAACTTTTCAGCGCGGGGTCGTGCGTTTCGTTGAGGCTCATAAAAGATGGAGTCGCTGGAGATCGGCCACCGGCTCATCGAACGAGCAGGAGCCGAACGCTATGGCGAAGTCGCGGCGCGCGGAGGCGATTTCGTCGAGGCTCGCGAGGCATCCGCGCCACGCGATGCCGCTTTCGCCGAACGCGAATGCGGCCGGGGATTGTTCGAGCAGGAGCGGCGCGATGTCGACTCCCTTTCGCACGAATACCGCGGCCAGGAATACGTTGAGGAATCCGAACATCCATCCCGAAGGACCGCCGGCGGAATACGTCAGGGCGTGGAAACCGCGCAGAGCATGATGCAAACCCGCGGTCGCTTTGAATGCGGTTCCGGATTTCGAGCACGATTCGAGGAACGACGCGAGGAGGCCCGGTTCGGGAAAAGCGTCGGGCGCAACGCCGCCGGTCCGGATTTTCGCGCGCGCGCCGTGGGCGCCGATGACGGGGATCAGCGCCACGTCGGTGATCTCGAAGTACGGCGTCAATCCAGGCGGCATGTCGCGCATCGCCGATTCGATCTGCGACGGGTTGGCAGCCTTGAGCTCGATGGCGTCGATGTGCGCACGGGCGCACGAGATCCGGCGGACATCGGCATCGACGTCGCCGGTCGAAAGCACACTGAGCCTCCAAAGTTCCGGCGATGGCGCGCACCCTTCAAACTCGTCGAGCCGCGAAACGGGCACGATGAATCGCGCGAGCATGTACGATTCGGGTGATTCGCGATAGCGCGCGTAATTGGCCACGGCAGCGGGCATGGAGAGCGCGGCGGGAGGAAACAGGCCGGCATAATCGACAAGATGGTCGAGAAGAGTTCGGAGCGGCTTCACGCGCTTCTCATCATAACGAGAACCGATGGTTCTCTCCTGATAACGAGAACCAATGGGTCTCCTTGATAACGAGAACCGATGGTTCTCTTATCATAACGACATGGGAGAAAGGATCGTCGTCGTGGGAGGAGGCATTATCGGCCTCGCGGCGGCGTACCGGATTGGCGAGCGGTTTCGCGATGCTCGCGTCACGGTGCTGGAAAAGGAGCCGGGCGTCGGCCGGCATCAGAGCGGCCACAACAGCGGCGTACTGCACGCGGGTCTGTACTACAAACCGGGATCGCGAAAGGCGCGCATGGCGGTGCGCGGAATCCGCCAGATGGTGGCGTTCTGCGAGTCGCACTCGATCGCGCATAAGATCTGCGGAAAAATCGTGATCGCGACCAGCGGCGAGGAAATTCCCCGGCTCCATTCCTTGTTCGAGCGGGGCCAGGAGAATGGCCTGCGCGGCTTGCGGATGCTCGAAGGCGACCAACTGCGCGAGATCGAGCCGCACGCCGCCGGCATCGCGGCGGTGCACGTTCCGGAGGAAGGGATCGCGGATTATCCGGCCGTGTGCGCCGCACTGGCCGAAGAAATTCGCGCGCAGGGCGGGGAAGTGGCGGTGAACGCGAAGGTGACGGCGATTCGGCGCGAAGGCTCCGGATGGCGCGTGATCAGCACAGGCGGCGATTACGCATGCGATCGATTGGTGACGTGCGCCGGGCTCCATTCCGATCGCGTGTCGGCGCTCACCGGCAGGCCGCGTGAAATCCGCGTGGTTCCGTTTCGCGGCGAGTATTATAAGATCCGGCCGGAACGGCAGTCTCTGGTTCGGAATCTGATTTATCCCGTCCCCGATCCGAAATTTCCGTTCCTCGGCGTGCACTTCACGCGCATGATTCACGGCGGCGTGGAGGCGGGGCCGAACGCTGTGCTGGCCACGGCGCGCGAGGGGTATTCGAAATGGAACGTCAACGCCGCCGATCTCGCCGACGCGATCACTTTCGCCGGTTTGTGGCGGTTTCTCGCAAAATATCCGAAGATGTGCTGGCAGGAAACGCGGCGTTCGTTCAGCCGCGCGCTGTTCTGTCGGTCGCTACAGCGGCTGGTTCCCGAAATTCAGCCTGAGGACCTGACCGAAGGCGGCGCGGGCGTCCGCGCGCAGGCGATGTCGGCGGATGGATTTTTGATCGAAGATTTTCATTTCGTCGAAGGACCGAATGAGCTGCACGTGGTGAATGCGCCGAGTCCGGGTGCAACGGCATCGCTTGCGATTGGAGAAGAAATCGCCGAGCGGTTAGGGTCCTAGGCGTCAAATTCGCCGCAGAGATTCCGGTGGCACGGTCTTGCGCGTTGCCGATGCGGCGCGCAACCTGTTTGTGGCCTGAGCTGCGCTTTACGAGTCTGTTTAAAAACAGCGATTTTTACCCCCGGCATGACTGCCGGGGCTTGCCGTTCATCGATATAGACAAGCCCGTGTCGGATTTCAGGACTTGCGTCCCAATGCCTCATGCAATTTGGCGGCAAACGGGGACGAGAGATCCACGCGCTTCGGTTCCGGCGATTTCAAAGCCGGCGCGGCGGCTTTGGGAGGGTCCTGCGCCTGGTCCGTGACCGGGCCGGCCCCGTCCGGTTCCAGGAACTTGCTCTTCTTGAGCAGGCTGCGGTCGAGCGCGGAGCTGTAGCCGGTCCACTCGCCTTCGATCAACCGGTCGCGTTCGACCAGGCCGCGGACGCACTCGATTTTCGAATCGAGATTATCGAGATGATGCAGCAATAAGGCTTCGGCGAACATCGGAACTTTGGGCGACCCGAATTCGAGCTGGCCGTGATGGCTGAGGATCATGTGCATCACCAGGTCGCGCAGCGGCCGCGGAAAATCGGGAACCTGGCGGAGTTTTTCATCGACGATGTTCATCCCGATGACGATGTGGCCGAGAAGCTGGCCTTCGGTCGAATAGCTGAAGCCGCGCGTGTAATTCAGCTCGCGCGTCTTGCCGATGTCGTGCAGAACGACGCCGGTGAGCAGCAGGTCGAAATCGATGCCGGGATAATGCGTCGCGGCAAATTTCGCCAGATGGCAGAGCGATAGGACATGCTCGATCAATCCTCCCAGCCAGGCGTGATGCACGGATTTGGCGGCGGGGGCGGTGCGATAGGCGAGCGCGAGCGCTTCATCGGCGAATACGGCTTCAAGCAGCGCCTTCAAATGCGGATTCGCCATCGCCGCGATAAAGGAGCCGAGCTCCTGAAACAT
>DATHCE010000170.1:0-3538 GCA_035319685.1 Bryobacteraceae bacterium | reverse complement strand
CGCGCCGGAGAGAAAGAAAATCGGCATGACCAGAAAATTCATGACCAGTTGAAAGCCCTGAAAATCGTCGAGCGCGGAGGCGACGGCGGTTCCTAGCGCGGTGAACAGAATCGCGATCAGCGCCATGAAGCCCAGAGAGGCCGGCACTCCTCCGAGGGCGCCCGGGCGGAATCCCGCCAGCATGCAGATCACGAGAACAATCAGGCCCTGGATGACGGCGACGGTCGCGCCGCCGAGCGTGCGGCCGATCATGATCAGAATTCTCGGCACGGGCGCGACGAGCGTTTCCTTCAGAAATCCGAACTGGCGGTCCCAGATCAGCTCGACGCCCGAAAATACGCTGGTAAACAGCACCGTCATCCCGATGACGCCGGGCGCGAGAAACTGAATGTAATTTCCCTGGCCCGCTCTTCTGAAAATCGGACCGAATCCGAATCCGAGCGCGACCAGAAACAACAGCGGCTGCCCCAGCGATGCGACAATGCGCGCGCGCGAGCGCACGTAGCGCTTCAATTGCCGGAGCCACAGAATATAAATCGCGTTCATTATCGTCTCCCTTGCCAGATTCTGGCCATGTTGCGCATGCGGTCGGTGGCGTTGGCGTCTTCGTCGCGAATCGAGGAGCCGGTCAGTTTCAAGAATGCCTGCTCGAGAGTGTCCGCGCCGGTCTGCTGTTTGAGCGCCTGCGACGTTCCCTGCGCGACGATTTTTCCATGATCGATGATGGCGATGCGGTGCGCTACGCGCTCGGCTTCTTCCATGTAATGCGTGGTCAGAAAAACGGTGACGTGTTCGCTCTCGTTGAGCGCCTTCACGTGAATCCAAAGCTGATTGCGGGTTTGCGGATCGAGGCCGAGGGTCGGCTCGTCGAGGAACAGAACTTTGGGAGTATGCAAAAGGCCGCGCGCGATTTCCAGCCGCCGCTTCATTCCGCCCGAGAATTGTTTTACGGGATCGTCGCGGCGATCCCACAGCTCGAACAATTTGAGCAGCGCCTCGGTGCGCTCATGGCGGATGTGGCGGGGAACTTTATACAGCGCGCCGTGGATGTCCATGTTCTCCCAGGCGGTCAACTCGCTGTCGAGGCTAGGGTCCTGAAACACGATGCCGAAGCGCTTGCGCGCCTCGTTCTGATGCGTGGTGGGATCCATGCCGTCGATTTCGACCTTGCCGCTGGTGGGTTTGAGCAGCGTGGTCAGCATCTTGATGGTGGTGGTTTTCCCGGCGCCGTTCGGGCCGAGGAACGCAAAAATCTCGCCCTGCGCGACGTCGAACGAAACATCGTCGACGGCTTTCAGCTCGCCGAAGGTCTTGGTCAGGTTTTGCGCGAGAATCATGATCGGAATCGTGGGCGTTCAAAAAGTGTCCGGCGTTCAAGATTACCATGCCCGAGGGCTCCAATTCATATAACATCTCTTATATGAAGCTCCAAACGGCACTTCTGATTTTCGCAGCGTCGGTGGCCGCAATGGCCGCGGATGACTCGAGCGCGAATCCGGCAACCTGGAACCGCAAGTCGGCGGGAGCGTACTTGGATCAGCGCCAGGCGTGGTGGATCACCTGGCCGACCGCGGCTCGCGATCACGGGAGTTTCTGCATCTCCTGCCACACCGCGCTGCCGTACGCGCTGGCGAGGCCGGCGCTGCGCTCCGCGCTGGACGAATCCCAGCCGTCGGCGAATGAGCGGAAGATTCTCGACGGCATCGCGAATCGAGTGCGGTTGTGGGATGAAGTGGAGCCGTTTTATCCCGACGCGACGCGCGGCGTTCCGAAAACGGCCGAATCGCGCGGCACGGAAGCGATTCTGAATGCCGCGATTCTGGTCAACTACGATCCGAAGCTCGCGAATGCGGATACGCGCAAGGCATTTGATAACTTGTGGAAGCTCCAACTCGCGAGCGGCGCGTGGAACTGGCTGAATTTCAAGAACGAGCCGTGGGAAGCGGACGATTCGCCGTATTTCGGAGCATCGGTCGCCGCGATGGCGATAGGCTCGACGCCCTCGGATTACCGGTCGAATGCGAACGTGAAGCGGGGCATGGAAACGCTGCGCGGGTATCTGCAACAGGGCTGGAAAACCGAATCGATGTTGAACCGCGTGATGGCGCTGTGGGCATCGGCGAAGTGGACCGGACTGCTCGATCGCGATCAACAGGATGCGCTGATCGCCGAATTGCAGAGCAAGCAGAACCAGGATGGCGGATGGAGCGCGTCGTCTTTAACGGGCGATTTCAAACGCCACGACGGCACGCCCCAGGAAACCAGGAGCGACGGATACGCGACGGGCCTGATCACGTATGCGCTCGAAATCGGGAAGCTTCAGCCTCAGATGGCGGCCAAGGGCCGCGCCTGGCTCGCGGCGAATCAGACCGCGGAAGGTTTTTGGCCCGCGTACTCGCTGAACAAGAGACGCGATCCGGCATCGGACGCGGGCCGTTTTATGAGCGATGCGGCTACCGCATACGCGGTGCTCGCACTGAGCTATCGCGGCGATTGAAGCCGGGGTGAGTTTTTGGGCGTCCGGCTGCGGACGGCCATCGGCCTTCGGTGCACTCGGACGGGACCCGTGCGGGCATGTTCGGCGGCCGCGGCGATCGCGGTGCCTGATCCGCCCACCGGCACCTGAATCTGAATGACATCCGCGTCATCGGTGAAGACTTCAAAATACACGTCGCCCGGGCCGACACCGGTAGGCACCTGAACGTTGATCTGGTACAGCCCGGCGAGCCCCGGCGCGAGTCCGGCAAACGTCACGTTCCCGGGCTCGAACTCATTGTTGTTGTAATCGTCGAAGTAGACGCCCAGGTAGCCCGCGGTGAACTGGTCTGCGTAGCTGAGCGTAGTCGAGGGTCCGGGCGCTCCATCGGTGATGGATGGCGTAACCGTTCCCAATCCGGTGAGGAACACCGCGAGATACTCGTTGGCCACCGCCGGACTGGCCTCGGTCACCAGTTTCCCGGCCGCGGCGCCAGCCGTATGAATGGCGATGGCGTAGCCGATTCCGTTTTGCGTCTGTGAAAATACGCCGGGCAGCGCATCGTTGGTGTATTGCGTCACGGCATTCGAAGTCACGCCGTTATTGTTGACCTGAATGGACGCGACCACTGCGTTGGTGGTGGCCAACTCATACGGCAGAATCGCGCTGATCTGCCCGGGGCTGACGTAATAAATCGGCGCTGGCATACCGTTGACCAGCACCTCCACTCCGCCCAGCTTGGTGGGGAACGGCTGGCCGCCCTGCGTCGCCAGGGTCGAGGAAGAAAGCCCGGATCCGACCAAGGTGACCAGTTCTCCCGGCGTAAGACTCGCCGTGATCGGAGCGAAGCTGGCCGCGTCGGTGACGCCGAGCGGATTGAGGAAGACTCCCGATCCCGTGAACGTATTGGCGTGGACGCCCGCGATCAGCGAAAAGTATCCGCCCGTGCCGATCGCGACAAACGCATTGCCGTTGTCGCCGAACGCGTAATTGTAGCCGTCGAAATCCTGCCCGTTTCCGTTGGTGGTGAAGGTCATATAATCGTCGATTTCGTAATCGATG
>DATHCE010000169.1:0-11801 GCA_035319685.1 Bryobacteraceae bacterium | reverse complement strand
CGGTTCCGGATTTCGCGCGTCCGGGCGGCGCCGGACGCCGGGATTTTGAGAGGCGGCTCGAACCAGATGCGAAATCGCCCATTCGTTCCCTCCCGCTATCGACTGACCGAGTCAATAGGTGAAGTCGGAAGCTGTTCAAACAATGAACAGAATGAAAGCGGTTCGCACAACCTCAATGCGGAAGCAGATAATAACGCGGGGTAGTATATTCGATGTGCTTCCACTTGTCAAGGAGCCCACAGGAGCCCCCACAGGAGCCCCAGGGGCGAAAGGAGTCCACGGGGCGCGTCCATTGGAAGACTACTTTCGATTCCAAGGGATGAGGACTCCAAGGGCTGACCGTAAGCTGTCATGCGGCACGCCCATATGAGACAATAAGCGCCCATGAGCATCCGGCGAGTCGTGCCACTCGTCAAGTCCGAGCATCTGGAGGAAAGCCGGGAGTTTTACACCGACTTCCTGGGTCTCACGCTGGCGATGGATTTGGGCCACATTATGACGTACGTGTCCCCAATCAATCCCACAGCGCAAATCAGCATGCTGCGCGACGACGGCAATGAGGCAGGGCCGCAGGTAGGCATCGAGGTGGCGGATGTGGCCGAAGTGTACCAACGCGCGGTCGCGCGCGGCCTTAACATCATTTATCCGCTGACGGATGAGCCCTGGGGTGTGCGCCGATTTTTCGTGGTCGATCCGAACGGCGTGATCCTGAACGTCATGAGCCACCTTCCACAGCCGGAAAGCCCAAAGTAGATCAGTTTCATGGATAACGTGGACTATTGCAGGATCGTCGGCTGTTGAGACTGCCGTTACAGGCCGCTTGAAACTGGTCTACGCGAACTCCAGAAATGGTCTAGCCCGCTGCGCGGCCAAAGGAAGCGCCTGGATCGGATGATGGGAGCAACCTGCCAGGAAAAACGCGGTGCTACGCCGCTTGCGCCAACTGCTCCCGCAGCGAGTTGCGGATGCGCAGCAGGCGCACGCGAATGCCGGTCGAGGTGATTCCTGCTTCGCGCGCGATCTCCTCCGCCGAATAACCTTCCAGACTGCGCTTCAGAAGCGACCGGTCGCGCAGGGGGCAGCGCTCGAGCATGCGATTCAGCTCGATCAACTGCGTGTCCAGGGTGTAAGAAGGCGTGTATGAGGGCATATAGGACGAATGGAATCCGTCGAGCGGCGCCGCGTTCGGCCCCCGGAATCGCGCGCGAAACAAATTGCGCGCAATCGAATTGACCCAAAACCGGACCATTTCCGGATCGCGCAACTGTTCGCGATATTCCCATCCGCGCGCCCAAGCGGCCTGCGCGATTTCTTCCGCGTCCTCAATCGCGGCTCCATGGGCCAGCAAGAAACGGCGCGTCGCGCCATAGCCTGACTCAAAGGCCTCTCCATAATTTTCCCGTTCCATCGCGATGTAAGGGTGCAATCGAGAGTCCAGCAAAACAGGTCAACAATCTCAATCACTTAGGCCTCGGACGCGCTGGTTTGGACCGGTAAAATCTGCCGTTACCCTAACCCAATTGCCGGGGACTTCCGATCCATCACAAGTGCGGGTGTATTTCGCGATTGTTTGCTGCGCGGCGCTGGCTCGGGCCGATTCGCACCCCGCCTGGTGGACCCTCGCTTCTCCCCAGGCGACCGCGATGGTCGGCATTCAATGGGAATATGTTCGATCCTCGCCATTCGGCGAAGCCGTGCGAGCGGAGCTTTCGGGCTCGGGCGGCCTCGGGTTTCCGGATCTTAGCTGCATTCAGGAAGCGCGGCAAATTTTGATCTCGTCACCCGCGCTGCTGGCCATCGCCGTCGGCGATTTTCCTTCCGCGACGGTGCGCCGCCAAGCTCTGTCCAAAGGAATGAAGCCGGCGAGTTATCGTGGCATCCCGTTATGGATCGCTTCAGGGGACACGTTAAGTCTCGCCCTGATGAATGAAGCTACGTTGCTTGTGGGCGATCGAAAAACGCTCGAATCGGCCATCGACCGCGCCATGTCGGTGGGACGGAATTATTCCCCATTGCTTCCTCGCGCGGCGCGATTTTCGCAGGACGATTTATGGGTAGTGGCGACGCAATTACCCGATCCGCTCGCAAGCCTGTTTGTTCCGCTCGAAACCGAAGCGCGCGGCTTCGACGGGGGTATTTCGCTGCGCGACGGATTGCGGCTCGACGCGACGCTCCAGTCGGCGTCGGAGGAGGCAGCCGCGTTCGCCGCCGATACAATCATGAAGTCGATCCCGACGCTGCCGTCCATCGCGCGCGGAATTGAGGTCACGCCCGAAGCGGATCACGTGGTGTTGACGCTCGACATCTCCCCGGACAAGTTCGCGGCCGGCTTGCGCCAGCCTCCGTCTCCCACGACGCCACTCGCGTCCGCTCCGGTCGTCTCCTCAGCCCCGTCCGAGCCTCCCAAGCCCGAGGGCCCGCAGATCATTCATATCTACGGCCTCGACGACGGCCCGCGCGAAATCGTCCTGCCGCCGGTGAAACAGCCTCAGCAGAAGTAGGATTTGTCGCGCTCGCGGTAAGGCCCCAACATCCGAGCGCCGGGCTCCCCAGCAACGCTGGCTGGAACCCGGCGCTTTAATAACGCTAACGGCTTGCCCCGCCTCGTTAACCGATCTTCCTTAACCGATCTTCTTTAACCGATCTTCGTTGCGGGAATTTCGATTGCGGCACGCCGCTCCCGCTCCCGCGATTTGATGGACTCAGGCGTGACGAAGTGGTATCCGCCGGTCTCGCCCGCAATCCACATTTTGTCTAAGACGTATTCGCGACCGTTGCCGCGAAGCACCAGTTCCGTCTGCGGGGCGGAATACAATTTCTCGGCAGGCATGGCGTGCAAGAGTGTCTCAAACGTCATCCCGTTGTAGACTGTGAAAAAACCTGGCGCACCGTGAAGGGGCCGTAGCGTGTAATCCCCGGGGGACAATTGCCGCGTCCCGAACATCACGGTATACGGAAGGTGAACATAAACTGCGGAAAATGACTGCGCTTTTATCGGCAAAAATGCCACAGCCATCACCGCCAACACACGAAGTATACGCGTTAGTCGCATAACCTTTCTCCTTTATGTTGAAAATGTTGGCTGCACCGGAGCATGAGCCCCGAGGCAGTTTACTTCTAGCGCCTCCTAACAGTTAGACGTATGGCGAGAGTTGCAAGGTTCCTCTTGTAACTGCCAGGATTTGGGTAACGTTGTCAACGATCGTCAGGCGACGACGGACAATTCTTCAAGGATTTTTTTCACTTCCGATTTCGCATCTTCCGCGCGCGTGACCTGGCGGCCGATTACCAGATAATCGGCGCCCTGAGCGATCGCTTCCGCGGGCGTCGCCACCCGCTTCTGATCGTTTTGCCGCGCACCGGGCGAGCGCACGCCTGGGACCACCAGCGTCGCGCGAGGAGCAGCCTCACGGACACGCGCCACATCGAGCGCGGAACATACGATGCCGTCGACGCCCAATTCCATCGCGTTCGCGACGCGCAGATCCACTAATTCCGCAATGCCGCGCGTGTGGCCGTCGGCGTGAAGATCGTGGTCGTCCATGCTGGTCAGCACCGATACGCCGAGAATTTTGAGATTCGAATTGCGCCGTCCGGCGAGCGCCGCTTCCATCACCTGGCGCCGGGCATGCACGGTGAGAAAATCCACCTGGGCTTTGGCGACCTGCGCCGTCGCGCGCTTCACCGTCTCGCCGATGTCGTAGAGCTTCAAATCGAGGAACACGCGATGGCCCTGGGCTTTCAATTCGCGCACGAAATCCATTCCGGCCGACGCGTAGAGTTCCAGACCCACTTTGTAAAACGACGCGGAGTCGCCCAGCGCAGCCACCAGCGCGCGCGCCTGCTCTGCGCTTTCAAAGTCGAGTGCAATGATCAGGGGATTATTCATTTAATTCGAAGCGGTTTTTCCTGGCGTTCGGTGACGCGCCCGATGACAAACGCCGTCGCACATTTTCGCATATATCGCGCCGCGCTTGCCTCCGGCATCGAGAGCAGCAGGCCGCCCGAGGTCTGCGGATCATAGAGGAGATCCTCGACCGAAGACGATCCCGCGACGCAGCTTGCGATGAACTCGCGATTGTTTTTGAGGCCGTCGGGAATCGCGCCGGCGCGCGCGTATTCGACCGCGCCGCTCAAAAACCGGACCCGGCTCGAATCGATTTCGAGGGTGACCTTGCTCGCGAGCGCCATTTCCCGCGCATGGCCCAGCAGACCGAATCCGGTGATGTCGGTGACGCTATGCACGTCCAGCCGCGTCATGGCCTCGGCCGCGCCGCGATTCAGAGCCAGCATCGATTCGGTGGCTTCCTCGACGTGCGCGGCGGAAGCGAGGCCGCGCTTGAGCGCCGTCGCGATCACCCCGGTCCCGATTTTCTTGGTCAATACCAGCACATCGCCGGGACGCGCGGCGGAATTGGTCTTCACTTTATCGGGCCGGACGGTTCCGGTGACCGCGTAGCCGAACTTGATTTCGGGATCATTGACGCTGTGGCCGCCGAGAACTACGCATCCGGCCTCATGGATTTTTTCGGCGCCGCCTTTGAGGATGACCTCGAGGTCTTCCAGATATTGATCGGCGGGCCAGGCGAGAATCGAGAGCGCTGTCAGGGGCTTGGCTCCCATGGCATAAATATCGCTGAGGGAGTTGGCGGCGGCGATGGCTCCGTAGGTGAACGGGTCATCCACAATGGGGGTGAAAAAGTCGACGGTTTGAACCAGAGCGAGGGTAGGGGAGAGACGATACACGCCGGCGTCGTCGGCGGTATCGAAGCCGACCAATATTCTGTTGTTTTTGACGCGCGGAATGCGGGCGAGCACCTGGTCCAAAACCTTTGGACTCAATTTCGAAGCTCAACCCGCAGCCTTGACGTGCGCGGTCAGTTTTTTTGTAGACACCCCACTACAAGTGTACTGTGAGCGGCGCACCGGCCGCCCACAACCCGGAAGGCGCGGACTTAGGCGGCGGCGCTTTCCTTGGAAACTTTATTCTTGCTTCCCGGCGGACGGCCCCGCCGTTTGATCGCGCTCATCCAGGCGGGCGGGCGTCCCCGGCGCTTGCCGCGACCTTGCGACAGACGTTCGAGGGTAACAATCGCCTCTTCAATCTGCGCTCTTTCATGGCGTAAATCCGCCAGCATTTTCAGTAAATCCATAGTCTTCTCCGTCTTCATCATTCGGGTCATTTGCCGACGGGCGTTCGTTCCGAAAAAAGAAGCCTAAACGAGATTATCACCCGAAGCCATGGTCCCGAGTTTAACCTCAATTTCATAGGTTTTCAAGTAAATTTTTCTGGAAACAGAACAGACTGGTATTTTTGCTCCCTTTTTTCCGGCTGATCCTAAGATCCGCTTGAGGGATCTTTCCGGGCGCTCTGATTCCGGCCGTTCCAGTACCAATAAAACGGAACTCCCAGGGCAATTAGCGCCAAACCGATGCCGGATTCCCGGGGCGAGGATCGAAAAGTCGAATAAAGCAGGGCACAGGAGACAAACACGAACAAAATGGGGACCGCGGGATAGCCGGGAACGCGATACGGCCGGTCCAGATCCGGCCGTTTTCTTCTCAAGACTATCACGGAAGCGGCGGTCATTCCATACAAAATCCAGCTCGGAAAGACGACTAAAGTGTACAGCTGCTGATATTGGCCGCTGAGCAGCACCAGCGAGGACCATACGCCCAGAAGCAGGATGGCGGCGGATGGAGTGCGGAATTTCGGATGCACGCGGCGGATGCCGGAAAAGAAAAGGCCATCCCTCGCCATGGCATAGGGGATGCGCGAGCCGGACAAGATGGAGCCGTTCAACGCTGCGAAAATCGAAATCATGGCGGCCACGCTGACGGCTGCTCCGCCGCCGTGGCCAAGGACACGGCGCATGGCGTCGGCGGCGACGCGTTCGCTCGATCCGACCTCGGATGCGCTCAAAACGTAAAAGTACGTAAAATTCGTGAGCAAATAAATCCCGATCAACGCGAGCGTGCCGAAAATAAGCGCGCGCGGGAGATTTTTTTGGGGATGCTCGACTTCGGACCCGAGCATTCCGGCGTTGTTCCAGCCATCGTAGGCCCACAAAGCGGCCACTAACGCGACGAAAAACCCTTCGATTCCGCCCGGATGGGCGACAAGCCGGCTATGAAAATTCGTCGTGTTTCCGCGGCTCGATAATAGACCGGCTAGGACGACGCCGCCGATCAGCGCTAATTTCAGAGCCGTAACGGCGACTTGTGCGCCGCCGCCGACGCGCACTCCCAAATAATTTACGCCGGCCAAAAACAGAATTACGCCGATGGCGAGCAATTGGCCGGCGCGAATCTCGAGCGGTGCGCCGTGCGGTCCGATGGGCAGGGGAATGCCAAACAAAACGCGATCGAGAAACGGGAAAAAATCGCCGAGATAATAAAAAAAGCCGGTTCCGATGGTTGCGATGGACGCCACCTTGGCGACCCAGGTTTGGGTCCATCCGTAAATAAAGCCGAAAAACGGGCCGTAGGCGGCGTTGAGGTAGACATATTCGCCGCCGGCGCCGGGCAGCATGGCCGACAGCTCGGCGTAAGTCAGGGCGCCGAACAGGGTGAGGATTCCGCCGAAGATCCAGACCAGGAAGACCATGGAAGGCGATCCGACGGCCTTGATCATGTCGGTGGGGACGAGAAAAATGCCGCTTCCGATGGCGGTGCCGACCACGACCGCGGCGGTCGACCATGGTCCTAAGGCGCGGCGCAGCTCAGGATTTCTGTTCGATTCCCGCAATGACCCGGTTCTCCTTAACGAAAAATGACGCGACGATGCCGGTGAGGAATGTCGCCGAGGCGCCGATCAGAACGTACCACGTCCAGGCAATGGGCGTTTCGAATTTAATGTAGAGCATCAACAGGAGACCGGCGGTCATGGCGATCATGGCGGCATTTTCGCCGACGCGGCGGGTCACCAGGCCGAGCAGAAATACGCCCAGCAGCGAGCCATAAAGGATGGATGCGACGGACAACCCGGCTTCGAGAACGCCGCCCCATTGACGGGCCAGCAGAGCGACGAAAAATAAAATGCCGGCCCAAACAATGGTCGCGTGGCGAGCCAGTTTCAACCAGCGGGCGTCGTCGAAAGAGGCGTTTCTGGCCAGAGGCTTGAGAAAATCCATCACGGTGGTCGAGGCGAGCGAATTCAAGGCCGCGCTCAAGTTCGACATCGCGGCAGCAAGGATGGCCGCGATCACCAGACCGGCGAGGCCGGCGGGCAGGTGCTGCCAGACAAACAACGGATAGATTTTGTCGGGCACATCGGGCGGATTCCAGTGGTGATCGAAATATAACGTGAAAAGACAAACGCCGATCAATAGAAACAGGGTGAATTGCACGAAGATGACCACCCAGCTCGACAGGAGCGCGGCGCGGCTTTGGCGTTGGTCAGGCGCGGCGAGCAGGCGCTGGACCATCAACTGCTCGGTGCCGTGGCTGGCGGTGGTGAGAAACAATCCGCCGATCACGCCGGCCCAGAAGCTGTAGGTCTGGGTGAAAAATTCAGCGGCCGGGCCGACGTGGAAGTCGAAGATCTGAAATTTTCCGGTGGGTCCGGCCAGCGCGACGATGTGCGCCCATCCGCCGGGAATTTCGCGCAGGATCAGAACGAAACTGATAACGGCGCCGGCGATGTAGAGGATCATTTGAACCACGTCGGTCCAGATGACGGCGGTCATGCCGCCTTCATAAGTGTAGAAAACGGTCAGAAACAGGATCGCGAGGATGGACGTTTTCTGGCCGGTGCTGAGAATGACGCCGATGACGAGCGAGATGGCGACCACGCGGACACCCTCGGCGAGCGCGCGGAGCAGGAGAAACCATCCGGCGGTGAGTTTCCGCATGCGGTCGCCGAAACGGCGGCGCATCAGCTCATATGCGGTGAACATTTCGCCGCGAAAATAGGCAGGAAGAAACAGAACGGCGATGACGATGCGGGCCAGCAGGTAGCCGAAAACCACCTGTAGAAATCCAAAATTGCCCTGAAAAGACAGTACCGGCGTCCCGATGACGGTTAACGTGCTGGTTTCGGCGGAGACGATGGACAGAGCGATCGCCCACCAGGGGACGGTCTTGCCGCCGAGGAAATAATCCTTGAGCGTGTGTTGCGATTTACGGAAATGCGCACCGAACCAGGTGATGGCGGCGAGATACAGCACGATAACGGAGAGGTCGATCCAGCGCAACCGGCCATCTTATCAGCTTTTTTCGGCCGGCCAGTTTTTTTAGGACTGTTCGCAGGAAACCCCGCCGTGACGAGTCTGTGTGAGAAACAGCGATTTTTACCCCCCCGGCATGACTGCCGGGGCTTGCTCGGCCCTTGCCGCTCAACGACGTCGTCAAGCCGCGCCTGTGAAGGCGGGGGTCATTCAGCGGATTTCACACAAACTCTCACCGGCGGGGTTTGGATTTTCGCCCGCCGTCACCGGCGCGGCTTGAATTTTCAAAGAACTTAATTTAGGAGAGCTCCCCGATCCGTTTTGATAACCCGCCACGGCGCGGGAGCAGTTATCGATTGCCAGACGTCCATCCTGCAAACACCCCCGCGGCATTGGGTACCGTACCGCGACTGGTGGGGCCACTCCTCTGATGGAGAGCAATGACCTCCTTGGCTACAAGATAGACTGGGGATGGCGAATCGACGTTCGATGAAAGTGCGAAGTGGGTGATTCCACATATGGAAACAATTTTCGAATCGCCGGCGTCCAATCAAGGCGGAAGCTTGCGCTTGCGTTTTATGGCGGGTGTAGGCTGAAAACGGGAGCAGGCGAATTCGGGTGAATGGCGCTTGCGGCTCAACGGCAGCTTCGGGTATACTCCGCAAAGTGCCAACACCTTAAAAGTCCTGTCCGCTCAAAGCGTGTCGAAGGCGTGGAGGTTCGTGGTGCTTAAGAAGGGTATGGTCGCAATCGCGGTGGCGGCTGCGCTGGCGCTCGGCCTGGGGGCGCAGGAAAAAAAGAAAGAATGGAAGGACCGGGCGGAATACGACCTGTACGAATCCATTACGAAAACGCAGGATCCGAATCAGTGGCTGGATCTGCTCAATAAATGGAAGACGGCGTACCCGCAGAGCGATTACGCCGATATTCGCCGCGAGATGTACCTGGCGAGCTATCGCGCGCTGAACAAACCGCGGGAAGCTTTCGACGCGGCGGAGGAAGTGCTGAAGGATAATCCCAACAATCTGATTGCGCTGTCGGCGGTCGTAGGCTATGTGTACGCGATTGTGCCGTATCAAGCCGCGCTGACGCCGCAGATGACCGCGGACCTGGACGCGGCGGAAAAAGCGGCGACCGGGATCCTCGGCAATCTGGAAGCGATTTATGCGAAGGAGAATCGTCCGCCGGAGATGACCGACTCTCAGGCGGGGCAGGCCAAGCCGCAGTTAAAGGCGTTCGCGCAGAAGACGCTCGGCTACATTGCGCTCGAACGCAAGAATTATCCCGCGGCGCAGACGGAGTTGACCAAGGCGCTCGATCTGGATCCGAATCAGGGACAGGTTTCCTTCTGGCTGGGCGCGGCGATTCTGGCGCAAAACCAGGAGCATCCGGAATTGCAGGCGGCGGCGCTGTACGATTTCGCGCGCGCGGCGGCGTATGACGGCCCGGGCAGTCTTCCGGCGAACGACCGCAAGCAGATCCAGGATTATCTGACGAAAGTGTACGCGCAGTATCACGGATCGAACGAGGGGCTGGATAAATTGATCGCGAGGGCGAAGACCAGCGCGCTTGCTCCGTCCGGCTTCACGCTGCTGAGCAGGGTGGACGTCGAGAAACAGCAGCTCGCGGCGGAAGAAGCGCAGGAGCGGGCGAATCCGATGCTGGCGCTGTGGAAGCGCATCCGCACGGAGCTGGAGGGCGCCGGCGGCGCGGCCTATTTCGAGAACAACATGAAGGGAGCGGCGCTGCCCGGGGGCGTCGAGGGCGTCGAGAAATTCAAGGGCAAGCTGGTCTCGATGACGCCGGAGACGCGGCCGAAGGAACTGGTGCTGGCGATCAGCGATGCGACCACGCCGGAGGTGACGCTGAAGCTCGATTCGCCGCTCGCGGGCAAGATGGAGCCGGGCGGGGACCTACAGTTCGACGGGGTCGCGGAGTCGTATACTAAAGATCCGTTCATGGTGACGTTCACCGTGGAGAAGTCGCATGTGGAGGGCTGGACTGGAAAGAACGTACCGGCGCGAAAACGCACCAGCGCCAAAAAGGGCGGCGCCAATTGACTCGAAGTCGTGATACATTACTCTGAATAGCGAGGATTCGTGCTGTGCATACAACAATGATAAAGATGGCAATGGCGCTGGTCGCCGTGATGGCGCTTGGGATGGCGCAAGACGCCCCCAAACCGGACCAGCCAAAGCAGAAAATGGCGAAGGATCAGGCCGAAGCGGACCTGATCAACTCCGCGCTCAAGGAAACGGATGCCGCCAAGCGGCTGACGACTCTGGATACGTGGAAATCGAAGTATGCGCAGACCGACTTCGAGGACAATCGCGAGTTGATGTACATGGCGACCTACGACCAGTTGAAGCGGCCGAACGACGCCATGGCGATGGCGCAGCAGATTCTGAGTCATGATCCTGACAGTTTCGACGCGATGCGCACCATCCTGGCGGATTGGGCGCTGACCAACGGCGGCAAGCCGGGCGAGCCGGACATGGCAGCCGCGGAGAAGGTCGCCGGTCACTTCATCAAGGACGCCGACGCGATCTTCGCGGATAAGAACAAGCCGGCCTATATGACCGACGCGCAATGGTCCGCGGCCAAACAGCCCATGACGGCGTTTTCGCAGCGCACGATCGGCGTGGTCTACATGACGCGCAAGAATAATGCTCGCGCGGAGACGGAATTGAAGAAGGCGCTGGACATGACTCCCAACGATTCCCAGATCGCGCGCTGGCTCGCCGACGTGATTCTGGCGCAGCAGAAGGACCATCCGGAAAAGACCAAGTACGCGCTGTTTTATTACGCGCGCGCGGCGGCGTATGACGGCCAGGGCAGCCTGCCGGCGCAGAGCAGGCAACAGATCCAGGGGTTCCTGGGGCGCGCTTACAAGACCTATCACGGCGGCGATGACGGGTTCAACGACCTGCTGGCGAAGGCGAAGGCGAGCGCCGATCCGGGCGCGGATTTCAAGCTGACGAGCGTCGCCGACATCGCCGAAGCGAAGGAAAAAGAGGCCGAGGAATTCGCGAAAAGCAATCCCGCGATGGCGATGTGGCAGACCATCAAGACCGGGCTGACGGGCGACAATCCGGATGCGTTTTTTGAAGCGAGCGTGAAGGACGCGGAACTGCCGGGCGGCGCCAACGGCGTGCAGAAGTTCAAGGGCACCATCATCTCGATGACGCCGGCGACTCGTCCCAAGGAGATCGTGCTGGCGGTGGAGAAGCCGGGCGTCGCCGACGTGACGCTGAAGTTCGAAACGGCGCTGCCGGGCAAGATGGACCCGGGAGAGCAGCTTTCCTTTGAAGGTGTCGCCAAAGCGTACACCAAGGATCCGTACATGCTGACGATTGAAACCGATAAGGACAAGATCGAAGGCTGGACGGGCAAGAACGTCGTGCGACCGGCCCCGAAGAAGAAATCGCAGTAGGAAAACGGGTCAGGATCGGAATAAAGGGCTTGGCGACGGCCGGGCCTGTTTCTCACTCTTCGCGCAGGGCGATTAGCGGATCGATGTGTGCGGATTTGCGCGCCGGGAGGTAGCAGGCGAGCATCGCGAGCGCGGCGAGCAGGAGCGGAGCGCCGGCGATCAGGCGCGGGTCGTTCGCGGCGGTTTGGAACACCTGCGCG
>DATHCE010000168.1:0-10564 GCA_035319685.1 Bryobacteraceae bacterium | reverse complement strand
GCGGGAATGTGCGGATACGAAATGACGACGTAGCCGACTGCAATTTTCCGATCGCCGACGGTCGCGACCGCGCGCAGCTCGGCTTGCGCGTCTTCAGAAGGCGGCGTTACGTCGAACACGGCGGTGGATTGCTGATCGGCGGCGGCGAGATCGAAATGGCGCGATGAAGGTTCGATGCGCCATCCGGATGGAGCTTCGAGCTCGACATCGCCCGAAGACTTACCTGTAGTCGCGCGAACGGGAACTTCGATGCGGCGCGAATCGGTGTTCGGGAAGACCAGCGACGTCCCGCCGAACTGAATGGCCACGGGGGGAACGATCGCAAGCGGCCGCGTGAGTTCTCCATAAATGTGGTCGACGTAGCGATATTGAACCGGCCGCGTGAGATCGAGGTCGGCGCCTTCGATGCGCAATCGAAAATGCGCTTCCATCACGGGCGGATTTTCAGGATCGCCGATCAGGCGCGGATCGGGAACCGAATAGAGCCATCCATCGCGCGGAAGCTGGAGCCAATACGGCTGCGAATAAGGCTGCACGCCGGAAACGCGGACGGGGATCGAATACTGGCTCGGCTCATTGTCGATCAGAACGGCGCGGGCGAGATCGGGCGTGGGCGCGCCTTCCATGCCGCTGAAATTCACGCCGAGAAGAGTCACGTGAGCCGGCGCACGCATCACCGCCGTGATCGCGATTTTGAATCCGGCGCCGGGCGTGACGGCGAACTTATCGGACGAGGCGTCGAGCGATAGAGCCGCGCACTTCGCGATGGTTTCGTCGAGTTGTTTGAGCTTGTGCGGAATGAACGGGTCCTTGATATGCTCGATGATCTTTCGCGCTTCGAGCAAACCTGGAAGAAGATTTTCGGGATGCGCGGGAACGAAATCGGCGAGCGCTTTATCGAGCACCGGCTGCGCCGCCGCGCCCGCGGGAATGCGCGACCATTTCGTGTCGATGCCGTCGAACGGATCTTTCGTGGCCTTGTCGCCATCGATGGTGACCAGATAGTTTTTCATCGAGCCTTTCTGCTCGGGCACGCCCATGCCCTGGCTGCGATGCTGGCTGCGGCTCATGCCGGCGATTTCGCCGTAGGAATATCCCAGCTCCGGGTTGTATTCGCCCAGGTCGATCTCGACGCGATCGGCCATTTTGCGGGCTTCGCGTTCCTGGTCCGCGGTGAAGGCGATGACGTTGTACATCAGACGCTTGGCCTGCCACGGCTCGACGTATTTGAGCTGCTCGGGATATTTTGACGGATCAGCCGCGACCGAAAATGCTTCTTTGCCTAGGATCGCGGAGACCTGATGCTGGCCGTGACCGTCGCGCGGAGTGCCGGAAAAACGCAGAATCATCACGTCGGGACGAAAGCGGCGAATGTCCCACACGATATCGCCGAGGACTGGATCGCGCGGCCATTTGGCGAAGGTTTCGGCGGCGGTTTTCGAGAATCCGAAATCGATGGCGCGCGTGAAAAATTGCTCGGCCCCATCGATGCGCCGCGCGGCGAGCAATTCCTGAGTCCGAAGGATTCCCAATGGATCGCCCTGTTCGGAGCCGATGAGATTCTGGCCGCCTTCGCCGCGGGTGAGCGAAAGATACGCGGTGCGCATGTGGCGCCCGCGCGAAAAATACGCGAGCAGCGCGGTGTTCTCGTCGTCGGGATGCGCGCCGATCATCATCACGCTCCCGACTGTCGCCAGTTGTTCGAGATCCTGGCGGATCGCGGTTTCCCCCGCGAGATCGTTTTGCGCATCCGCTCGAAAAGCAAACGGCGGAGCCAGAGCGACCGCCAACAAAAACACGATCCGCCAAATCTGTTTCGGAGTCGATGTAAAATGAAGGCGTAGGAACGCTCGCACGGGTTGCTTTCCATTTTAGCAGCCGTGGCTTTGGTGGAATCATGTCGGATGGGATCGGGAACTGGTGGAGCGGCGCTCGCCGCTGGATTCAGACGCCGGTGATCGGGCGTGCGCAGCCGAAGCTGGGCCTCGCTTTGGGCGGCGGATTCGCGCGCGGCATCGCGCACGTCGGCGTGCTTCGGGTCTTCGAACAGGCGAAAATTCCGCTGCACTTCATCTCCGGCGTCAGCGCGGGATCGATCGTTGCTTCGGCGTTCGCGTCGGGCTCGACCGCCGACGAGATTGAAAGCGTCGCGCGCAAGATGCGTTTTTCCGACGTAGCGCGATGGAGGCTCTCGACGCGCGGCCTGGTCGGCTCGGACCCCATGACGCAGTTTCTCGCGAGGGTCCTGAAGGTTTTCGAGTTCGAGAAAATGAAGATCCCGCTGGCAGTGGTCGCAAGCGATCTGAACGCGGGGGCTCCCGCGGTTTTCAAAGATAGAGGCGACGTGGTGCTGCCGATTCGCGCGAGCTGCTCGTATCCGGGATTATTTCAGCCGGTGCGTTACATGAATCACTGCCTGGTGGACGGGATGATTTCGATGGACGTGCCGGCCGCGCCGCTCAGGCGGATGGGCGCGACGCATGTGATCAGCGTGGCCCTGCCGTTGCCGACCGAGACGGTCGATCCGCAGAACATGCTGAGCGTGGTGACGCGCTGTTTCCAGATCATGACGGCGCGCACGGAATCGCAATGGCGGCGGCATTCGAACCTGGTGATCACGCCGGATGTGAAAGAAATCGCGTGGAATTCGTTCGAGAGCGCGGGAGCTTTGGTGCAGGCCGGCGAGCGGGCCGCCCGGCAGGTGCTGCCGCAGATCCTGCGCTGGTTCGGCGAGCCGCCCAAAGAAGGCGGAGAAGCGACCGCGGTGGCGTAAAACGTCTATTTTTGAGTAGGCGGCGGTGGGGGCGCGTTCGAGCCCTTCACTCCATGGGGAGTCAGTTCGAGCGTTCGCACTCCGCGTGGCAGCGGGGCCCCCGGAGCTCCATCCAGCCTGATTTCGACTGCATCCAGTTTGTTCACCCAAAGCGTCGCTGCATTCAAAAAATCGATGTCGTGCGCCTGTCCTTCTTTTAGCACGCCCTTGAACGGCTGGCCGGTGTCGGATACGATGGATACCCAGCCGGTTCGAATCATCGTCATTCGCGCGTGGTGAAGAGGCGGAGCATCCGCAATTTCGGCCGGAGGCGAAACGACGGCGGGCGGAGGCTCCGGAGGCGGCGCTGTTTCCGTGCGGGATTCCCGGACGAGCTTGACGGGACCCGGCGCAACGTGGGCATTCGCGTGGCGCTCGATCACGCTGATCGCGACGGCGGCGGCGATCATCAAACCGGCGGCGAGAGCTAAAGGAACGCGCCTCGATTTGCGTTTGGACTTGGTGGGTAGTTCGATGGCCTTCCGCGCCTCTGCGGCTCGTATCTGGTCTAGCAGGTCGGGGGCCTGGCGGGCCGGCGCCTTCGGAACGGACTCCGCGACCGGCGCGGCCTCGGGACCGGTTGGAACTTCTTCCATCGGCGCGGCGGACGTAGCCATCCGCGGAACATCGGTTCGCTCGAGCGTCTCCAGCGTCTGTTCGATCTCTTCTTTTATTCGCGCTGGTTCTACGGGCGCATATTCGATGGGCGATTCTTCGCCGGATTTTTCAATGACCTCGGCTTCTGACGGGGCTGCCGCTGAAACTTGCGAACGCGGCGGCTCCCAATATTCGGCTTCTGCGACTACTTCCGCGACAGGCGCGGCGTCGAGATGACTCGCGGCCAGGTCCTCGCCGGAAATTCCGTCTCGCTCGAGGATCGTTTCCAGGGCCCGCATGGCCAGAATCGCGGAATCCGGCTCGCTACCGGTGGAGATGTGGCGGTGAAGGTCCGCAATCATTTCCCGCACGCAGGCGACCGGATCGGACAGCGGAACGTTCTTTTCGATTTCGTGCAGCCGCCGCACACCGACGACAAATCTCAAGCCGCGCGGCTCGCAATGGCGGACTTCAGCCAGGATCAGCCTGAGGTCAACCTCCACCGCCACGATTCCCTCAGCCTTGATCTCTTCCGGCGAAAGAAACCGGAGGCCGGTCGCGGAAATGTCGGCCAAGTCGCAATCGAGAATGCGCGGCGGATGCGCAGGCACGATCACGCGGAGCTTGGACGAGACTTGAAATCGGCTTTCGGCGCGATACTCCATCTACTCCTCACATCGACAGGATCGGGGGCTCGCTTTAGCGCGAAGGTTCCGGGATCGCCATCGTTAAATACTTCTGTTTCAGCACGCTGCGATGATGCAGCTCGTGGCCCGCGATCAGGAACGCCAGCGCGCGGACCGTCACCGGACTCTGATTCGCTACTCCGCGCCGCGACCAGGCTTCTGCATCGAGATGCCGGAACAGCAGGTTCGTCGACTGGCGCACAATTTTGAATTCCTCGATCAGACCGGCGAGCGGAGGATGCGGCGCGTTGCGAACGTAATCGTCCTGCTCGAAGCCTTCCATCGGCTTGGGATCGTTACGCGCAATTCGCAAGGCGCGATAGGCGAAAATGCGCTCGCTATCGATGACGTGGCCGAGCATCTCGCCGATGGTCCACTTGCCGGGCGCGTAGCGATATTCTCCATCAGCAGCGCTTAGAAGCCCGACGGTTTCCTCGATCTGGCTCGCCAGCGCGCCCCTAACGTCGTCGGGCACCCGCAAAATATATTGGTGATAAGAGGCGTTGTACTCGTCTGGCTGCGGCCGCATCAGTTTTCATCCCGGACTTCGGTTTCCGCCCATTCGCGCTCGAGCATTTTCGAATATTCGCCAGACGCGTAAATGTCGAATTCAAATCCGAGACCGGAAATATCGTGGAACGACACCTGGCTCTGATGGCAGGCGAACATCTGATCGGCGAAGCGATAATAATTCCGCACGAAATCCTTGTTCAGCGATTCGCGCGACGGGGCCAGCGCCCACATCGCATTCAGCCCCAGGGCGCGCGAAAAAATCGCCTTGTAATCGGCCACGCCCCACTTGCGCAGCTTGACCTGGACGGCCGGCGGAGTATCATTTACCAGGAACGCGGCCAGGCTTTGCTCGCGAATGCCCAAGCCAGCGTATTCGGGCTGCCGTTCGATATGCTCCATGCATTGATCGATCCAGCGGGCCAGGTCCTTGCCAACGTAATAGAGCATTCGGATCTCGCAGTACCGGCCATCGAGCAGCGCGCGATCCAGGTCCTCGGCCGAGCGCTCTCCGGATGGCAGCAACCCTTGAATCATCAGGCTGGCGCGGGAGCTTTCCACCAACTGGTCGGGTCCGGCGGCATCGGCGAACGGATGCAAAATCAGCGGCGGTAATGCTGTCGAAAGGCTCATATTTGTTTCGCTTTCTGACCAAGTATGTCAGATTATCGGCGTTCAGTAAGCAGTACTTTCGCCTCAATCGTTTGGGACCCGCGAATAACCTTCACCAGTACTAAGTCGCCCGGCTTGTGCGCGCGTAAAGCATACGTGAAATCATAGAGATTGCCGATTGGCTTGCCGTCAAACTCAATCAGAATATCGCCGGCTTTGAGACCGGCCTTGGCTGCCGGAGTGCCGTCGCGCACATCGGCGAAGCGGACCCCTTTCGGCGGCTCGTTGAAGTCCGGAATGCTGCCGAAGTTCGGACCGTAGCCCGATCCGCCGCCTCCAGTCGTGGGTTCTGTAGGCTCGGCGACGCGCTCAAATTGCGGCCGCGTTGGGTCGGCTTCCAAATGCGTCATCAGATCGGCGATGTAATCGAGCAGCAACGCCGCGTCTTCGGGATCGATCTTATCGGCCGTATCGCTTGGCTTGTGATAATCGCCGTGCAGGCCTGAGAAGAAAAACAGCACCGGGACCTGCTTGGTGGTGAACGAAGTATGATCGCTCGCCCCGTAGCCGGTTTTTTCGGACAGATCGATGTGCAGCGAAGCGGGCGGCTTCACTTGGTCGATCAATTGGGGAAAAGTCGAGCCGGTGCCGGTTCCGCTCAGATACACTTTGCCCTCGCGGATGCGCCCGATCATATCCATATTGATCATCGCGACGGCGTCCTTCAACGGCAGCGCGGGATGGTTCACGTACCACTCGCTGCCGAGCAGGCCCAATTCCTCGCCCGCGAACGTTAAAAACAAAATTCCGCGCTTTTGTTTCGGCTGTTTGGAGAACCAGCGTGCCAGCTCGATTACGCCCGCCGTTCCCGACGCGTTATCGTCCGCGCCGGGATGAATCTGCCCAATTTGCGAGGGTGCGAGCGAGTGTTCGTCGCCCAAACCGAGATGATCGTAATGCGCGCCGACCACCACGTATTCGGGCGTGTCGCCGGGAAGGTAGCCGGCCACGTTGTGGACCGTTTTCACCTCGTGATGAACGTCCACGTCCAGGTCGACCGTAACCTCGGGAAGCGCGAACGAATCGGGCTGCATCGAATGGTTGATCTTTTCATACGCCTCGCCGAGCGTGGTATGCGCGGTCTCGACGAAACGCTCGGCGTCGGCCTCTTTCATCTGCACGAACAGCACGCCGACATCGGTGGGGCCTTCGGCCTGGCGGAATTTTTCAAGCTCGTCCGGCTTGCCCGCGTGGGCGAACGTGTCGTTGATGAGGATCACGCCCTTGGCGCCATGCATTTTCGCGTTGACGGCTTTTTCGGTAAACGCCGCGTGGTCGGAAAGCTTCGCGCCTTCCTTCGGTTCGTGCCGGAAAATCAGAACGATTTTTCCGGTGACGTCAATGCCGGCGTAATCGTCGTAATTTTTTTCTTTATCGGTGATGCCATAGCCGGCGAACACGACCGGCGCGTTCAGCTTCCCCACCGAGGAAAACGAAAACGGAACGAAATCTTTTTGAGGCTCGAGCGATCCCGGCTCCGGGTCGTGAAACGTCAGCGAATTATGCGGTCCCAGATGCGCGCCGAGCGTCACCGGAAACGCCAGCTCGAAATTTTTCCCATCGGCCGGCTTCAATCCGAACGATTTGAATTTTCCGGCGATGAATCGCGCCGCTTTTTCCAGCTCCGGCGAACCGGTCGCGCGGCCCTTCAACTCCGGTGACGCAAGATAGCGGACCTCCGCCATGTACGGTTGGGGGCTGATGTCGGCGGCCGGGAGCGCGAGCGGAATCAGCCACAGAAAAAAACGCATGGGCCTACTTCACGATTTTTGGAATCGTCACTTCGCAGCACTTTTCGCCGGCCTCGGCCGACTTGGCCTGATGCTCCAGCTCGATATTGATCAACTGTTCGAGCGTCTGCCACGGCACGCCGCCTTCGAGCTTTCGCCCGTTCAGGAAAATGGTCGGCGTCGCGGACACCTGAAGCGCGTATCCTTCCTCGATCGACTTGGTCACTTCCGCGTCGGTCATTTTGTTATCGACGCATCGTCCGAGCTGCATCCCGTCGAGCCCGTTCTCACTCGCGAAGGATTGAAACCTGCTACTGAAATTATCCAACCCGATGCTCTGCTGATTCTGGTAGATCCAGTCGAAATAATTCCAGAATTTCGTCGGATTCTGCCGGAACACGCAGCGCCCCGCGATGGCCGCCGTGTGCGCCCAGGTGTGAATCGCATCGAGCGGAAAATCATTAAAATACACGCGCACCTTATCCGGAAATGTCGCGGCCACGTTTTGCCGGAGCACGGTCGACTCCTCCTTGCAAATCGGGCATTCGAAATCGCTGAACACGACCAGCACCACCGGCGCGCCCGCGGGTCCGAAGCTCGGTTGCAGGTCGGTCTTGAGCAGGTCGAGATTCGACTGGAACGGGCTCCGGTTGATGTCGTAAACGCTGCCCTTGAAAATCTGGTGGCCGTCCTTGGACACGTAATAAAATTCGTCCCTTTTGCCGCCGTTGAAGCTCAGGTGAACGGTGACCGCGAAGTATCCGGGCATGTCCGGCGCGGGTTTCGCGTCGTCGATTTTCACGTTCACCTGCGGGACCCACAACTCGACATGCCGCAGGTAAGCCTCGAGGGTGGCTTTATCGAATGCCGACTTTTCCGGCGCGGGCGCGGCAGGCTTGGTTTGCGCAAATGCGCCGATGCATACAAGGAGAAACGCAACAGTTTTCATGGCTTGAACCTCTATTACATCACGAATCTCAAACCGAACGCGCGAACTTTTCGTGTGGCCGAATCGAGCCTCGGCCGGAAGCTGGCCGTCGCCGGCCTGATCATCGCAAAAACATTATCGCAACAGCACGTTTTCGGTGACCTGCTCGCCCAGATGGACGTGCAATTTCCCGTTCACCGAATGGACCCACAAGCCGTCCGTGCCGGGCAGCGGAATCTGTTCGGGGCCGTCAACCACCTTGAATTCGCCCCATTCGACACCGTCGATGATCCGCCCGATGTGGATATGCACATGACATTGCGTGTGCAAGCGTTCGGCGTTATACGCCAGGGCCCATTTATCCCCCCAAAGTTCTTTTCCCTTGGCCATCGCTTCGCGCCACAACTCCGCGCGCGCATCGGCCGGAATCGCCGACATCTGGTGCATTCCCGGCGAATGCGATCGCGGAAGCGCCAGCCACTGATCCGGTTTCGCGAGGCTGCTGTCTTTCATGAACACCACCAGCACTCCCGGCGGCGCCTTTTCGACCTCCGCGCACAGCTCGCATTGACGCACGCGCAGCGTCGCCGGATCCTTGGGATCGCACGGGCACGGGATCTCGCCATATAAAGGCCCATTTAGTAAAGCTGAAACAAAAAAGACCGTCAGTGTCGCGACCGTACGCATCGCCTCATTATACTGGAGTCTTGTCGCGAAGCTGGCTGATCGTTCCGCTGCTGATCCTCTATCTGCTCAATTTGGGCGGAGTTGGATTCCTCGGTCCTGACGAGCCGCGCTATGCCTCGATCGGCCGCGCGATGGCCGTTTCGCACGATTTCATCACGCCGCGTCTCGACGGCCTCCCGTGGTTTGAAAAACCTCCGCTGGTCTATTGGATGACCGCGGCCGGACGTTTCGTTGGTCTGCGCGATGAATGGGCGGCGCGCTTTCCGCTCGCTTTGCTTAGCGTCGTGTTTATCGTGTTTTTCTTTAACATGCTCGAGCGGGAATTTTCCCTCCGCGTGGCGGTCTATGCGACTACGATTCTCGCGACTTCGGCGGGCTGGCTCGCCTACAGTTTCGTCTCGGTCACCGATCTTCCGATGAGTGGGTTGCTCGCCGCGGCGATGATGATCGCGATGTTCGATACGCGGCGCGAGGTCGGTTACGCTGCCGGCGCTTTGCTGGGTCTGTCGATTCTCGCCAAGGGGTTCGTGCCGCTGGTTTTGTTCGCTCCCTTGTTCCTAATCGCACGGGGCAAACGGCTAACGATGCTCGCTGGATGCGCACTGGTCGCGGCGCCGTGGTATCTTCTGTGTTTACAAAAGAATGGATCTGTTTTCTGGAAGGAATTCTTTTGGAGGCAGCACTTCGAGCGATTCTTTACTTCATCGCTGCAACATGTTCAACCCTTTTGGTTTTATATTCCGGTTCTTCTCGCCGGATTGTTCCCGTGGATTCCGCTCGCGGGCGTTCTGTTCCGCGGCAAGACTTATGAAGACGCTCGCGTGCGATTTCTCTCAGTCTGGCTGGTCTACGCGTTGCTGTTCTTTTCGATCGCCCGAAACAAATTGCCGGGATATGCTTTACCGCTCCTTCCCGCGCTTGCGATCGTGCTGGCCTGCGGACTCGTGAAGACAGGATCGCTCGAAAAATGGTGGCTGGCCGCGTCCGCGCTGATGCTGGTCGCGCTGCCCGTAATCGCGGCGGGATTGCCCGAAGCGCTGCTCGACGGCATCAGACACGTCCCTTTCGTATTCACGCCCGGATTGCCGTTCCTGCTTGTCGCCCCCGCTGTCTTTTACCTGGCTCAGCGCGAGAAGCCGATCGTTGCGATGGTCGTGGCCGGGCTTGGCGTGCTCGTCGGGGTCGCGTATCTGAAGCACGCAACGTTTCCCGTGCTCGATCAGAGGGTTTCGGTGCGCGAATTCTGGCGCGCCAACCGGGAGCAAATCAATCACGCTTGCGTCGCCGAAAATGTACGCCGCGAATGGCAATACGGGCTCAATTATTATGCCGGCCATCCGCTGGCGACGTGCGGGCCGGGCGACCTCCCGAAGATCACCGTCGATAGGGGACTTCTGGCACTTCAGCGCCGACCGTAGCTTCATCCGCCGACAAACGATAGTCTAAATAAAGTGAGCGGGACAACATCCGACGATACAGTCCTCGGGAGGTTAAGCGGCAGTTTTCGGGATCGCGAAGGGCAGTTGACCATCGTTCTCAGCCTTCTGATCGGCGTATTGGTCGGCTTGGTGGTGGTTTGCTTTATCCTCTTAACAGGGCGATTGGCGGCCCGCATGTATCCGGCCGGGGGCGCGGCTTGGCGCCGCGTTCTGATCCCTACCATCGGCGCGCTGGGCACGGGATTCCTGCTCGCTCGCTATTTTCCGAACGCGCGCGGCAGCGGCATTCCGCAAGCCAAATTCGCGTTGTTCATCAATAACGGATACATTTCGCTCAAAACTGTTTTAGGCAAATTTCTGTGCTGTTCGGCTTCGCTGGCGAGCGGCATCGAACTTGCCGAGGACCGTTTAGCGCTGGCCGAGCAACTCTGGCAAACGCGGCTTGCCTCGTGCGGACTAAGCACGTCGGCCGATGAAGAATCCCTGCGATTAGTGATGGCGAA
>DATHCE010000167.1:0-25023 GCA_035319685.1 Bryobacteraceae bacterium | reverse complement strand
AGGATATTACCGCCCCTCTGGCGGGACGGCGAACTTTTACTTCAACAACCTGGTCGGCGCGCCGGCTACGCCTGAGAATTGGGAAAACTGGGCCGCTTCGCTCGGCGGACCGATCGTGATACCGAAAATCTATCACGGACGCAACAAGACGTTCTTCTTCATTGCGACGGAAGGATACCTCGACGCGCAGCCGCAATCGCAAGGATTCGGCGTTCCCACGGCAGCCGAAATCGGCGGCAACTTCTCGGCATCCGGGAAGATCATCTACGATCCTTCGACCAACGTGGCGTGCACCTCGACCAGCGGCTGCCCGTCCGGCGCCACCGTCGTACGCAGCCCCTTCCCGGGCGACACCATTCCGCTCAGCCGGATCAGTCCCATCGGCCAGAAAATCCTGTCGTATTTCCCATCGCCGAATTTCAATCAAAGCGGGACTATCGATTCGATCAACTTCGAGGGCAAGGATTCTCTGGGGAATCATGCGGAACAATTCGTATATAAACTGGAAGAAGATCCCACCCAGTGGATGCGCCTGACCGGATCCTTCCTTTATTACAAGAGCCATGAGCCCGGCGGCAACAGTTTTGACTCGCCGATCGGCAACGGAGGCACTTCGTACCTGCTCGATCGCCACGTGGACGCGACCCAGCTCAATGCGATCTTCACTTTGAATCCGACCACCGTGCTCACGGCGCGTTACGGCTTCAACCGGTTCCCGAACGTGACCGACTATGTCGACAAGGGCTTTAATCAGACGACGCTTGGACTGCCGGCCAGTTATGTGAATTCCCTGCAAGTCGCCGAGTTCCCGTCGATTAACTTGTCCGAAGCCGGCGATAGCGTAGGCGGCTCCGGCCCCTCGAACGATGTGTTTTCATCCAAGAATTTCTCGCTCAGCCTTTCCAAATACGTGGGCAAGCACAACCTGACGATGGGTTGGGACTACCGCGTGCTCAATATCGGCGGCATTTCCTGGGGCGGCGCCGAGGGAGCGTTCACCTTCAATGGAATTTTCACCCAGCAGTATAACGTCTCGACCGCGTCCAGCGGCGGCTCCGATTTCGCCGATCTCCTGCTCGGATATCCGTCTTCGGGAAGCGTTGGGACTGCCTCGGATCTGTATTACTCCGATAAGTATTATGCCGGCTACATTCAGGATGACATCCGCCTCACGAATAAACTGACGATCAACGTCGGCGTGCGGTACGAGTACGAGTCCGGCGAACAGGAGAAGTACGGCAACCTCCTTGTCAACTTCAGCCAGACCTCGCTGAACCCGATTCAAGCGTACCTGCCGGCGTCATCGGGCGTGCTGGCGTATGGCGCGCCGGGGATTGAGGGACAGAACGGGAATCCCAGCGCCTGCTGCAGTCCGCTGAAGGACAAATTCGGTCCGCGCGCCGGCTTCGCGTATCAGATCAACGATAAGACCACGTTTCGCGGCGGCTGGGGCATGTTCTGGGCGCCGACCTATTTCAGTCTCGACACCCAGTATTCGCCGGGATTGGCCCAGACCACCCCGTATGCGGCCAGCGCGGACAGCAACGCCACGCCGCAAAACTCGCTGACCAATCCTTTCCCGACGGGTGTGATCCAACCCGCGACCATCCAGAAGGGCGTGCTCCAGCAACTCGGCGGCTCCACTGACTTCCTGGCGCCGAGCCGCACCAGCGGACTGGTGCAGCAGTTCTCGGCAGATATTCAGCGCCAGCTTCCCTTTGGGATCGCGTTCGAGCTCGGCTACGTCGGATCGGGCTCGAGCGGTCTTCAGGAGTCTTACAGCGGCTCCGGCTATCTTCCGATCAACCAGTTGCCCGTCCAGTATATGTCGATGGGATCGGCCCTGGCCGCGAAGGTACCCAATCCGTTCGTCGGCCTGCCAAATGTTACCGGAAGTCTGGGGTCGGGTTCGACAACTACGGCAGCCCAGTTGCTGTTGCCGTTCCCCGAGTATACCCAGGTCTACGAAGCGACGAACCTTGGCAAGGCCCAGTACGACTCGCTCATCCTGAAGGGTCAGAAGCGGCTTTCGAAGGGCTTGGTGTTCCTGTCCACTTTCACCTGGGCGAGGAACTATGACAATACGTTCGGCGCCGGCTCAGCCAACTATTTCAATGGCTGTAACGGTGCCGGTGGTTGCGTGGCTCAGCCGACCTATCCGCAGAATGTCTACAATCTGGCGGCCGAGTGGGGACTCGCCGCGAGCACCCAGCCTTTGCGCTTTACCCTCGGGTGGACCTACCAACTTCCCTTCGGTAAAGGCAAGCCATTCCTGGCCAACAACGCTGTTGCCGATTTCATCGTGGGCGGATGGAGCATCAACGGGATCGCGATCATCTCCGATGGTTTCCCGTTGGGAATCTTCCAGACCAATGCTAATTCCGGAATCGGCGCGCTCGAGCAGCGTCCCAATGCAACCGGAGCCAACATGCTCAGCTCGGGAAGTCCGGAATCGCTCATCAATTCGTGCGGTGCCGCGACAAACCCGGTCTGCTACATCAACGCCGCGGCGTTTTCGCTGGCGCCGGCGTACACTTTCGGAAATGTCTCGCGCACTTCACCGGATTTGGGGCCGGGCTTGGCGAACTGGGACCTCTCCATATTCAAGACGGTCAAGATCAAGGAGCGCTACACGGCCCAGTTCCGCGCGGAGGCCTTGAACGCTTTCAATACACCGCTGTTCGGGAACCCGATCCAGCAATTCCAGGGCGTGAACTCGGCCACCGGCAAGCCCGTCAACCCCTTTGGCCAGATCACGGCTCAAATGGGCATACCGAGAGAAATACAGCTCGGCCTGCGTTTCGCATTCTAATATGAGGAAGGCGCGACGGCACATCTAGCTGGCGCGCCTTTTTTAATCTCGCTTTCATTTTTGGAAATCGCATACTGATTGTGATTGCCTCAAGGGTCAACTCACAATCCGAGGCTCGAGCCTTAGGGCTTGGGCCTTGCGTTCTTTTGGAGAACGAAAATGCTTGGAAGGAAAGGGACACGTGCGAGCATCGCGCCGTGGGCCGCATGCCTCGCTTTGATGGCTGCGCTGGCGCCGGCGCAGTGGAAACCGAAGGATACCGAATGGCCGAGTTATGCCGCGGACACCATGGGATCGCGGTACCGGCCGCTTGATCAGATCAACGCGAATAATTTCAGCAAACTTGAGATCGCCTGGCGATTGAAGACCGACATTTTCGGCAATCGGCCTGAATACAAACTGGAAGGTACGCCGCTGATGGTCGGCGGAGTAGTCTATGCGACCGCCGGATCGCGTCGCGCGGTGATCGCGCTCGATGCGGAATCGGGTGAGCTGCTGTGGGTTCACGGCGAGCATGAAGGCGAGCGTGGCGCTGCCTCTCCGCGCCAGCTTTCCGGCCGAGGATTGGCCTATTGGAGCGATGGAAAGGGCGACGACCGCATTCTGTATACGACTCCGGGCTATCGTCTGATCTGTCTGAACGCCCACAACGGAATGATGATCACCAGCTTCGGCAAGGGCGGCGTGGTCGATCTCAAATTGGACGACGATCAGGTCGTTTCCGCCTGGAACGACAAGGGCGAGTGGGTTCCCGACTTGGTTCACGGCGAACTGGGCTATCAGGGAGCGCCGGTTGTCGGTGGAAACACCGTCATCATCGGCGCCGCGTTGCGCGAAGGCATGATGCCCCGAAGTATGCGCAATAACGTAGGCTACGTTCGTGGATACGACGTCCGCACCGGCAAGCGCATGTGGATCTTCCACACGATTCCCAAAAAAGGCGAATTCGGCTACGATACCTGGCTGAACGGATCGGCCGAATACACCGGCAACGCCGGCATGTGGACCCAGCTCAGCATCGATCAGGACTTGGGCTTGGCCTATCTTCCGATCGAATCGGCGACCTCGGATTACTACGGCGGGCATCGCCCCGGCAACGGTCTGTTCGGCGAAACCCTGGTCTGCGTCGATCTGAAGACGGGCGTTCGCAAATGGCATTTCCAGTTGGTCCATCATGGGCTCTGGGACATGGATATCTCCTCGGCGCCGCTGCTGATGGACATCAACGTGGACGGCAAGCCGATCAAAGCGGTGGTGCAGCCTAACAAGGAGGGATTCCTGTACACGCTCGATCGCATCACCGGCAAGCCGGTCTGGCCGATCGAGGAGAGACCGGTGGAAGTAGGATCGGTTCCGGGTGAGTGGTATTCCAAGACCCAGCCGTTCCCGACCAAGCCGCCGGCCATTTCGCGCAATGGCATCTCTGAAGACGACCTGATCGACTTCACGCCGGAGCTGCGGCAGAAGGCGCTTGAGCTGATCAGCCACTATCACATCGGTCCGGTCTTCACGCCTGGCGTGGAGAGCAAGCTGGAAGGGCCGCTGGCATCGTTGACGATCGGCACGGCGAGCGGCGGCACCAACTGGCCGGGCTCGGCGTTTGACCCGGAAACCCACACGATTTACCAGTACGCCTGCAACGCATGCGTAACCCCGATCGGGCTGGTCAGGCCTCCCAAGGACATTTCGGATGAGAATTTCGTTTCCGGCATGGCGGGACGTCCGGTAGTCCGCGCGACCGGCCCTGGCGAGAACGCCGGCGCCGATTCTCCTAAACCGAAACCGGCCCCGGCGGGACGCGGCGGAGGTGGAGGTGGAGGATTCGGGATCACCGTCGACGGACTGCTGCTGCTTAAGCCGCCGTACGCAACCATCACGGCGGTCAATATGGACCGCGGCGAAATCATCTGGCAGATCGCGCATGGCGAAACCCCGGATAACGTTCGCAACTACCCGGCTCTCAAAGGCCTCAACATCCCGCGCACCGGACAATCCGGCTACAACGTGGGAACGCTGGTCACCAAGACTCTGGTCATCGCCGGCGACGGGCAGGTGACTACCACGCCGGAGCATCCGCGCGGCGCCATGCTGCGCGCCTACGACAAGGCGACCGGAAAGGAGGTCGGCAACGTATTCATGCCGGCTCCGGAGAGCGGATCGGCCATGACGTACATGTGGAAGGGCAAGCAGTATATCATCATCGCCGTCAGCGGCGGCAACTACTCGGGCGAGTACCTCGCTTTCACTCTGCCCGAGAGTGAAGCTGGCGCAACCCCGACAGGAGGGCAGCGCTAACGTCCATCAGACTCGAAAAGGGGGCCCGCTCGCGGAAAACGGCGGGCCTTTTTTCTGCTCGAAAAGACTTTCTAAATCGATTACGCTAGAAAGAGTGAGGTCACATGACATCTAAACTTGCAATAGCCGGCATCATCGGCGCCGCGGTGATCGGCGCCCTTTCCTTTAAGCTTCCGGCCCAGGACACGACCAAGTCGGTTTGGGATGGAGTCTACACGCAGGCCCAGGCGGACCGGGGCCAGGCCGTGTACAATGCCGAGTGCGCCTCCTGCCACGGCGATCAGTTGAACGGCGGAGAAATGGCGCCGCCGCTCGCCGGCGGGGAATTCATGGCCAACTGGAACGGCCTGACGGTCGGCCAACTGTTCGAGCGCATCCGCACCGGCATGCCTCCCGGAACGCCGGGGAAAGTGAGTCATGAGGCGAAGGTCGATTGCACCGCCTATATGCTCGCGTACAACAAGTTTCCGGCCGGCTCCACGGAACTGCCGCAACAGTCGGCGATGATGAACGTCATCAAGATCGAGGCGGAGAAGCCGAAAAAGTAAGCCTGCTTTCCATGCGGCTTTAGGAAACGCCGTCCGTTTTTCCGTGGCGAGTAGCCAATTCGCCGCAAAAATTCCGCTTGCACGGGGACCCGCCTTCGCAGGCAGGGCGATGCCGGAAAAGCGCCGCCATCACTGGCAGGGCTTGACGATGTCGTTGAGCGGCAAGAGCCGAGCAAGCCCCGGCAGTCATGCCGGGGGTAAAAATCGCTGTTTTCACACAGACTCGTAATGGCGGAGCTACGCGCCGCCGGTCACAACGTAACCGTCAGTTCAACCGGAAATTGACCTCGATCGTCGCCAGGCATCGCACCGGCTTGCCGTCTTTTTTCGCCGGCCCGAATTGCCACTCGGAAACGGCGTCCACGGCGCTTTGATCCAGACCTTCATCGAGCGATCGGACGATCTCGATATCCTGCGCGCGCCCGTTCTGATCGATCACCATCCGCATCACCACCGTGCCCTGGATCTTTTCTTCCTTGGCTTCGTGAGTGTATTGCGGCTCGACCTTCGAGACTACGAAGGGCGGCGTCATGCCAGGCTCGCCGACGCGGTGAACTTTATCGTCCTGACCGATCGCCGCGAGCGGTGCGAGCAGCGCCGCGGCGATCAGCACGATCGCGATTCGCGCGGCAATGCCGGCCCGCGAGCGGTTGCGCGTCGAATCCAGGATGTCGCGCACTCGCGCTTCGAGATTCGGACGCCGGACCATCGCGACCACTGGTACAGGTGTCGTCGAGTGCACGAGCCGCGCAATGGACAAGAGCTGCTCGGCGTAATCGAACGGCGCCGCCCCATCGGCGACCACGCGATCGTCGGCGGCCTGTTCGGCTTCGCGCCGCAACGCCGCATCGGCCAGCCAGACCAGCGGGTGGAACCAGAACACCGCCGCGACCGCGCGCGCCAGCGTCTGCCACAGCCAGTCATGCCGGTCGATGTGCGCCTCCTCGTGCCGCATCACGCTGTCAAGTTGTTCGCCGGTCCAATCGCGCATATAAACAGGAAGGATGATCGCGGGTCTGAATACGCCCCAGGTCAGCGGCGTCTGGACGCGATTCGAAAATGGCGTGAGGCGCGCGACCGCGATCAGTCCGATGGCAAGGCGCGCCAGCACAGCCAGCATTCCCGCGACCCAGACCGCGCCTATCATTGCGATGACCCAATGAAAATGAAAAGCGGCGGGTGCGGCCACGGCCGAGCTGGAGGAAACGATAATCCGCGCCGATGCCGGCAAAGCCGAGGGCGCGATGCGCAACGCCGCGGGCAGAATCCCGGTCGAGAAAATCGCGGCTAGCCAGACCCGATGGCGCAGGTCGGCCGAAGCGCGGCGGAGCGCGAGCGTAGCGATCCAGGCCAGCGCCAGAACCAAAGTGGCCTTGAGGGCGGAATCGGCGAGCAGATTCATGAGTGACCTTCTTTCTTTGTGCGATCGGTCCGTGCGCGCTCGATCATTTCTTCAATCCGGTCGAGCTCTTGGGCTTCCAGTTTTCTCGCGTCGAGCAGCGCGGCAACGGCGTCCGCGGCCGAATCGTCGAAAAAGGTTTCGAGCAGATGCTTGAGCGCCGAGCGGCGGGCGCGGGCGCGCGGGACGGTCGGCGTGAACACGTAGCGCGGGCCGTCGGCTTCGTGCTTCACATGGCCTTTCTCCTCGAGCACGCGCAGCAGCGCGCGAATGGCCGAGTAGCTGGGCGGATCGGGCAGGGCCGCCAGAATTTCGGCGGCGGTGGCGCGTCCGCGCTCATAGAGAATGTCGAGAATCTGCCGTTCGCGGCGGCTGAGTTTCTGCATGCTGTATTTTTAGCATGCTAGATTTTTAGCAGGATGTCAAGAGGCCAGCGCTGCCGTTTTGCCGGACCACCCGTCGTGGACGCCGCCCTGCGCTTTCGGTTAACTTGAGTGAAGTGGAAACCTTGCAGCCGGCCGAAGTGCGCGTATTGGGCGCGCTCGTCGAAAAAGATATGACCACGCCCGAATATTATCCGCTCACGCTGAATGCGTTGCAGGCCGCATGCAATCAGAAATCCAGCCGCGAACCGGTGGTCCACTACGGCGAAGACACGGTCCTCGAAGCGATCGAGCTCCTCAAGAATAAAGGTCTGGCCGTTCGCATCAGCGGCGCCGGACATCGCGTCGATAAATTCGGCCACCGTCTCGGCGAAAAATTGAACCTCGGACGGCGGGAGCTGGCTCTCGTGAGCGTGCTGATGCTGCGCGGGCCGCAAACCGTCGGCGAGCTGCGCGGCCGCACCGGGCGCATGCACGATTTCAACGATCTCGAAGAGGTCGAGCGGTGCCTGGAAACGCTCGCCGCGCGCGATCCCGATCCGCTGGTCGCGCGAGCGCCGCGCGGCCGCTGGGCGCAGTTGCTCGGCGGCCCGCCGGACGCCGTAGACGAGCCTCCGCTCAACCTCGAGCGCGCGGATTTCGAACAACGCCTTCAGGCCCTCGAAAGCGAAATCTCCGAAATCAAACGCCAATTCGAAGATTTCCGCCGGCAATTTCAATAATTTTATGAAACCTTCCCCTGGAGACCGGCGTGTGCGAGTGCGCCGCGTCGATGAATGCGACTCGCTTCACGATCTCATCACGCACTGTTTTCCCGCCTTCGGAGGCGCCTTTTTCCGCCGCATTTACGCCATTCTCGACCACGCCATCGGCTTGGGCTGTCCGCTCACGCTCGCGATTTCGGGTCCGGTGACGGTCTCCGGCCAGCATCAGGCGTGGCTGATTCCGCTGCTCGAAACCGGATGGATCGGATATCTCAGCACCACCGACGCGGTCTGCTATCACGACGGCCATCGTAGCCTCACCGCGCATCCCGATCCGATTTTCGAGGTTCCCATCTGGGGCGACGACGGCGCTCTGCGCGACGAGCGAACCATTCGCGTCACCGATATGGCGTTCGATGAGGAGGTGCTGTTCGATCAGGATAAATTTATCACCGCTGCGCTGCTGCGGCCGGAATTTCAACACACGATGACCGGAACCGAGCTGCGCTACCGCCTCGGCGAACTCTACGCGCGCGAGGAACGCGCGGCCGCGGTCGAGCCCGGCTTGCTCGCGACGTGCCACCGCATGGCCATTCCGATTTTCGTCGGCGCCCCCGGCGACGGCAGCGTGTTTCTCAATTCGATGAAGCTGTGGGCCATGCGCAAAGTGGGCATGATCGGCGAATACCGCTTCGATCTCGATCTGCACGCCGAGGTGTTCGAAGCCTGCGCCTATCATCGCTGGGGATTGTTCGACAATCCGCCCCACGCGCTGGGCGCCGTGATCCTCGGCGGCGGCGTCCCGAAAAATTATAACCTCCAACCGGAGCCCGCGCTGGGCCAGGTGCTGGGGATTCCGAACGTGCGCGGATACAATTTCGATGTGCAGATCGTGACCGCTCCGGTCACCGACGGATCCCTATCCTCCTGCCCGCCGGCTGAGGCCGTCACCTGGGGGAAAGTCGACAAGGAATCCTATCATCAGGCGACCGAAAGCATGCAGGCCGATTATTCGACGCTTATGCCGTTTTTAGTCAAAGCGCTGCTCGAAAATCGGCTTGGATTTCAGCGAAAAGCGTCGGAAATCGGAGAAATAGCTCTGTTCGAGCGGGAGCCGAAAGCCCGCGGCTATCTGCGCCCGTCCGCCGGATACCGGCTTTTTGATCAGCGCGAGGAGCTGTGCCGCCGCCTGACCGAGGACGTTCGCGCCAATCGCGATTGGCTGCTCGATACATTGAAATACCCCCTCGCCGCGACGTAGGGTAACGCGATTTTCACGATAATCTGGTAAACTTCTTTCGCGAAGTCTCATCTGTGAAAAAAGGGGACAGACGACTCTGTCCCGGACCGAAAGTCTTTGATTCGTTTTAGAGCGTTCGGCGCGGACAGAGCGGTCTGTCCCCTTTTTCACATCAACTCGAAAGGAGACGGATATGGCGTTTGATGCCAAGTTCGCGATCGACGTGATGTACCCGGCTGCCACGGCCGCGTACACCATTATGACTGCGCCCGCGCCCGCGCTGCCGGTGGGGTTCCAACTGAAAGGCGCGATTGAAGCCCGCCCGCAGGATGCACAGGCGGCGATGACCGCGGCCGACCCCAAGCAGCAGCGCATCGCCAACAGTGCTCTTCAGGAGAGTAACATTTTCGGTTTGGTGGCATGGAATGCCTCGAACAGAACCGCGTTAGTTGCATTTCGCGGCACGCAAACCATCTGGGATTGGATCGATGATATCGACGCGGTTCCGGTGCCTTATCTCGCCGTTGCGGGATCGGGTCTGGTGCACATGGGTTTTCAGTTGGTGTATGAACATATTCGCGGCAGTATGGCGCAGTTGCTCGCCGGATGCGCCGGCGCACAGAACGTTCTGGTCACCGGCCACAGCCTCGGCGGCGCGTTGGCGATTCTGGGCGGATTTCAGATCGCCAGGAGCCTTACGCCGGGGATTGTTCCGCTGTTGTATACTTTCGCCGGTCCGCGCACCGGCGCTCCGGATTTCGCCGGGAAATTCAACGCGGCGATTCCGGTAACGAATCGCATCGTGAATTTCATGGACGTGGTGCCGCAGGTGCCGCTGCCGCCCGCCTATGAGCATGTCGGCCAGGAGACGGAGGTGCATGGCGGATTCAAACCGCTCGACATCGCCTACGCGCACGATCTGACGACGTATCTCACCGGTCTCCAAAAACTGTTGCCGGTGTCGCTGACCCAGACGGCTAAGGCGCCGGGTACGAAGTGAGCCGCGGCGGTTGCGAGTCCGGGTCGAGCAGCAACACCACTCGATCCGGATAATAGCGCCGCAGCTTCTGATTTTCCTCGGGGCCGAGATCGCGCGCCCACACGATTCGCGCGGCGTCGATATCGGCCTCGTTGTATACCCATTCGTCCTGAAAAATGTGCTGCGGCGAGTAGCGCACGAACACCAGCAGCTTGCCCGGAATCTGCGCCAGTTCGCGGTTCACCACAATCCTGCTCTCTAAAACCGGAAGATTCAGTCCATCCCAGGTTTCGTATCGGAGAATCGATTGAGCGAAATCGCGGCCGGCGAAAATATGCATCGTGTACCAGAATCCGAAGTACGCTACGCAGAGCAACAACAATAGCCGCGACGCTTCGCGGCTGAATCGCGACAATTGCTCGAGCGCGACGACGCTCATCAGCACGAATAGAGGCGTGATCGCGGCCAGATAGTGAAACTGAAACGCTGGAAAAAAGTTCGTTCCGAGCGCGAACAGCAGCGCCGTCGCCGCAACCCACCCGTATCGGAATTCGCGCAGCGCCAGAAAGAAAAACGGCAGCCCCGCCAGCAGCGGAACCACAAAATAAAACCGGTAGAAGCGCACGCGATATTCCAGGCGCAGAAGATAACTCTCGATCGTCTCGCGATCGCCGCCTCGGAATGATTTTTGCAGTTCGTATTCGCGCTGCTGTTGCGGAGTCAGCTCGCGATGCGGAACAGGATCGGCCTGAAACGTAAGCGCCGCGGGCACGCCGTACTGATATTGGCTCAACGTGTACGGCAGCGTGGTCCAGTGCCCGGTCACCCGCTGGTTCTGAAGCGCCGTGAGGAAACCGGCGATGCCCACCATCAGCACGATCGCGGGAACGGTCCGGACCAGCGGCCGCAGCTCCGCCGGTTTCCGCAGCGCCGGCAGGAAATAAAGCAGCGCGGCGATGCCCAGAAAAATCGATTCATACGGCCGCGTCAACAGATTCACCCCAAGTCCGATCCCAACCAGCAGTGCATCGCGAAGCCGTCCGCGTTCTCGCCAGCGTGGCAGCGCGCCGAACACCAGGCAGCCCGCCGCGGCCGCCAGCGACCCTCCCCAATAATTGTTCATCCACTGATTCAGCGGGCCGAATTCGAGGATCGCGAGAAATCCTCCCGCGAGCGCCCATTCGGCCGTGGTCCAGGCGCGCAGCATCCAGTAGCACAGCGAACAGAACGCTGCAGTCGACGCAATGACGCCGGCCCACGGATGCCCGAAAATCGCCCGCCCGATCGCCAGCGCGAGACCCTGGCCGATCGGATAAATCGAGCTGTAGGTCGGCTCCTGCAGCACGAAAAACGTTTCGAAAAATTGATGCAGAGGATGCCGGGGATTGGCCAGGCGCCAGTGGCGCAGCGTGTCGGCGGCGAACAAGTGCCCGAATTCGTCGTAAATATCGGGCGTCGGCGCGGGATAATGCGGAACCAGCGCCAGTCGCAAGGCCACCGGAAGCGCGGCCAACAGCAGCATCGACCAACCGGCGCGATGCGAAAGGGCCCCCAGCGACGGCGCCAGATACGGCCTCCACAACAGCGCCATCGCCGCCAGCGCCAGCGCGAAAGCCAGCTCCACGAAATCGCTCGCGCCGAATCCCAGCGGATTGTCGAGCGGCCCCAGCGAGTGAAATAGAAACGACGCCATCGCTTTAGTGCACTTCCTCGAAATGCAGTTGCGGATGTTCGGGCGGCGCCTTGGTTTTGGTTTCCGGAATCTGAAGCTCGACCGGCGGCGGCGGTTGATCGTAGGGAATCAACCGCACCGGATGCGAGTCGGGATAAAGGATCCACGGCTTGCGATCCGGATAATAGCGCAGCAGCTTTTCGTTTTCCCCGGCGCCCAGATCGTGAGCCCAGACGACCTTCGACGCGTCGACGTCGGCCGCGTTGTACACCCACTCGTTGAAGGCGTGCTGCGGGCCGTAGCGAACGAACACGAGCTGTTTTCCGGCCATCGCGTCCAGCTCTCTGTGAATCGCGATGCGCCCCTGCGGATCGCCCGAGTTGATCGCGTCCCAGGTCTCGAACTGCCACACGCGCCGCGAAAAATACTCGTTGCCGGCGGCGTGCAACCCGAACCAGAACGCGAAATGAGCGAAGCATAGAAACAGAATTATCCGCGCCGCGTCGCGGCCCGCCGGAGTTCCGCGAATCGTCCAGCGATCCAGACGGTCGAGCGCCGCCACGCTCAACAACACCATCAAACATGCGACCGCCGCGATGTAGTGCGAATAAAAATACGGATAGAATGTCGTGCCCAGCGCGAACAGCACAATCGTCGCAAACACGAAACGGTATTTCGATTCGGCCAGCAGCGCCAGCATCGCCGGCAGCGCCAGATACAGCGGCGGCAAAAAGAAAAATCGATAGAAACGTATGCGGCTTGCCAGGCGCGTGAAATACGACGCCGGCGTTTCCCTGTTGTCGCCATGCTCGGCCGACTGCACCCTATAGCCGAGCTCCTGTTCCGCCGTCAGCGCGCGATGCGGCGTGGGAAGCCGCTCGAAGGTGAACGTCGTCGGCGTGCCGTATTCATACCGGCTGAGCATGTACGGCATCGTGGTGAAGCTTCCGGTCACCTGTTTGTTCTGGATCAGCATCAGCGCGAGCGCCGGCATCGCCGCAAGCGCCGCGGCCGGAATCAAACCTGTGAGCTTGCGCATTTCACCGCGATCGCCAAGCGCGGGAACCAAAAACAGGATCACCGCGAGCAGCAGAAAAATCGATTCGTAGGGCCGTGTCAGCATCTCGACCCCGAGCCCGAGCCCCAGCAGAATCGCGTCGCGCGTCCTGCCCCGCGCGCGCCATCGCGGGAGCGCGCCGAACACCAGCGAGCCCGCGCAAGCCGATACTCCGCCGCCCCAAAAACTGTTCATCCATTGATTGAGCGGGCCGAATTCGATCGCCGCCAGCGCCCCGCCGATCAACGCCCATCCCGGCGTGATCCATCCGCGCAGCATCCAGTAACACAGCGCGCAAAACGCGCCGATCGACAGCGCGACCCCCGCCCACGGGTTGCCGAAAATCATTTTCCCGAGCGCCAGCGCGATGCCTTGTCCCGGCGGATAAACCGAGCTGTAGGTCGGCTGCTGGAGCACGAACAGCGTCTCGAAAAACTGCGGCAGCGCATGCGGCGGATTCGCAAACCGCAAATGCGATATCGTATCGCCGAGAAGTATATAGCTGAAATCGTCGAGTACGGCCGGCGTCGGAATAGGATGCGCCGGGATCAGCGCGAGCCGCAGCGCGATCGGCAGAATCGCCAGCGCGATCATCGATGCCACCGTGCGGGACGCGAACCGCCGCGCGGCTTCCATCCATCGCGACCCCGGCCGCGAGCACAACGCGAACGCCGCGAGCGCAATGGCCAGCGCCAATTCCACGAAATCGACCGCGCCGAAGCCGATCGGGTTGTGCGTCGGCAAAAACGAACGGAAAATGTGGAACAGGTAGAACACGCGGAAATTTCATTCTCCCAGAGGCAAGCCTGAGGTGCCCGCGATGTTCCTGCGAATGCGCCTCGCTACGGTCCGGTCTCCACTGTGGGAAGGCTCGCCGCCCAGGCGGTCCGCTTCACCACCCGCCGGGCCAGAACCGGAAACGCAAGCGAGATCAGCATCACGAAGCCGATCACGAAAATCGCATATTCATAGGTCCCGGTCGTCTCCCGGATATGCGCGATCAGCAGCGGCGAGGGAATCGCGGCGAAACCCCAGCCGAGCAGGATCCAGCCGTAAATTCCGCCCACGTATTTCGATCCGAACAGATCGGCGGTGAACGACGGCATGACGCCGAATCCTCCGCCGTAGCACAGCGCGATGAAGCAGGCGACCTCCGTAAACAAAAGCCGGTCATGAATGCCCGGGAGGGCGAAAAACAGAAATACCTGAATCGCGAACAACGCGAAGTACACTTCCGCGCGGCCCAGAAAATCCGAAACCCACGCCCAGAACACGCGTCCGATCGCGTTGAAAATCGAAAGCAGCCCGACGATGGTCGACGCCTCCACCACGGTCGCTCCGGTTTGCTGCTGCGCGAGCGGCGATGCCTGGCTGATGATCATAATGCCGGCCGAGGTGTTCAGCGACAGCATCAGCCACAGCAGCCAGAATCGCCCGGTTTTCATCGCTTCTCGCGCGGTGAAATCGATCTGCGATGCGGTTTTCGATACCGCGGTCGACGGCTCCCATCCCTCCGGCCGCCAGCCATGCGGAGGATCGATGTAAAATTGCGCCGCGGCCACCACCAGGACCAGGTACGCCACGCCGAACGCCAGAAATGTTTTACTCACGCCCGCGGCGATGATCATGCGCGCGGCGATCGGGCTCATCGCCAGCGCGCCGGCGCCGAAGCCCATCACCGCCGCGCCGGTCATCAACCCGCGCCGGTCGGGGAACCACTTGGTGATGGTCGCCACCGGGCAGATGTAGCCCATGCCCATTCCGAGCCCGCCCAGTAGTCCGTAGCCGGCATAAATGATGGGGAGCGAATCGACCCGCGCGCCCAGCGCCGCGATCGCGAATCCGGACCCATACAACGCGCCGGCCACCGTCGAAACGATCCGTGGACCTCGCCAGTCCTGCCACCACCCGCCGATCACGGTCCCGATTCCGAGAAACACCATCGCGACCGTGAACGTCGCCGATACTTGCGTGAGCGTCCAGGAATGGCCGGCCATGAGCGGTTTGGTGAACACGCTCCAGGCATACACCGATCCCAGACAAACCTGCATCACCACCGCCGCCAGCGCAATCAGCCAGCGGTTGGGAAGCCTGACGTCGGCCAACCTGAAAGTCCTCCTAAACGTCTTGCGGGGGCCTTAAGGCTGACATGGACTTAAGGCGGAAGCGGATCGCCGGAGCGAACGGGCCTTCCGCGTGCCCGTCCTCGACTTGCCTGTCTCACACACAACCTTACCACGCGCCTCACGAACGTAACGACCGGCATGCAACCCCGCCAGTGACTGGCGGGGCTTGACGATGTAGTTGAGCGGCAAGGGCCGAGCAAGCCCCGGCAGTCATGCCGGGGGTAAAAGTCGCTGTTTCCACACAGACTCGTGATGGCGGTCGCTTGACCGCTCACCGCGGGGCCGGATCAGCACGCTAACGTTTCTATCCGCGAAACTCCACTAGAAGTAAAACTTCATCGCGAACTGAATCTCGCGCGAAGTCCGCTGGAAGAACGCGGGATTGCCCGCGTAGGTCAGCGTCGAGGAGCCCGGAACGCCAATCGTCGCCGTGCCCGCCGTCGCTCCGGATTCGTTCGGATTGTCGAACTGAGGCTTGTTGAACAGATTGAACGCCTCGACGCGGAACTCCAGGCGCATACCTTCCCGGAACTGCAGCGGGATGTTCTTGAACAGCGACAGGTCGACCTGATTGGTCCCGGGACCGGGGATAATGTTGCGTCCCGTATCGCCGAAGGTGTAGGTCGGTGGTGCGGTGAAGGCCGCGGCATTGAACCACTCCGCAGGGCTCGGATTTGGGACCGACCAGCTCGCGCCGGGAACCAGATTGGCGCGCTGCGTTCCGCCGCCCGCTCCCTCAGTGCTGGTACCCATAACCAGTGAGAATGGCGATCCGCTCTGGAACGTATCGATGCTGTTGAACTTCCACCCGCCGAACACGTAATCCATCGGTCCGCTCCAGTTCTTTCCGAACGCCTTGCCCTTGCCGAAAGGAAGCTCGTAGCTCCAGCTCAGAACCAGGCTTTGGCGGATGTCGAAATCGGAGGGTCCGCGGTCGCAGAGCTCGCACATTGGATTCTGCACGCTGCCGCTCGCCGTCGTGCTGGTGATGTCTAAGGAGTGCCCCCAGACGTAAGCGGCCAGGAACGCCAATCCGTGCGAGAACCGCCGCTCTCCGGTTACTTGAAGCGCGTTGTAGGAGGAGCTTTCGGCATGCTGGACTAGAGTGATGGTCGAGAACAGCGGGAATTCACGGCGCGACGCGGTGGGTGCCGAACCGAGCACCGGCTGATTGATGTTCGGGTAGATCGTCAGATGCTCGCCGGTGGTACCCACGTAGGCCACCGTCAAAACCGTGTCCGAGGTGAGCTGCTGCTGAATCGAGAAGTTCCGCTGAAAGATCTCCGCGTCCGGGTCATGCGTCGGGTATTCCGTCCCGCTGGTTCCCAAAGTCGCGAACTGCCCGATCGGCTGGTACGGCAGGAATCCCTGCGACAGCGGAACGACGCCGGCCGCGGTCGGAAGCCCCGAGACCGAACTCTGCGTGATCGCGAGATTGCCCGCGAACGGCGCGTTGTTGTTGCCGAGCGAGTTCACGCTCTCGCTGGTGAAATCGTAGAAAATCCCGACGCCGGCGCGGATCAGGGTCTTCGGAAGCACTTGATAGGCCAGACCTATGCGTGGTTCGAAGTCCTTGTAGTTAGCATCGTAGAGCGAGCTTCCGGGAACTTGCGGGGTGCCCACCACATAATAATTGTCGAGCGCGGGCACGAAATTCGCCAGACGATTGTGGATTTCCGTCCACGGAGTGGTGATCTCATACCGCAGGCCCAGGTTCAGCGTCAGCTTGTTGGTAACGCGATAGTCGTCCTGGAAGTACAAGCCGTGCTCCCATCGTCGTGTGCCCGTCTCCTGCCAGATCGACATGCTCCCGGAAGCGTCCAATCCAAGCAACGCGTCTGCCAAGCCGACGCCTGTACCGGTGGGAGAGGACGGGTTTTGCGTCCATTGCCCGGTGAAGCTGAAGCTGCCCGACGGCGAGCCCATCTGCACTGTGTTCATGCCGCGCCGGAACAGGTCGTAACCCCACTTGATATTGTGCCGGTCGTGAATCCAGTTGAACTGCCAACTGTCTTGTTTATTGTTGGTCGCCTTCACGAACGGGATATTGCCGGTGCCACCCACCTGAGATACGCCGGTGATCGCGAATACGGCCACCGCCTGCCACTGGTAGCCATAGTTGTCGATGCCCGGAATTCCGATCTGGTTCATGAACATGCTGCCCTGGTTGAAGTTTATTCCGGTATTGTCGATGCGTGAGTACCCGGTGCGGAATGACGCCAGGAAGGACGGCGAGAACACGTGCGTGTACCCGATCACGCCCTGGTCGCCGGTGGTCGTGTAATTGCCCGGGAAAATCGGGCCGCCGGAATACGCCGGAAAATACCCGGGATTGACGATATTGCCCGAAGTCTGGTTGCTGAAACGCACAAACGCGGAGTCCGAGTCGCTGAAGTGTTGGTCGAAGCGGAGATCGCCCTGAATCGGCGCCAGCGTTCGCGGCGGAGTGTAGGCAAAATTGTTGGCCAGTCCGGGCAGGTTCGGCAGCGGGAACAGGTCCACGATCGCCTGCCCGATCGGGCTGAACATCGAAGGCGGAATGATGTTGCCCGCAAACGGCACGCGCGGACTCGTGAACGGATTGTAAACCACCGTCGAAAGCTGGGTGAAGTTGCCGGCGCGCTCGAGAGCCGTGGGCACCGTTTGCAGGAACGATTGTCCCTGAATCGTATATGCCTTCTGAATATCGGCGAAGAAGAACGTCTTGTTCTTCACGATAGCGCCGCCCAGCGAACCGCCGAACTGGTTCTGGTGAAACGCCGGAATCGTCGGGGGATCGAAGTAATTTCTTGCGTCCAGGTCCGAATTGCGGAAGAACTCGAACAGCGTACCATGAAACTCGTTTCCACCCGATTTGGTCACCAGGTTGACCGCCGCCCCGCCGGTGCGTCCCGTCGTCGCGTCGCGGTCGCTGGTCTGCATCTTGAACTCTTGAATGGCTTCTTGCAGCGGAAGCAGAACCATGTTGCCGTACTCGTTATCCTGCGATTGGATTCCGTCATAGTACGTGGAACTGTCGCCGTTGCGGACGCCGTTGGTGGCCACCCCTTGCAGCCCCAACTGATTGCTCGCGCCCCGCGACATCGTGTATCCCGTGCCCGAGCTGCTGGTGCCCGGCGCCAGATACGTCAGCACCATGAAGTCGCGGCCGTTCAGTGGAAGATCGTTGACCGCCTGCGACGTGCGCACATTGCCGAGCTCCGCGCTCTGCGTATCGAGCATCGCCGCGTTGGCCTCCACCGTCACCGATTCGGTCACCTGGCCGGGCTTGAGCGCGAAATCCAGCCGCGCGTGCTGATCGATGTCCAGGTTAATGTCCTGGATCACCTTGGTAAATCCTTGCGCCTCCACCGAAACCGAATAGCGGCCCGGCTGCAAGGGAGGAGAACCGTAGTTGCCGTCCGTCGCCGTCTGCGGCGTGAACGTCGCATTGGTACTCATATTCTTGATGGTTACCGTAATACCCGGCATCGGAGCGCCCGATGAATCCGTCACCGTTCCGACCACGGATGCGGTCTCGCTTTGCGCGTACACCCCCAAAGCTCCCGCCAGGAACATCGCAGCGCATACAATTCGCTTGGACTTAAGCATAAGAGTGACCCACTCCTTTCGTCTTCGTCCTTACACAGAACCGCAATTTGCCTCAACGCAGAGACTAGTTGGGCAAAGCCTAGCATGAAATTCTTTTAAGGTCAAGCCTCTTTTTGCGTGAAGCTGTTGGATTTTGTTTATGATGCGAACTCTGCCAAACAGCACAGGACCCGCTCAAACACCTTGACCCCGCATGCCCGCGATCCGTCGCTATTGGTGAAAGTGCAAGCAAAGTCGATCACAACAAATTGTACCAATCCCCTCAATAACTTACGAAAATTCGCTAGAACCCGCCTGCTATTCTCGAATCAGAAAACTTCGTGGCCACGAAGCGTTGCATTGAGGTGATACTGGACTCCCGCAACCTTAACCGGTTTACGTCCCCAGTTCGTAGCATGGGGCCGACGGGGGTTTAGGTCGAATCGGTTCGATAAACGGAGCGTGAAAGCGCTCCGGCGCCGGGCGGATGTGCGGATAGCGTGGATTGCCGTCCCGCCTGACTCAGAGAGGAATGATCGAAAACGCGAGCCTCACATGGGCCGCCAGCCAGCGGTACCGGCCCTCAGTTAGATCGTCCTCAAATCATTGGCGGCCGGAAACGCACGGCGATAAGTCCGAGAGCCCCGGCCGCCGGCAACGCCTACAACCGCAGTGTCTTTCGAGCGCACAGCGCAGCGTTGTGCGCGATTCAAACAGAGGCCCGAGAGCCCCGGCCGCCGGCAACGCCTACAGCCGTAGTGTCTTTAGAGCGCACAGCGAAGCGTTGTGCGCGATCCAAAAAAGACCGCACAGCGCAGCGTTGTGCGCGATTCAAACAAGAGCATTATTTAAAACATTTCTCCATCAAAATGTCTGTTGACACGCCCCTCTGCTCAGGCATAATCTAGAGGCGAAGAAAAGGCGTAAATCACCATGCTGTCTCCCATCCCACTCGGCTGGCACGATCCCTCCCCGCCCCAATTTCTTTCGACCCGCGCCGCCGATTGCCCCCGCGGACGCATCACCGAAATCATCGGCCCCCGTTCGAGCGGGCGCACCAGCCTGCTCCACGCAATGCTCGCCGCGGCGACCTCCGCCGGCGAGTTCGCCGTCCTGATCGACGCCCATAATTGCTTCGACCCCTGCTCGGCCGCCGGCTCCGGTATCGCGCTCGAAAAACTCATCTGGATCCGCTGCTCCGCCAACCTCGAGCACGCCCTGCGCGCCGCCGATCTGGTCATTCACTCCGGCGGATTCGGCGTCGTCGCCCTCGATCTTGCAGAAGCTCCCGAATCGCAGCTCCATCGCATTCCCGCGACCACCTGGTTCCGCTGGCGGCGCGCCGTCGAACCGGCCCAAACCGTCCTCGCTGTCCTCGCGTCCCGGCCGCTGGCGAAATCCTGCTCCGCGCTGATGATCGAAATGAAGCGCCGCCGCGCCGATTTCACCGGCAATCTGCTGCGCGGCGCCGAATACCAACTCGCGCCGCGCAAACCAACCGGGAAGGAAGCCCGATCGATCCATTTCGCGGCGGTTTAAAAAATGTACGCGTGCATCCACTCCCCCGGCGCCGCCCCGCTCGCCCAATCCTTCTCCCCCGAAGTGGAGACCATCGACGGCTGCACCGCCGTCTTCTCCATCACCCTGCGCCAGATGGGCGAGATTTACAAAATTCCGCGCATCGCCGTCGCCTCGACGATTGAAGCCGCGGTCCTGGCCGCGCGAAATTTCCCCGGCGTGACCATTCTTCCTCCCGGCGAGGAACGCAGAATCCTGAGCGTGCTGCCCATCGACGCCCTTCCGCCCGATCCCGAAATCTTCGAAACGCTCGATCTCTGGGGTATCCGCACCCTTGGCGACCTCGCGAAGCTTCCCGAAAGCGGGATCGCCGAACGCCTCGGCCCGCGCGGCTTGTGGATGCAGAAACTCGCGCGCGGCGCCTTCGATCGCCCGCTCAAACCCGCTACGCTCGAAACCATCTACGAAGAATCGGCCGAGTTCGACCATCCCCTGGAACTGCTCGAGCCCCTGATGTTCCTGATCGGACGATATCTCAACGGCCTTTGCGCGCGCCTCGATTCGCAATCGCTTTCCGCTGCGGCCATCGTCATCACGCTGAATCGCGACGCGCGGACTCTACAGCTTCCTTTCCCCTCGCGCGACGTGAAATTCTTATGGAAACTGATCCGGCACGATCTGGAAGCGCACCAACCCGGCCAGCCGGTTGAGCGCATCGCGCTGCGCATTCTTCCCGCCGATCCGCGCCGCCTCCAGCACGGCCTGTTCGTGCCCGCCGCGCCGGAGCCCGAAAAACTGGAGCTCACGCTCGACAAAATTCGCGCGCTGGTGGGCCGCAAAAACGTGAAAATTCCCGAGCTGCGCGACACCCATCGCCCCGGCTGGTCGATCGGCGACGCGCGTCTCACGTTCCGTTATTTCCGCCCGCCCATCACGGCTCAAGTGGAAACCGAACACGGCGTCCCGAAACATTTATATACAAAATTGTGCCGGGGGAAAATCGTCCAAATCGCCGGCCCTTGGCGCACCTCCGGCGACTGGTGGCGCCCGGATGCATGGAATCGCGACGAATGGGACCTCGCGCTCGCCGACGGCGCCCTGTACCGGATCTACCGCGCGCAAACCGATTGGTTCCTCGAAGGGAACTATGATTGACCCCTCGCCATGTTCACCGATTTCCACACCCGCTCCGCTTTCAGCTTCCTCGAAGCCGCATCGCTTCCCGAGGACCTGATCCAGCGCGCCGCCGATCTCAACCACGCCTCCATGGCCCTGATGGATCGCGATAATCTGTGCGGCGCCCCGCGCTTCTACATGGCCGCCAAAAAAATCGGAGCCAAGGCGCACATCGGAGCCGAAATTACCGGAGCCGATGGCGATTTTTATCCTTTATTAGTCGAAAATCGCACCGGATATCAAAATTTATGCCGCCTGATCACTTCCATGAAGCTTCGCGCGCCCAAGGGCCAAGCCGCCGCGTCGGAGGAAGAACTGCGGCAATATTCGGCCGGACTGGTGTGCCTTTCGGGCGATGGCCCGCCCACGCGCGCGCGATTCGAAAAACTGCTCCGCATCTTCGGCGCAAAAAACGTTTACGCCGAGCTGCAGCGCCACTTTCATCGCGATGAAGAGGCGCGCAATCAGGCCGTCATCGAGCTTGCACGCTGTTTAAAACTGCCCTTGCTCGCCACCAACGGCGTCCGCCACGCGACCCCCCAGGAACGCGAGTTGTTCGACGCCCTCACCGCCGTCCGCCACAAGACTACGGTGATCCAAGCCGGCCAGCTTCTCGCGCGGAATTCCGAGCGATATTTGAAATCTCCGCAACAAATGTCGGCGCTTTTCTCCGACATTCCCGAAGCGATCGCGGAAACCGTCGCATTATCGCAGCGTCTCGATTTTACGCTCGCCAATCTCGGCTACGAATTTCCAAAATATCCCGTCCCCGCCGGCGAGACCATCCCGTCTTTCTTGCGCAAACGGACCGAGGAAGGCGCGCGCAACCGTTACCGCCCTTATCATGACAAAGCGCGCCGGCAGATCGAGCGCGAGCTTGCGCTCATCGAAAAACTCGGCCTGGGCGGATATTTCCTCATCGTCTGGGACCTGGTTGAGTTCTGCCGCCGCGAAGGGATTCTGGTGCAGGGCCGCGGATCGGCCGCCAACAGCGCGGTGTGTTATTCGCTCGGCATCACCGCCGTCGATCCCGTCGCGATGGAACTGCTGTTTGAACGGTTCTTATCCGAAGAACGCGGCGAATGGCCCGACATCGACCTCGACCTTCCGAGCGGCGATCAGCGCGAGCGCGTCATTCAATATCTCTATCAGCGCTACGGCGCGCGCGGGGCGGCGATGACCGCCAACGTCATCACCTATCGCGGAAAATCGGCCGCGCGCGACATCGGCAAAGCGCTCGGCTTCGAGGAAGCCACGCTTGCACGCCTCTCTTCGCTGGTGGCCGCCTGGGGATGGAAAGATCCGCGCGATACGGCGCGGCATCAATTCGAACAAGCCGGCTTCGATCTCGACGACCGGCGCATAAAAACATTTCTTGATCTGTACGTCGCGGTGCAGAATCTGCCGCGCCATCTCGGCCAGCATTCCGGCGGCATGGTGATCTGCCAGGGCCATCTCGATCAAGTGGTTCCGCTCGAACCGGCGACGATGCCCGGCCGCGTGGTCATCGAATGGGATAAAGACGATTGCGCCGATCTGGGGCTGGTCAAAGTGGACCTGCTCGGGCTCGGCATGATGGCCGTGCTCGAAGAGTCCCTCGATTTGATTCGCAGGCATTATCCCGAGCCGGTCGACCTCGCGCATCTGCCGCAGGACGATCCGGCGGTGTACGGCGCCCTCGAGCGCGCCGATACCATCGGCATGTTTCAGGTGGAGAGCCGCGCACAAATGTCGTGCCTGCCCAAACTGAAACCCAAAAAATTTTACGACATCGTGGTGCAGGTTGCGATCATCCGGCCCGGCCCGATCGTCGGCAAAATGATGCATCCCTATTTGAGGCGGCGCCAGGGATTCGAGGAAGCCGCGTGCCTGCACCCCTCGCTCGAAACGGTTCTAAAACGAACGCTGGGGGTTCCGCTGTTTCAAGAACAACTGCTGCGCATCGCGATGATCGCGGCGAATTTCACCGGCGGCGAAGCCGAGGAACTGCGCCGCGCCATGGGCTTCAAACGGTCGGAAGCGCGCATGCGCGAGATCGAAGCGAAGCTGCGCGCGGGCATGACTGCGAACGGTATCCTCGGCGACACGCAGGATCGCATCGTGCAGTCGATCACCTCGTTCGCGCTGTATGGATTCCCCGAATCGCATGCCGCCAGTTTCGCGCTGATCGCCTACGCGAGCGCGTATCTCAAATGCCATTACCTGGCCGCGTTCACCGCGTCGATGCTCAACCAGCAGCCCATGGGTTTCTATCATCCCGCGACGCTGGTGAAAGACGCCCAGCGCCACGGCCTGCATTTTCTGCCCGTCGACGTTTTGAAATCGCAGTGGAATTGCACGCTCGAACAACAGGATGGCGCATGGCGCGTCCGGCTGGGCTTCAACTACGTCCGCGGATTGCGGCGCGAGCCGGCGGAGGCCATCGCCGCCGCACGGCCCTTCTCATCGATCGACGATCTGGCGCGCCGGGTTCCCGCATTGCGCAAAGACGAGCTGCGGATGCTCGCACAGATCGGCGCGTTGCATCCGCTCGCCAATCACAGAAGAACTGCACTCTGGCAATCCGAACGGGCCGTGCGCCCCGCGGGTCCTCTTCTCGAACGTCTCGAACCCGCCGAACAAAATTCTCCGCTCGCGGTCATGAGCGGCGCCGAACGCATCCGCGCCGATTTCTACGGCACCGGCCTGACCATCGGCATGCATCCCATGCGCCTGTATCGCGATGGTTTGCGATCGCGGGGCATACTCGCGGCCAGCGAGCTGAAGCGCGTGCCCAACGGACGCATCGTTAAGGTCGCCGGATGCGTCATCTGCCGGCAGCGTCCCGGCACGGCCAAAGGATTTCTCTTTTTAAGTCTCGAAGATGAAACCGGCATCGCCAACGCGATTGTCGAGCCGGACCTGTTCGACGCGCATCGCGCCGCGCTCACCGCCGCGCCCTATCTGCTGATCGAAGGCATGCTGCAAAACCAGCATGGAGCGATCTCCGTCAAACTGCGCGGCGTGGAGGCGCTGGCCTTCGATTCCGCGCACGCCTCCTCCCACGATTTCCGTTGACCTCGCGCTCCGCGCTATCATCTCTCAAGAAAGCATGCGCCCGCTCGCGCTCATTCTGCTGGTTCCGCTCTACGCGCAAGTGCAGGCGCCCGCGATCGATTCGAGCGCCGGTGCCTATGAAAGCCTCCTGCGATTGCGCACCACGGCCGGCGTGCTGCACATCACCGCGCATCCCGACGATGAGGACGGGGGCTTGCTCACCTGGCTCTCGCGATCGCAGGGCGTGCGCACCGGCTTGCTCACGCTGACGCGCGGCGAGGGCGGCGCGAACCTGATCGGGCCCGAATTGTTCGACGCGCTGGGCATCGTGCGCACCGAAGAGCTGCTCGCCGCCGATCGATATTACGGCGTCGATCAATTTTTCACTCGCGCGGCCGATTTCGGTTTCTCCAAACGTCTGGACGAGACATTGGAGCACTGGGGCGAGGAAAATGTCCTGGGCGATTGCGTGCGCGTCGTGCGTCTCTACCGGCCCGACGTCATCGTT
>DATHCE010000166.1:0-5255 GCA_035319685.1 Bryobacteraceae bacterium | reverse complement strand
GCTCGATGCGCCGTCGGCATCCGATACCAACGTGATCTATTCCCGGCCGGACCGTCCGTCGCCGATCCAGCACGTCATCTATGTCCTCAAGGAAAATCGCACCTACGATCAGGTGTTCGGAAAAATCGGCAAGGGCAACGGCGACCCGGCGCTGTGCCTGTTCGAGGAATCGGCCGCACCGAATCATTACAAGCTCGCGCGGCAATTTGTCCTGTTCGACAATTTTTACGTCAATGCCGACGTCAGCGCGGACGGCCACAACTGGGCCAACGCCAGCATCGCCCCGGATTACACGCAGAAATTGTGGCCGAACCAATACGCGAGCCGTCGCAAGAAATACGATTTCGAAGGCGGCGAGCCGGCCAATTCGCCTCCCGCGGGTTATGTCTGGACCAACGCTCTCGCGGCCGGCATCAGCTTCCGGAACTACGGCCACTGGGTGGTCAACAAGGAGCACCCCGGACCCGACGGAATCCAGATCGAAAAAGTTCAGGATCCGGCGCTGCGCAGCGTGACCAACATGAAGTATCGCGCCTTCGATCTGGATTATCCGGATACCGAACGCATGCGCGTTTTTCTCGACGATCTGAAATCTTTTGAGGCATCCGGCGACATGCCGCACCTGATCATGATGACGCTGCCCAACGATCACACCAACGGCACCACGCCCGGCAAGCTATCGCCGCTCTCGCTGTTCGCCGATAACGATTATGCGCTCGGCCAGCTGGTCGACGCGGTTTCGCACAGCAAGTTCTGGTCGAGCACGGCCATTTTCGTCATCGAAGACGACGCGCAGAACGGCCCGGATCACGTCGATTCGCACCGCAGCCCGATGCTCGCCATTTCGCCCTACACGCAGCGCGGCGTTATCGACAGCTCGTTCTATAACCAGTCCTCGATCCTGCGGACCATCGAGCTGATTCTCGGCATGAAGCCTCTCACGCATTTCGACGCGGGCGCGCATCCGCTGACGGCGGCTTTCGTATCCACTCCGAATGATGCGCCGTACGTCGTCGAAAAGCCGCGTATTTCGCTGACCGAACGCAATCCGGCTCGATCCCCCACCGCGGCGCGATCCGCCAAAATGGACTTTGACGAAGCTGACGATATCGACGACGATGCGCTGAACGAGATCCTGTGGCTCGCGATCAAGGGCACGGAGCCCCCTCCGCCCGTGCGAAGCTATTTCTCAGCGAGGCATTTTTAGATCGTTGACCACTCTCTGTTTCCTCTGGCACATGCATCAGCCGTTCTACAAGGATTTGTGGACCGGCGAGTATAAGCTGCCCTGGACGCGCCTGCATGCCTTGAAGGACTACGCGGGCATGGTGCGGCTCCTCGAAGAATTCCCGAAGGTGCGCCAGACGTTCAATCTGGTGCCGTCGATGGTCGCGCAGATTGAGGAGTATGCGGCCGGCACGGCCTCCGATCCGTTTCTCGATGTCGCGGTAATGAACGCCGCCGATGCCACCCCATCGCAGCGCAACGTCATGCTGCGGCACCTGTTTCAAGCCAATGTCCGGCACATGATCGATCGCTTTCCGCGCTATCGCGAGCTGTATGAAATGCGCGGCCGTCCATCGCCAGGCGCACAGGGAAGCGTTGTGCGCGATTTAACGGTCGATGAACTTCGCGATTTGCAGGTGCTGAGCCAGCTCGTCTGGTTCGACGAGGACGTGCGCGCCCGAGATCCGCAGTTGATCGAATTGGTTCAAAAGGGCCGCGATTATTCGCTGGACGATCAGGCGGTGATCGCGCGCAAACAGCGCGAACAGCTCGCGCTGGTGCTGCCGACTTACCGGGAATTCGCCTTGAAGGGGCGGATCGAAGTCTCCACGACGCCCTTCTACCATCCGATTCTGCCCTTGATCTGCGATTCCGATATCGCGCGCGTTTCGCACCCCGGCGTTACGCTGCCTCCGCGTTTCTGTTATCCGCAGGATGCCCGCGAGCAGCTCTGCCGCGCACGTACCTACATGCACGAGAAAATCGGCGTGGTCCCGGCCGGGTTGTGGCCCTCGGAGGGATCGGTGTCCGATGAAGCCCTGGCGCTCGCCGCCGGATGCGGATTTACGTGGGCCGCGAGCGATAACGGCGTGCTGGCCCGTACCCTGAACCAGCCCGCCGGCGCGGACGTAACCTATCAGGCTTATCAATGGAAGCAGAATGAGAGCAAGATCTGCCTCCTGTTCCGCGATCATTATTTGAGCGACCTGATCGGCTTCACCTATCAGCACATGGAGCCCGCTCACGCAGCGGAGGATTTCCTGACCCGCATCCGCAACAACGCCGGCGGACGCGATGCGCTGGTGCCGATCATCCTCGACGGCGAGAATGCCTGGGAATATTATCCGGAAAACGGCCGGCCGTTCCTGCGCGAGCTGTATGCCCGCATCTCCGCCGATCCGGGTCTCGAATGTGTCACGGTTTCCGAAGCGCTGGCGCGCATCGAGCCTCGCATTTTGCACGGAATTTTTCCGGGATCATGGATCAACGCGAATTTCGATATCTGGATCGGCGCCGAAGAAGATAACCTCGCGTGGGAATATCTGCTGGCGGCGCGCCGCGCGTTTGATGCCGCGCTGGATGTTCCCGAGGACATGCGCAAGCTCGCACATGAGGAACTGCTCATCGCCGAGGGCAGCGATTGGAACTGGTGGTATGGACCCGAGCATGCCTCCGACAACCGGCCCGAGTTCGATCAGCTCTATCGCGCGCATCTTTCCAACGTCTACCGCGCGCTTGGGGCACAGCCGCCCGAAACCCTCTCGCGTCCGATCCTCACATCGCAGCAAGGCGAATTTCGCGAGCCGCCGCTCAATCCCATTCATGCGACCCTCGACGGCGAAGTGACGTCATATTTCGAGTGGCTCGGCGCCGGCCGCTATCATCCCGACCCGCGTTCCGGCGCGATGCATGGCGGTGAGCCCCCGGTTCGCGAAATGTATTACGGCACCGACGGAGAATATTTGTTCGTTCGCCTCGAGGACGGCCATGAGTCGAACTTCAACCTCGAATTCGAGGGCGGACCCGTGGCTACCGAAGTTGCCAAAGGAAACATTGTAGAGATGCGCGCCAAGCTCGCCGGTACGCGCTTTCGCGTAACCATCACGCGCGACGGACTGCCGCCCCTCACGGTTCCCGCACAAGGCTGGATCGAAGTGCAATAGCCAGTCGGGAAATCATCGGCCAGCTTCTTCCGCATGAACAGGTCCGTGCGAGCAACGGAGGGGCCACGCATGCTATTCTGAAATTCCCCGAAGCGAAGGGGACCAGGAAGTCACGATCCCAGATTTAAATCTGAACGACGCGGCGAAGGGGAATGGAAACGTTCCCCTTCTCGCTTTTTTGGAAACCTTTCCCCAAATCTCCATCTTTTTTCCCCATTTTCAGGAATGGATTTGTCAAATTCCATGGCAAACTAAGAGTCAGTGCACACTCGCCGCATCACGACTTTCTTGCTGGGAGCCTGGATGGCCGGATGCGTCATGATGGCGCTTCTGGACCTCGAGAATTTGCGGTCCCCCAGCCTGGTCCTGAATTACCCGCTTCCTCCGGTTTCGAAGCTGATCGAGAAGAACGGCTACGATCAGATCTCGATGCTCCTGCGCCATCTTGCCGCCGAGCAGACGCGCCATAATTACTCGCGGTGGGAGCTCGCCCAATTCGCGCTGGCATTTGCGGTCGGCGGATGCCTGTTTCTCGCGACCCAGCGCCGGATTTTCCCGCTGGTTCTGTGCGCGATGATGCTGATTGCGGTTGCCTTTCAGTACTTCGCAGTGACGCCGGAGCTCGCCTATCGCGGCCGCGAAACCGACTTCCCGCCGGGCAACACCGCCTTCGGTCCGATGGCTCGCGTGTGGGCCCTGCAACAGGTCTATTTCAGCATTGAAGCGGTGAAGCTGCTGGTCGGAGCGTTGCTCGCCAGCTATTTATTTGTCTTCCGGGCTCGCAGCCGGCGGTCGAGCAAGGAAGTCGATACGATCGATCACACCCAGCACGGGCACGTGAATCGGTGATCCGCCCGGCCTCGTCCTAAAACACTCCCCGAACCTTCAACGCCTCGTCGATAATCGCCAGAAGCTGCTCGCGAGTCATTTCGATTTTCTCGTTTGGCTCGGGCATGTCTTCTGCGGTCATCGGCGACCCGGGTTCCAGGTGATTGTGCGATTTCACCTTGTAGCGCCCGCGGGATTCGAACAGTTTCTGCACCTCGACGCGCGGCAGCACTTTCGCGCCGCCCAGCAGCTCCGCCACCAGCGTGATCCGCGCGAAATGCTCCATCGTTTCCATCCGGAAAAACGCCTGGAACACGTCCTCGCCGTAACTGACCGCACCGTGGTTGGCCAGCAGCATTGCGTCGTATTTCGGAATGTAGGGAAGCATGCCCTCGGTCAGGGCGAGCGTGCCCGGCAAACCGTAATCGGCCAGCGGAATCGAGCCGAGGGCGATGACCACCTCAGGCAACAGCGCCAGATTGAGCGCGCGCCCGGCCGCCGCGAATCCGGTCGCTACCGGCGGATGGGCGTGCAGCACGCTGCTCACGTCCGGCCGCATCCGGTAAATCGTGAGATGCATCGCCATCTCGGTGGTGCGTTCGCGCTCGCCGCATAACTTGGCGCCATCCATATCGCACACGATCAGATCCTCGGGCTGCATCATCCCCTTGCACACGCCCGTGGGCGTAGCCAGAATCCGCCCGTCATCCAGACGGATGGTGATATTGCCGTCGTTGGCCGCTACCCAGGACTTGTCGAACACCAGACGGCCGACCCGAACCACGTCCTCCCGAAGCTGCTGCTCCGTTTTTTGCATCTCAAATCCGCCCACCGCCTCGCGCGGTGCGTTCTTGATTGTAGCAGCCCTTTAAGCGGTGTTGAAAAACGGATAGTGGGTCAGTTTGAATTAACTGACCCTGTACCGAAAAACGGGACGGCCCTCGAACGGGGGATTCAGCGCGCTGCGACGCGGTCGGGGATTTCGCTCAGTGCGGTTTCGAGATCTTGCCTTGATACCGTTGCCGTTCCCACCAGTCCCACGGCGATCGCCGCGGCGTGAATCGCGAGCCGCATCGCCTTCACATAGGAAGCGCCGGCGCAGACCGCAAGCGCCATCGTCGCCAGCACCGTGTCGCCCGCGCCGGTGACGTCATAAACCTGCCGGGGCAATCCGGCGACATGTTCCGGCGGCCGCGCATCCTCGAATAAAGTCATGCCGTCCTGCCCCTCGGTTACCAACACGCGCGTTCCCGGCAT
>DATHCE010000165.1:0-7183 GCA_035319685.1 Bryobacteraceae bacterium | reverse complement strand
GTAATAGACGCGATCGAGACGCGCCCAATAGATGGCGCCGAGGCACATCGGACACGGTTCGCAGGTGGTGTAAATTTCGCATCCGCCCAGTTGGAACGAACCGAGCGCGTGACATGCGGCGCGAATCGCGATCACTTCGGCATGCGCGGTCGGATCGTTGCTGGAGGCGACCAGATTCACGCCTTCGGCGGCGATGCGTCCGTCTTTCACGACGATCGCGGCGAACGGTCCGCCGCGGCCGGAGCGGACGTTCGCGAGAGCGAGCTCGATCGCCCGCGCCATAAACGTTTCCTGCATCTTCCGCTTCAGTTTACCGGATGATTCGCAACAGAGATTTGACCCCGATTTGACGAGTCTGTGCGAAAACAGCGATTTTTGCCCCCGGCATGACTGCCGGGGCTTGCTCGGCTGCCGCCCAAGGACGCGTCGTCAAGCCGCGCCAGCGGTGCCGGGTTGCGCGATGCTAGGTTGAAGCGATGCCGGCGCGAAGGTTGGTGAGACTAGTTTCCTGGAGCGGTGAAGCGGCGGATCGCGCCCGGCTGGTGGAAGCGGCGGGATTCCCGGTGGACGCGTCGGAAATTCCAGCGGGCAGGGCAGTGGGTCATGTTCGCGACCTTGCGCCGGCGGCCGTGGTGATCGATCTCGATCGCGCTCCTTCGCAGGGCCGCGCCATCGCGATGGTGCTGCGGGCCGGAAAATCGACCGGCCATGTCCCGATCGTGTTCGCGGGCGGCGCGCCGGAAAAAATCGCGCGCGTTCGCCAGGATTTGCCGGACGTCGTTTTCACCACCTGGAAAGCCGTGGGAGCCGCGCTCAAAAAGGCGATCCGGCATGCCCTGCCGCAGCCGGTCCAGCCGATCCGGTACATGCAGCAATGGGCCGGATCGAGCCTGGCGAAGAAATTGGGGATCAAACCGGGGGCGAAAATCGCGCTGGTGGGCGCGCCGGAAGGATTCGAACAACAGCTCGGCGAATTGCCCGATCGCGCCGGGTTCGAGCGCGGCATCACGGCTCAGACGAGCCTCGCGATCTGGTTCGTTCGCTCGCGGCGCGAGCTGGAACAAGAGGCCGAATTTTTGAGCGCGCGCCTGCCCGATCGCGTTTCGCTCTGGATCGCGTTTCCGAAGCAATCCAGCCGTCATCGGGTCGACTTCAATTCAAACGATGTACGGGCGGCGGGGCTCGCCGCGGGCCTGGTGGATTACAAAATCTGCTCGATCGACGCAGATTGGAGCGGTCTCAAGTTCGCGCGCAAGCGCCCGGCCAAGAAATAGTCTAGGCTTTGCTGAGCGCGGCGGCGAGCGCTGCCAGTTTATTCCGGAAACCGGACGGCTCGGAAACTGCGGCGCGATCGATGACGCCGGCCTTGACCTTCAATTCGACCGTGCCGGGTTCGCCATTCTCCTCGATCAGATAGGTACCGGAAAGCGCGGAGGCCGCCTGGCGGGAGATGGCGATGGCCGTGGCCGGATCCACGTAGAGCATCGCGACGAGTTCTTCTTCGCCCCAGCGGCCCACGATCAGATCCGGGTCGATCGCCGCATGCAGGCGGCCGATCATTTCCTGGATGGCGGCTTCGAGGCTCGCGCAGGAATATCGCTCGACCACCGATCTCCAGTCGCTGATGGCGATCAGCAGCAGGCAGAAGGGCTTGCGGCTCGAAAGCGCGTCGTCGATCTTCTGTTCCATTTGCCGGCGGGTGCGAAGCCACGCCGCGGGATTGGCGGCGCGATGGCGGTCGCTGTCGATTTCGCGATGCAGAAGGCGAATCTCGTCCTGCAATTGCGCGATCACCATCCGGTTGGCGAGCTGCATCTCGACGACCGCCGCGTGGATCTGCGAAATCGCGGTTTGAATCGCCGAGCGGATGTGAGTGACATCGTCGGAGGCGGCTGCGATTGCAAGCTGGTCCAGTTCCCGCTGGAGTTGCTTCTCATGATCGGCGCCGTGGGATGCGATTCCGCCGGCTAAGGAGGCGATGGCTGCCGCCGCGGCCTCGACCTCTTTTCGCAAAACTTCCAGCGATTCGCCGGCGACGCGGTGATAGTCGCGCAGTTCGCCGCGAAAGCTCTGACCGACCATCCGCAGCTCTCCCGGATCGGCCGCGGCCTTCCACCGCTCGCCGACCGCATGCAGGCGCTCGCGGAACCGCGAGGCTTGCTGCCCGTCCACTTCCACGGCGTATTCGGCCGAACTGTAGATGGCGACGCTGTAACAATCCGCCATGGCCTGGCGCAGGTTGTCCAGGCGATCCAGCTCCTCGGCCGACTTCCGGATAGAAATCACGGGTACGCGCCTCCCAATGGCATATCGGCGCGGGGAATTCTAATGTGAATGAAATTCGATGCCGGCGAAGCTGACCACGCTGTGCGGGTCGATGTTCCACTGGCCGTACTGGAGCAGTTGGCCGCGCGCGCCGGGCACGGATTTCAGGAACGTGTAAATCGGCGCCGATCCGCACCAGTTGAGATCGTCGTGATTTTCCTGAACCAGATCCCAGAATCCGCGCGCGTCTCCGGATTCGATGCGCCGGATGCGCTCCTGGTCGCGCCGCGCGACGATTTCCATTCCGCCCTGTCCCGCGGTGGCGGTCAAATCGTCGCCATAGCGCCGGCCGGCGTGGGCCATGTCGACACCCAGCACCCACAACAGCCGGTCGCCTTCGCGCGCCGCGATTTCTCCCAGCGCTCCGAGGACGCGGCGCACGCCTTCATCCTGTTCCGGCAAGCCGCCGTGATCAATGCTACGAGCGTAGGCTCCGCACAGAATCGGCACCACGCGGATGCGCGGGCCGAACAGGTGTTGCAGAAAAATTACCTGGAACTCGATGGAATGTTCGATCGCGTGGCAGTAATCCTCCATGGTGACCGCGTCCCCGGCGCTCGCGGCGATCTCGTTCACGATCGACAAGGCGGTCGAGGTTTCTCCGAACGGCGTCGTGAAGGGCTTGCGCGTAAGGCCGAAGCGCTCCGGCGCGCCGTAATGCGAGGTGCCCAGCACCACGAAGGTACGATCGGCATCGGCGGGCGAGAGCGCGGAGTATGCGGCCCGATACGCCGCCACGCCGCCGAACGGGCTGACGTGCGGCGCGGCGATCGCTATGGTGCGCCCATCGCGCGAAGGTCCCGCGCCATCGAGATAGCCGCGCAAGGTTTCCGACAGCGCGCCGGGCTCGTCCGGATATGCGCCGCCGGCGTGGGCCGCGGCGCGGGCCGGCTGGTCGGCGAAAGCCTGCTCGGCCGCAGCTTTGCGCCCGGCGAACTTTTCGTCCTCGAGAAATCCCGCCGCGCTCAACGAGTCGATCAGGTGCTGCTGCAAATCCCCGATCTGTAAATCGCCGGTGAGCTGCACCAGATACTCGCGCAGATCCAGATCGGTCGACTCGCCGTCGAAAAATTCGAGGCACGCGACCAGCGCCGGAGGAACGATCAGCGTGGCGTCGGAATATTGATACGGATCGCGAATCACCAGGCCGGGCCGCTCCTCGACGGGCGAGGGGAAAAAATCCAGATTGGGGCGCAGGCGGGGGAGCAACCTCCAGAATACAGGAGTCCGGCGCTAGAATCGAGATTGCCCTTTCCGGTTTACGATGCCCGATTGAAATTCTGGCGCGATGCGCACACGCGTGCGACGTCGCACTACCGCCAGCTCTCCAACGCGCGGCTGATGACGGGACTGGCCGCGCTGGCGATCGCGGCGATCTCGATCGGCGGCGGATGGATCTCGGCGTGGTGGCTGATCGCGCCGCTGGTGGTATTCATTGCGCTCGCGGTGGCGCATGATCGCGTCGATCGGGCGAGGGCCATGGCGCAGCGCGGGCTCGCCTATTATGAGCGCGCGGTCGCGCGTTTGGGCGAGGATTGGGCCGGCAAGGGGAATCAGGGCGAACGTTTCCGGGACGCCAAACACCTGTACGCGGACGACCTGGATCTGTTCGGGCGCGGCTCGATGTTCGAATTGATCTCCAACGCGCGCACGGCCGCGGGAGAAAATACGCTGGCGCAATGGCTGCTCGCGCCGGGCGAACGCGGCGAAGTAACCGCGCGCCAGAAAGCGGTGGAAGAGTTGCGCTCGCGCGTCGACCTGCGTGAAGAACTGGGCTTGATGGGCGAGGATATTCGAGCCGCGGTCGACGCGAAAATTCTGAAGCACTGGGGCGAACTGCCGCCGGTGAAATTTTTTCGCGGCGCGCGCGCCGTTGCGTCGCTGCTTGCCCTGGCGGCTTTGGTCACTTTCGCGCTGTTCCTGGCGCAGGTGGTGAACCTGCGTCCGTTTCTGGTGGTGGTTCTGGCGGAACTGGTTTTCAATTTCATCACTCGCGACGCGGTGCGCACGATCGCGGATGGCGTGGAAACTCCGGCGCATGAATTGGCCCTGCTGACTCTGTTGCTCGAGCGCCTGGAGCGCGAGCCGTTTTCGAGCCCGCGCCTGGTCGCGTTGAAGCAGGCACTCCAAACCGAAGGGCGGACGGCGTCGCAACAGATTCGCAGGCTGGGGCATTGGATCGCGACGCTCGATACGGCGCGCCATAATATGTTCTTCCGTCCCATCGGCGCGCCGCTGTTGTGGATTTCGCAAGTGACCATGGCGATCGAGCAATGGCGGCAAAAATGCGGCCCGAACGTCGGCAAATGGACCGCCGCGATCGGCGAGTTCGAGGCGCTGTGCTCGCTCGCCGGATTCGCGTATGAGCGGCCCCAGGCAGTGTTCCCGGAATTGATCGAGGATTCGATCCAGGATGATTTGACCAAGCCGGCCGGGCCGCGCATCGAAGCCGACGCATTGTGCCATCCTTTGATTCCGCCGGCGAACGCGGTGGCAAACGGCGTGAATCTCGGCGGCGAGGTGCGCTTGTGGATCGTCAGCGGATCGAACATGAGCGGCAAGAGCACGCTGCTGCGCGCCATCGGATTGAACGCGGTGCTCGCCTGGGCCGGCGCGCCGGTCACCTGCGCGCGCATGCGGATTTCGAGACTCGACATCGGCGCGTCGACGCGCACGGTCGATTCCCTGGTGGATCATCGCTCGCGATTTTATGCCGAGATCGAGCGCCTGCGCGACATCGTGAACCTGTCGCGCGAAGGGCGGCCCACGCTGTTCCTGCTCGATGAATTGCTCAGCGGAACCAATTCGCACGACCGGCGCATCGGCGCGGAGGCGCTGGTGCGGGGATTGGTCGCGCGCGGCGCCATCGGGCTGGTGACCACGCACGACCTGGCGCTCGCCGAAATCGCCGCGACCTTCGACGGCCGCGCCGTGAACGTTCATTTCGAGGATCACATCGAAGGCGGCGAAATTCTTTTCGATTACCGGCTGCGGCCCGGCGTGGTCACGCGCAGCAATGCGCTCGCGCTGATGCGAGCCGTGGGTTTGGACGTTTGACGATACAATCGTGGGCATGAACGTCGTGATAACCGGAGCCGGCGGCGGGCTGGGAAGGGCTACCTGCCGCGTGTTCGCCGAGAGCGGCGCGACGGTGATCGCGGTGGACCGCCACTGGGCCCAACCGGAGCCGTTCACGACGTTTTTCACGACCATCGCCGCCGATTTGACCACAGCCGAAGGCTGCGACAAGATGATCGGGGAAGCGCTGACGCACGGGCCCATCGACGCGCTGGTTCATCTGGTCGGCGGCTTCAGCGGCGGCTCGCCGATCGCGGAAACCAGCGATCAAACCTGGGACCTGATGATGAGCGTGAATGTGCGCATCGCCTTCACCGTGATTCGCGCAGCGCTCCGGCCGATGCTTCAGGCGCGCCGCGGAAAAATTGCCGCGATCGGCGCGCGGGCCGCCCTGGAGCCGTCGCCGAATTTCGCGGCCTACGCGGTTTCGAAAGCGGCTCTGGTTGCGCTGGTGAAAAGCGTCGCGGCGGAGGGAAAAAATTCCGGCATCACGGCCAACGTGGTTTTGCCGAGCACCATCGATACGCCCGCCAATCGCAAGGCGATGCCGCAATCCGATTTCGCGCGATGGGTCGCGCCGGAATCGATCGCGAAGCTGCTGGTATGGCTGACCTCGGATGCCGCCGCGGACGTGAGCGGCGCGGTGATTCCGATTTACGGGAGAGCCTGAGTATGAAAAAGATGACGGAAGCCGAGATCGCCAGCGCGATTCGGCAAATTCCCGGGTGGCGCGTGGTTTCGGGCAAACTGCATCGGGAATACCGCTTCGCCGATTTTCCGCTCGCCTTCGGCTTCATGGCGGCCGCGGCGCCGATGATCGAAAAGATGAACCATCATCCGGAATGGTCGAACGTGTACAGCCGCGTGACCGTCGATTTGAATACGCACGATGCGGGCGGCATCACCCAGCGCGATTTCGATCTGGCCGCGCTGCTCGAACAGGTGGCGAAAAAATTGTTATGAGAGTTCTGGTCGCCGTCTTTCTGGCAACCGCCGCCGCGTTTGCGCAGGAGACCTATTCCGCCTCGCCCGCGCTCGACGCGACGGTCGAGAAAGCGGTTCACGACGGCCTGATTCCGGGCGCGGTTTTAGTGGTCGGGCAGAAGGGAAAAATTCTGCATCGCAAAGCCTACGGCGAGCGGCAACTGGTTCCCTCGCGCGAGCCGATGACGGTCGACACGATTTTCGACGCCGCGTCGCTGACCAAAGTGGTGGCGACCACGCCGTCGCTGATGAAATTATTCGAATCCGGCAAGCTGCGCATCGCCGATCCGGTGACGGCGTATTTGCCGGAATTTCAGGGCGGCAAAAGCGACATCACGATTCGCGATCTGATGACGCATTTTTCCGGTCTGCGTCCCGATCTCGACCTGGAACCAAGATGGTCCGGCTACGAAACCGGCATCCACCGCGCGCTCATCGACAAGCCCGCGACCGCTCCGGGGTTGCATTTCGTGTATAGCGACATCAATTTTGAGCTGCTGGGCGAAATCGTGCGCCGGCTCAGCGGAAAAACGCTGGACGCGTACGCGCACGAAAATATTTTCGAGCCGTTAGGCATGCGCGACACGATGTTCCTGCCTCCCGTGGCGCTGCGCCCGCGAATCGCGGCGGCCGAAATCGATCCCGATACCGGCCTTCCCTTGCGCGGCGTCGTGCACGACCCCACCGCGCGCTACATGGGCGGCGTGGCCGGCCACGCGGGATTATTCACCACGGCGTCCGATCTCGCAAAATATGCCGAAATGCTGGTGAATATGGGCGAATATCACGGAGTGCG
>DATHCE010000164.1:0-2100 GCA_035319685.1 Bryobacteraceae bacterium | reverse complement strand
ACTTCTTTACCGACCGGCTGGCCGACCTCGACTCTGCGAGTGTAAACCCGCTTCCGCTCCGGAGAATAGACGTATACGTTGGGCGCGCCCTGCGGATCGGGCACGACCGCTTCGGCGGGGATGGTCACTGCGTGAATGCTGGTGGGAGCAAAGATGCGAGCTTCCGCCACCATGCCGGCCAGCAACACCGGACCAGGATTCGGAACCAGGATCTTGACCGTGTAGGTGCGTGACGCCGGTTCCGCGGCGACCCCGATGATCGCGACCTTGCCTGTGAAGCGGCGCCCGTCGAGCGAAGGCGCGGAGACCTCCGCCTTGGCGCCCTGGTGGACTTTTCCGATTTCGGCTTCGGGAACGCCCACGCGAACTTTCACCGGATTCAGCTCGGCGATGGAGAATACCGGCATTCCCGCGGCAACCGTCTGCCCCGGATCCACTTTTCGCATGCTGATGCTGCCGGAAATCGGGGCCACCAGGCGCGTGTCGCTGAGCCGCTTGCTTTCCTCGCTCGCCTGGGCGTCGGCCGCGTGCGCTTGTGCAGCGGCCGCGGCGCGATCTTCCGTCCGCGTTCCTTCCTGCGCCATGTCGTAGCGTTCCTTCGCCGTCTTGTACGCCGCCTCGATCTTCTGAAAGTCGTTCGGTGGCAGGCTGTTTCGTTCCACTAGGAACTTCATGCGCTTGTATTCGTCTTCCGCGCGTTCGAATTCGATGCGGGCCTGTTCGAGTTCCTGTTTCCGGACACCATCGTCCGCTCGCTGTTCGACGGCGATGGCCGCCGCCTTCTGTGCCTGCGCGGAGTTGAACGCGTTCCGGTAATCGGCCGGGTCGATTTCCGCCAGCAACTGTCCTTGGTTCACGTGCTGACCCTCTTCGACCAGCACCCTGACCACGCGGCCACTCACCAGGAAAGCCACGTCGGCCGTTTCCGAACCTTCTACCGAGCCGCTGGCGCTCACCAATTCCGCCCGCTCCACAACGGCTGGAGTGCGAACCTGAACCGGCAGCGGCGCCTCGGTGCTAGCCGCGTTGGTGGTGTGGCTGCACGACGTCAACGCCGCGGCGCACCCAACCACGATAAGAGAAAGCAAGATGTAGTGTCTTTGCATGCTAATCATCCAATTGTTGAGATGGGGGGCGCGCTCATGCGGTCGAATGCCAGCGTGGACGCCTCCGTATACAACTGCTCCATTTCCGGACCGGCCTCGATCGCAAGGGTCGCGAGACCGCGTGACACCGCTAAAAATGCGAGCGCGAGCAATTCCGGCCGATCAACCGGGACTCTGCCGGTGGCATTGAAATACCGGACTACCGAAGCGGTCACCGTCTCGAGTTCCCGCCTCCGGAGCTCCGCAAGGTGCCTCCGCGCCGAGCAGTCTTTTTCCGCCTTTCGCGCGAAATCCATCTGCAGAGCGATGAACTCCTTGTGCCGCCACTGATTCGAGTACCATTCCCGAACCGCGGCGGCTCGCTCCGCCGGCCCGGAAATATTCTGGAAGATGGCTTCGATGGCGTTTGAAACTGAAGGCCAGCGCCGGTCGATGACTGCGAGGAATAGCTGGTCCTTATCTTCGAAATTCGAGTAGAACGCGCCGCGCGAATATCCCGCCATCTCGCTGATCTCGTCCACCGAGGTATCGTCGAAGCCCTGGCGGATGAATAAGGTCTCGGCTGCTTCGATGAGACGCATCCGCGTCAGCTCTTGGCTTTCCTGTCGTGTCAATCGTCTACGTGGCTTCATTGCGCTTCACTCTTGCATTCCGATACTTGCCTGTATCTGGAGATGCCCTGGAATTCGCATACAACCGGCCAAAGCACGGGAGCCTCGAACGACGACACGCGGAGATTCGCTTAACCGTTACAAACGAGAGGCTTCGAGCGTCTTGCCGCCGGTCCGGTGCAAGATCCGGAAGGTGCATCAGTTTCGGCAGTTTGGGCGCCTGCCATGGCGCGCGCCGAAGATCGGCAGGGAGACGATCGACACTTGCGCCATACTTCGCAGGTCACGCGCAAATTCCCGCGGCTTAGTTACGGGTGCGGCTTCATCGGCCTCCGTTTCGCTCAACGAAACTGGCGTGAGATGCTGTATTTCCGCATGCGGGA
>DATHCE010000163.1:0-24051 GCA_035319685.1 Bryobacteraceae bacterium | reverse complement strand
GATCTCGCAGTTGCGCACGATGTCCGGCATGGTCGCCTCGTCGCTGGCGCCGCGCCGTTTTGTCGTGGCCATGCTCGCGATTTTCGCTGCAATCGCGCTGCTGATGGCCGTGATCGGATTGTACGGCGTCATCAGCTATTCGGCGGCGCAGCGCACCCAGGAGTTCGGCGTCCGCATGGCGCTCGGTGCGCGGCGCGGAGAAATCCTCGCCATGGTGATCCGGCAGGGCCTGTGGCTGACCGGATCGGGCGCGCTGATCGGACTCGCCGCGGCCTTAGCTTTCAGCCGCCTGTTACGCAGCCAGTTGTTTCAGGTCAGTCCGTTCGATCCGCTCACGTTCGGAATCACGGCGCTGGTTCTGATCGCTGCGGGATTGCTCGCCTGCTTCATCCCGGCGCAGCGCGCCACGCGCGTCGATCCGATGGTCGCGCTGCGCTACGAGTGATCCAACTCTCGGGCTCGACGTGGGACCTATGGCTGTGGTTTTTTCACGGGAGCCTGGTCCTTTGCGTCCGGCGCGGCGGGCTGCTCCTTCAATTGATCCTCGGGAATCGGCTCAGCGTCGCCGAAGGTAATGGTCGACTCCGTTCCGAACTTCCGGTAGAGCCGGTAATCGGCCTCGTTCTTCACCACCGCCTTGGTGTCTTTCGAATCGAGCTCAAAGTGAAACGGCAAGACATATTCGGAAGCGGCGATCTGGGTGGGCGTGTAATCGAGCGTGATGCCCACTTCCTTGATCGGATAATCCGCGGGAATGCCCACGCAATCCATCTTGATGCGCATCACGGCTTTGGTTTCCCGATCCGCGTAGATAAATCCCTTGTAGGCGGAAATGTACTCGCGCTTGGTTTCGCCGTGATACATGCTGTAGCCCGCCGATTTCGGCACACTGAACCCGAACACGTACATCCGCCTTCCCCGCAGCGTCGCCCAGTGATCCCAACTGAAGTCCGCGCCCGTCTCCGGATCGAAGATGTGCGACAGCATGGTGCCGAATTCGCCCGAGGAGACTGCCCCGCCCAGCTGGTTATGGTCCACATTGACCACCGACTGATGGTTGATCATCTGAACCTTGTAGCTCTCTTTGTGATCGAAAAAACTGAGCTGCTCCTGGATCACGTCGCCGTACGGCAGATATCCGCGCACCGTCGGCTCAATCTTGCGGCGTGTGGTCTGCACACAGACGTAATTCGGAAGATTGTTGGTGTAATTGAGGGCGTATTCCTTGATGGCACGCAGCGCTTCGGCTTGTTCGATGGAATCCGGCGGCGGAATCGGCGGAGGAGCCGGAGCGGCGGCCGGCGGCGAAGGCGGCACCGGCAGATTCGCCGATTCCTCGCTCAATTTTCTGAGCGCCTGAACCGTCTTCGGCCCCGCGCCCTGCCCTTGCAGCTCCTCCACCGTTCGATCGGCGAGTCTCTCCGTCAGCCGGATCTTGTGCGCGAGAAAATCCGCCGTAGCGCGATCGTCGCCTTTCATTTGAATCTGCGATTTGACGAACGCGATCAACTCGGCGGCGGTCATCGACCGCTGTGCCCACGCGACCGCACCCGCCAGCGTCAACAGAAGAAAAAACCGGGCTCTCACCATCATGCGTGCTCTCCTATTTTCTCACCGATGGTTATGATGTAAGCAATGCGCGTTCTTGCTCTCCTGGTTTCGGCGATTCTGGCCGGCTGTTCCGCCCCCAGTTCCACTCGCGATGCGACCAAAGAGCGTTGGTACGTCGAGACCGTCACAAAAGTTGCACAGATGAATCGCGACGCCGAGGCTTCATTTAAAAACGGCAAATCCGATCAGGCGGCCGCGACCATCGAACAAGCCGAGCCCCTGGTCGCGCGCCTGCTCTCGGTGCCGCACCCGTCGCTTGAAGCCGCCGAAGCCGCTTCTGATCTCGACGACCTATACGGCAGGATGCTGCTGTCGAATCGCCATTATGGATGGGCGCGCCTCCAATTCCAGAAAAATCTGTCGCGCTGGCGGCACTGGGATCCGCAAACGCCCGACACCGAGCGCCGCTTCAAACAGGCCCTTGCCGAGATCGCCGAGTGCGACCGTCACATCGAAGAATAATTCATCGCTCGACAAGATCCAGCCACTCGCGCACCCTTTCCCCGACGCCGCCGCGTTCCGGATACAGATCGCCGATCACCGCCACCGAATCCGCCCCTGCTTCGATCACGATCCGCGCATTCGCTCGCGTGATCCCGCCGATCGCTGCGAGCGGACGATCGGTCAACGGCCGCAGCCGGCGCAATTCCTCCACGCCCACCATCGGATCGTGATTCCGCTTCGAAGCCGTCCCGAAAATCGGACCCAGTGCAAGATAGTCCGCCGGCTCCTGCGCGGCCGAGCGGAGCTGCTCTTCGTTGTGCGTGGAATATCCGATCAGGGCATCGGCTCCCATGATCCGCCGCGCTTCCGATGGCCGCAAATCCTCCTGGCCGAGATGCAACGACGCACCGATCAGGCGCGCGACGTCGGCGCGGTCGTTGACGACCAGCATGGCGCCGCTTTCCCCGCACATCGCCGCAATCTCGCGCAAATCCGCGAGGATTTGTCGCGAAAAAAATCCCTTGTGCCGGAATTGAAGAATCCGGACGTCCTCGCTTACGATTTCTCGCGCGACGTCCCGCACCGAAAGCCCGCGGCGCAATACTGTATCGACATCGAGTATGGGATAAAAGCGTGGCAACACGATCTTTATCTTACTTATTAAACGGAAGTTTCTTTGAGCCGGTTCATATCAGATCGGCCGCCACATCGGTTTGACGCCGGCGCGCTTCCGCCGGGTGTCGCAACACCTCTAATTCTGCCCCTGATACCTTATAGGGCATGACCGGACGCCGGAGCCTCGCGCCGCAGTTCGCGGTCTTGACTCTGTTCCTGATCTCGGTCGGGTTTCAAGGGCCCTTTACCTATCGGGCCGTCGAGAACCTCCTGCACGCGACGAAGGATCCGCGCATTCCTTTCCGGATTCATGCCCCCGACGGTACGCTGACCGCTCTCGAACCGGAAGCCCAAGCCGCGGGGCTCGCAAAAGGAGACCGTCCGGTCTCTATCGAGGGCCATCCTCTGCGCGGCATCGCCGCGATCGCCACCACCCTCGACGCCCATCACGCCGGTGATGTCATTGAGGTCACCGCTTTGCGCAACGGCGTCCCCGTCGCCGCGCGGGTTCGTTTAGCGCCGCAAAGCGGGAAGCCGCCGCCCATCAGCGAATGGATTCTTACCCTGTTCGTCTACGGACTGACGCCTCTGTTCTGCATCCTGCTCGGATTCGGCGTGACATTCGTGCGGCCGCGCGACCCGCTCGCGTGGCTGCTTTTGCTGCTGATGCTCAGCTTCAGCGAAATCGCGCAAAGCGACAATCTGCGTGCCGCTGCCTCATGGACCGTCTGGGCGCGCGATGGCGCCCTCGCCTATCACAATCTGCTGATCGGCTCCTGGCCGATCTGGATGCTGTTGTTCGGCCAATATTTCCCGGATCGCGTGGCCAATCGCCCGTGGCTCCGGCGAACGCGCTGGATGCTCGGCGTTCCGCTGGCGCTGCTCGCCCTCCTGGATGCAGCGATCGGCGTCGCCACGGTTGACGATGCCACGGCGCTGCGCGGGCTCGCCACGGCCAGGAACCGCGTCGCCGGACTGACTGTGCTCCTGGTCGTGGCCGCCATCGGCACGTTCTTCGTCAGCATTTTTTTGAAAATGCGGGGTTCGGCTTCCTGCGACGATAAGCGCCGCCTGAAGTTGCTCTACGGCGGCGCAGCCGTCAGCCTCACTCCCCTGTTGTTCGTGATCCTCGGCGCCATCGCGTTGCGCAAACCGCTCGCGACCGTCCCTGACTGGATCATTATTCCCGCGCTGGTCCTGCTGTTTTTATTTCCCGTAACGCTCGCCTACGTGATCGTAGTGGAGCGTGCGATGGAGCTGCGCGTCGTCATCCGCCAGGGCTTGCAGTACGCTCTGGCGCGCCGCGGCGTTCGCCTTTTGCAGCTCGCGGTCAGCGCGGTGCTGTTGTTTCTCGTGCTCCGCGTGATCACCGAACCAGGATTGCGCCGTATCCAGCAGATGTTCCTGCTGGTGCTGACGCTGGCCGTCCTGATCAGCTTTCGACGGCTGGCCGAGCGCCTGCATGCATGGCTCGACCGCCGCTTCTTCCGCGAAGCGGTCAACGTCGAGCACGTTCTCAGTGATTTGAGCGACAAAGTCCGCACCATTCTGGAGGTCGAGCCGCTGCTCGAAACCGTCACCAGAACGGTTTCTTCCGCGCTCCACGTTCCGCGCGTCGCCGTCCTCATGCGGCGCAACGGCGATTACGCTCCCGCGCTCACTTTGGGCTATGAGCCGGCCCCGCCGCAGGTGAAATTTCCCTCGCGCGGACCCCTGGCCGAACGATTGGAGCAATCGCGCGAGCCGCTCCGCGTTTCGCATACCCGCCCCGAGCCGTGGCTCGATCCATCGGTCGAAGCGCTCGGGTCGGAGCTCCTGCTGCCGCTCGCCGCCAACAATCGTCTGCTCGGATTCATCAGCCTCGGTCCGAAACTTTCCGAGGAGCCCTACTCGGCCACCGATGTTCGTTTGCTCGAATCGGTGGCGGCGCAAACCGGGCTCGCCATCGAGAACAGCCGCCTGACCGCGGCCGTCGCCCACGAAATCGCACACCGCGAGCGCCTGAATCGCGAGCTCGAAATCGCCCGCGAAGTGCAACAGCGATTATTGCCGCAATCCGCCCCGCCGGTCGAAGGCCTGGATTACTCCGGGAAATGCCGGCCCGCATCGAGCGTCGGCGGCGACTACTACGATTTCGTGGTCATGGCCGGCGGCCGCCTCGGAATCGCCATCGGCGATATCTCCGGTAAAGGCGTCTCCGCAGCATTGCTGATGGCGAGTCTGCAAGCGTCCCTGCGCGGTCTGGCCATCGCGAATCCGGCGGCGCTGTCGGCGCTGATGCAAAACCTGAACAGGCTGGTTTATGAAACGTCGCCGGCCAGCCGCTACGCGACGTTTTTCTTCGGCGTATACGAGCCCGTCTCGCGCGAGTTCGCCTACGTCAACGCCGGACATAATGCGCCCATGATTTTTCGCGGCGCCGAAGTTCTGCGCCTGGAAGAAGGCGGTCTGGTGATGGGCTTGTTCGACGCCGTGCGATATGACCAGGCCTCGGTGACGCTTCAACCCGGCGACACGATGGTCCTGTTCACCGATGGCGTCAGCGAGGCGATGAACGCGGCTGACGAGGAATTCGGCGAGACCCGCCTGATGGAAGCGGTGCGCAGCGGCGCATCGCTCGATGCCTCCGCCTTGATCGATCACATCCTCGAAACCTGCGATGAATTCGCCGCCGGAGCCCCGCAGCACGACGACATGACCCTGGTCGTCGTGCGCGTGAAATAGCGGCCGGCGTCTATCCGCGTTCCTCTGCGGCCTCCGATGCCGTGAAATACGCGCAGTCCGGGTGATGGAACACTAGTGCGCTGACGCTCGCCTCCGGGTCCATCATGAATCCTTCGGTGAGCTTCACTCCAATCTCTTCGGGCTTCAATAGTTCGAACAGTCCCTGTTGATCTTCCAGATTCGGACACGCCGGATATCCGAAGCTGTAGCGCTTGCCGCGATAGCGCGACGTGAACCGTTCCTGCATCGTCATCGTGGGCGGATCGGGAAATCCCCAATCCTCGCGGATGCGCCGATGCAGCCATTCCGCGCACCCTTCCGCGGTCTCGATCGCCAGCGCTTGCAGCGCGTGCGCGAGCAGAAATTCGCCGCGCCGTTTCGCTTCTTCCGAATGCTGCCTGACGCACTCTCCCGCCGTGACGACGAACATCGCCAGATGATCCCTCCGGCCCTCTTCGCGATCGAGCACGTAATCGCTCAGGCACAATCCGTCGCGCCTGGGCTGCCGCCCGAAACGAAACGTGTGGCGCGGATTGCCTGCATCCGGCTCGAACAGGTGAATCGCGTTGCCGTCGCGCTCGGCTTCGAAAAATTGCCACACCGCGCGAATCTTCATGAATTTCGCGGCTTCTTGTTTCACTCGCTCGACCTCGTGGAACAATTCGAGCGCCTTCGGGTCGCGCTCGGCCAGCAGTTTTTCGAAATTCCCCTTGAATCCGAGGTGCCGTCCATACAGCATGAACGGATTGATGTAGCTCCAGACCTCCTGGAGGTTCGGCACTTCGCGCACCCGCCGGTCCAGATACGGCGCTGCGGGAATCGGAATATCGGTTCGAACTTTGGGACTGCGCGCGGTGCCCGCATTCTCCACGGCATGAGATTCCATCACCGGCGAAGCCGCGGTTGTGAAAATGTGCGTACCGATCGCGGCCTCACGCGTCTCCGGGTCCATCAGATCGTTCATGATGCGCAGCCCGGTCATGGCGTCTTTCGCGTAAAACGTCGGCGCGCCGTATGCCGGACCGATGCGCGCCGTCGTGAATTTTTCGGATAACGCCGCGCCGCCCACCAGCAGCGGCACGCGCACGCCATGATCCTTGAAATCCGACGCCGTCGTCACCATCTGATGCGCGCTCTTCACCAGCAGCCCGCTCAACCCGATCGCGTCCGGCTGATGCTCCCTCCACGCGCGAATCAAATCCTCCGGCGGAACCTTGATGCCGAGGTTCACCACCTGGTAACCGTTGTTCGACAGAATAATCTCGACCAGATTCTTGCCGATGTCGTGAACGTCGCCCTTCACCGTCGCCAGCACAATTTTGCCGCGCGTCGACGTCTCGGTCTTTTCCATGAACCCTTCGAGATAATTGACCGCGGCCTTCATCGCCTCGGCCGATTGTAAAACTTCGGCCACGATCAGCTCGTTATTGTTGAACAGCCGCCCCACCTCGCTCATCCCCGCCATCAAAGGGCCGTTGATAATATCGAGCGGCGCGACGCCTTCCTGCCGCTTCAATTCCAGATCCGCGATCAGCCCGTCTTTGGTGCCTTCGATGATGTAATTCGCAAGCCGTTCATTGAGCGGCGCCGCCGCGGCTGTCTTTTTTTCCTTCCGGACCGTCTTGCGGAAATGATCCGTGATCGCCGCGATGTGAAATTGGTTGATCGCGATTTTCTGCTCGCGCGTCTGCTCTCTCCAGTCCTCCGGCGCATGAATTTCCGGCGGCGGCGTATTGAACAGCAGATTTTCCGCAAGCCGCCGCTCCTCCACCGGAATCGACGCGAACCGTTCCAGCTTTTGCGCATTCACGATCGCCAGATCCAGCCCGGCCTTGGTCGCATAATACAGGAAGACCGAATTGACCACCTCGCGCGCAGCCGCTGGCAGGCCGAAGGAAATGTTCGATACCCCCAGCACCGTCTTCACGTACGGAATACTTTCCTTGACCAGCCGGATCGCCTCGATCGTCTCCACCGCCCCGCCGATGTAGTTCTCATCGCCGGTCGCGCACGGAAACACCAGCGGATCGATGATGATATCTTCCGGCGCGATTCCGTATTTTTCGGTCAGCAGCTTGACGCTTCGCTTGGCGACCGCCAGTTTCCGCTCCCTGGTGAACGCCTGCGCCTGTATTTTGTCTTCGTCGATCGTCCCGACAATCAGCGCCGCGCCGTATTCCTTCGCGATCGGGCACATCCTCTCGAATTTTTCTTCGCCGTCTTCGAGATTGATCGAGTTGATGATGCACTTGCCCTGCGCCCACTGGAGCGCGCGCTCTACCGCCGCCGGATCGGTCGTGTCGATCATCACCGGCGCTTTGATCTTCGGCATCAGCTTCGCATAGAACGGATCGATGTCGTTCAGTTCTTCGCGATCCGGCGATTGCAGGCACACGTCGATCACGTGCGCGCCGTTTTTCACCTGCCAGCGCGCAATCTCGCTCGCTTCTTCCCACTTTTCTGCGGCGATCATCTGCTTGAACAGGCGCGACCCGATCACGTTGGTCCGTTCGCCGACGATCAGCGGCCGGTTCGAATCCTCCGCTTCCACCAGCTCAATCCCCGAATAGTAGGCTCTATGGGTCGGCGCCGGAATCGCGCGTGGCGCGCGTCCTTCAGCCATCTGCGCAATCGCCCGGATGTGGGCGGGTGTCGTTCCGCAGCATCCGCCGACGATGTTCAGCCATCCATGCTCGACGAATTTATCGAGCTGTTTCGCGAGCGATTCCGGCGTCTCGCCGAATTTCCCTTCTTCGTTCGGCAATCCCGCATTCGGATAACACGAAATCCTGGTCGTTGCCATCTGCGCCAGCGTGCGGATGTGATCCGTCATCAGATCGGGACCCGTCGCGCAATTCAATCCGATCGATAGCAGATCGGCGTGCGCTACCGACGCGTAAAAGGCATCCGCCGGTTGGCCCGCCAGCATCGTCCCCGAGCGCTCGATTGTTCCCGAAATCATCAGCGGAATTTTCGCGCCGATTTCGCGCTCCAGATCGTGCACCGCATGCACCGCCGCCTTAATATTCCGCGTATCGAACGCGGTCTCGATCAGCAGAATATCGACGCCGCCTTCGACCAGCGCCCGCGCGTGCGCATAATAGCTGCGCCGAAGCTCCTCGAAGGTGACTTGCCCCGTCAGCGTGATCGATTTGGTGGTCGGTCCCAGCGATCCGGCGACGAAGCGCGGTTTGGCGAGCGTTGAAAATTCATTCGCGGCCTGGCGAGCCAGTTTCGCCGCGGCCAGGTTCAGCTCCAGCGTGGCCGACGCGATCCCGAACTCGGCCAGCGCAATCGGCGAGCCCTGAAAGCTGTTGGTCTCGATAATATCCGCGCCCGCGTCAAGATAGGCCCGATGAATATCGGCGATCCACTCCGGATGCGTCCGGTTCAGGATCTCGCTGCAATTTTCCAGGCCCGCCCCGCCGTAATCCTGGGCCGTGGGATGATAGGCGTGCAGCATCGTGCCCATCGCTCCATCGATGATGAGAATGCGCGAAGCGAGAGCGTCTAAAAGCTGCTGGCGGCGAAATTCATTCATGCGCAAGTACGGGAGACGCTACCTCCATTGTACTTGCTTGGCTACTTCAATCCGCCGCGAGTGCCGGCGTTTCCGAATTGAAGCTGTACCCGAACCCCCGCACGCTGCGGATAAAGGCGGGCCCGCCCTCGGCTTCGATCTTCTGCCGCAGCCGCAGAATGTAAACGTCCACCGTCCGGTCTGTCACCGCGCGATCATGTCCCCACACCGCGTCGAGCAACTGCTCGCGGCTGAACACCACGCCCGGCCGGCTCATCAGAAACTCCAGCAGGCGGAACTCGGTGGCTGTCAGCGAGACTTCCTTCCCCGTCAGTTCCACGCGGCAACGCGCGCGATCCAGTTCCAGCTCGCCCGCCTTCAACAGCTTCGTAACCGGAGGCTGGCCGCGGAAATGAATCTTGATGCGCGCGATCAGCTCGCGCACGAAAAACGGCTTCACGATGTAGTCGTTCGCGCCCAGCTCCAGCCCCACGATGCGGTCGGTTTCCGAAGCGCGCGCGGTCAGAAAAATCACCGGAATCGCTGCCAGCTCCGGGTGCGCTCGGATCGCCTTGCAAATTTCCAGGCCGTCGGAATCCGGCAGCATGATGTCCAGAATGATCAGATCCGGCCGCTCCCGCCGGCACAACTCGATGGCGCCCTTGCCGGTCTGCGAACCCGCCATCGCAAACCCCTCTTTTTCCAGGTTGTATTGGATCAGCGAGTAGAGATCCTGGTCGTCCTCGATCAGTACTATCTTTTTCATACTCTTTTTCAAAGGGTAACCGAGATAGCGTTACAAATAAATTACAACATCATGAAGTCCTGTTTAACCGAACGGGTTCGAAGCCAAATCCGTACAATTTCATGGGATTCCGGGCATAGTGTTCGTCTTGGCCAACAACGTCTTGATCGAAGTCTGGGCGGTCTGGATCCTCTTCTATGCCTACTGGTGGATTGCCTCTGGACGGGTGAAGCGAACCGAACGCCGCGAATCGGCCGCGTCCCGAATCTCGTATATGATTGTGACGATTGCCGCGTTCATGCTGCTTTTCGTTTCACGCGCGCGCGTGGGATTTCTGGGTTGGCGCTTTATCGCCCTCTCGCTCGCGATCGAATACGCCGGATTGGGCGTCACCGTCGCCGGAGCGTTGTTCGCCGTCTGGGCCCGCCTCATCATCGGCCGCAACTGGAGCTCGGCCGTCACCATCAAGCAAGATCACGAACTGATTCGTCAAGGACCCTACGCTTTCCTCCGCCACCCCATCTATTCCGGAATCCTTCTGATGGTACTCGGGACCGCGATCACCATCGGCGAAGTGCGCGGCCTGATCGCATTCGCGCTGGCCTTCCTCGGCTTCCGGATGAAATCGCTGGTCGAGGAGCGCTTCATGGCGGAGCAGTTTGGCGGCCAATACGCCGATTACCAACGCCACGTCAAAGCCCTGATCCCGTTCCTCTACTAAAATATTTCCCCACCGTTTTCGTCTACACAGGCAGAGGATGAACGTGCTGGCCATGACCCAAGATCGCGCGGAGCAGGACCAGCGCCTTTCCCGGGCCTTTGAGAGCGAGAGGCGCCGTCTGCTCGCCTTCATCCGCCGGCGGATTCCGGACGAAATCGATGCCGAAGATCTTCTGCAGGACGTTTTCTTCGAGCTCATCGAAGCCTACCGCATGATGAAGCCCATCGCGCATGCCGGCGCCTGGATGATGCAGGTGGCCAGGAACCGGATCACGGACTTGTTTCGCCGCGGGAAAAAGGAAGCGGTGGAAGACGGAGGCGGACGGATCCTCGAGGATCTGCTGCCCTCGCCCGATGCCGGTCCCGATGCCCTTTACGCCCGGGGTGTTTTGCTGGCCGAGATCGAAGCCGCGCTCGGCGAATTGCCCGCAAGCCAGCGTGAGGTCTTTCTGGCGCACGAAATCGACGGGAGGAGCTTCGCCGAAATCTCCGCGCAAACCGGAATCGGCGTCAAAACGCTACTCTCGCGCAAACACTATGCCGTAAAGCGCCTGCGAAACCGTCTTCAGCGCATCTACGACGATTCAACTCCTGGGGACGAATCGGGTTACGAAAGGAGAAGGAAATGAGGAGACCGAGGTTTGTTGGAGTGGACTGGATCGTTTCCAAATTGGTCCGCTTTCTGATGTTTGCGATCGCATGGGTGGGAATCATGGGGTTTTTAGTTCTCACGCTGTGGAATCTGCTGATACCGGCGATCCTCCATCTTCCTGCGATCACCTTCTGGCAAGCCCTGGGGCTGCTGGTGTTGAGCCGCGTGCTGTTCGGCAGGATCGGCGGCTGGGGCCACAGGATGTCCAAAGCCCGCTTCGCCCGCGGCTGGACGGATCTGACGCCGGAGGAACGCGAACGCTTCCGCCGCGCCATGGGATCGCACCATCCGCCAGAGTCGCCCGAAAGCGGTTCCGCGGACAAGCTCTGAGTGTGTCCCGTGTATTGGAGAAACCATTTTCCAAAGCCGGTCAACCACTTCGCGCATTCGCGAAACCCAATTCTCACCCGGATTCGCTTACCTTCAAATCAAGAGATTGGCGCGATCGTCGGCGTCCAATTCACAAACCGCAGCGCCAGTCCCGGGAAACTGCGTTGCGCCGTTAAACGACGACGCGTGCCGCGTGCGAGACAGCGGTGGGAGGTACCTCCAACTTGTTAATAAAAAGGAGTGAGCAACTCAGCGACGCGGCGCAGAATCAATAAGTTACGAAACTTAGCGCCGGCTTCTTGACTGGTCGCGCAGCTTAACGCCGGGCTCTTAACTTGTTCGCGCAGCTTAGCGCCGCGCTTCGGCGTGATGCCGTACGTCCACGCCCTTCACCAGAAACAGGACATCCTCGGCTATATTTGTCGAATGATCCGCGATCCGCTCCAGGTTGCGCGTCACTGCGAGCAAATCGAGCGCCGCTTTGATGTTTTGCGGATCTTTTTCCATGAAGCTCACCAGCTCGTGATAACATGCCGTGCGCATGTTGTCGACCGCGTCATCGGAGGCAAGCACGCTGCGCGCCAGTTCCGGATCGCGCGTAACAAACGCGTCCAGGCTCTTGCGCACCATCGATTGCACCAGCCCGGCGATGTGCGGAATATCGATCATCGGCTTGATGACCGGCTCCTCCATCAGCGATCGCGCCCGCTGCGCGATATTCACCGAAAGATCGCCCATCCGTTCCAGATCGGTGTTGATTTTGAGCGCCGCGACGATCAGCCGCAGGTCCGCAGCCATGGGCTGCTGCAACAGAAGCAGGTTGATGGCGAACTCGTCCACCTCGATTTCGATTTCGTTGATGCGCTCCTCGCTGCGGAACACTTCATCGGCGGCGCTGCGGTCCTTGTGGATCACCGCGCTGATGCTGCGTTGGATGGAAGCCTCCACCAGCGAGCTCATCTCCAGCAGCTTGGTTTTCAGTTGCTCTAATTCTTCGACAAAATGGCGCACTTTAGGCCCTCGAACTCGCTCATCCGAAACGTCCGGTGACGTAATCTTCGGTTTCCTTCCGGGACGGCGTCTTGAAAATCGTGGTGGTGACATCGAACTCGACCAGCCGGCCCATGAGGAAGAAGCCGGTGTAATCGGCGACGCGCGCCGCCTGCTGCATGTTGTGCGTGACGATCACGATGGTGCAGCTATCCTTGAGCTGAAAAATCAGATCCTCGATCTTCGCCGTGGCGATGGGATCCAGTGCCGAGCATGGCTCGTCGAGCAGCAGCACTTCCGGATTCACCGCCAGCGCCCGCGCGATGCACAGCCGCTGCTGCTGGCCGCCCGACAGACCGTATGCGGATTGATTCAGCTTGTCCTTCACTTCATCCCATAGGGCCGCGCGGCGCAGGCTTTGCTCCACGCGCTCCCGCAGGTCCGCCCGGCCTTTATACCCATTGATCCTCGGACCGTAGGCCACGTTCTCGAAAATGGATTTGGGAAATGGATTCGACTTCTGGAACACCATCCCGACGCGCCTGCGTACTTCGGAGACTTCCTGAGTGAAAATGTTTTCCCCGTCCAGCAGAATATGGCCTTCCACGCGGCTATGCCGGACCGTTTCGTTCATCCGGTTGAGCGTTCGCAGAAACGTGGACTTGCCGCAGCCCGAAGGGCCGATGAAAGCGGTCACTTTCGTGTCGTACACCTGCATCGAAATGCCATGGAGCGCCTGGAAAGTGCCGTAAAAAAAGTTCAGGTTCGTCGCCACCAGCTTCGCCGGCGTGGCGGCCGGCGTTGTCGGCGCTTGCGGCGCCGTCGCCGAGGCGTCTTTCACTGGGTCACTGGATGCTTGCATGGGAGTCACCGATTTTCACCTGAGAGCGGGACCGCGAGTCGTAAAAGCCACGCGGGTAATAATATTCACCGACAGAACGAGCATAAGAAGAACAAACCCGGCCGACCAGGCCTGCTGATGCCAATCGTCATAAGGAGCAACCGCATAGTTGTAAATCATCACCGGAAGCGACGCCGTCGGTTGTTCCCATCCCGGGCTCCAGAACTGGTTGCCGAACGCCGTAAAAATCAGCGGCGCCGTCTCTCCGGCCACGCGCGCGATGTTCAGCATGATGCCGGCGATGATCCCGTTTTTCGCCGCCGGAATCACCACCGTGAAAATCGATCTCGACTTCGACGCTCCCAGCGCCATCGCGCCTTCCCGCAAGGCCAGCGGAACGCCGCGCAGGAACTCCTCCGAACTGCGGACGGCGATCGGGATCATCATGATGCCCAGCACCAGTCCGCCGGCCAGCGTCGAAAAATGTTTTTGCGGAAGCACGACCAGGGTATAAGCGAAAATGCCCATTACGATCGAGGGCACGCCATTCAGCAGGTCCGTGACGTAGCGTACCACGGAGGCGAATCCGCTGCTGGCGAATTCCGCCAGGAACACGCCGCCCAGAAATCCGATCGGAACGCCCACTGCCGTCGCCAGCAGCAGTAGCTTTGCGCTGCCCAGGATCGCGTTGGCCATGCCGCCGCCGGTTTCTCCTACCGGTGCCGGCAGCTTGGTGAAGAAATTCAGGTTCAGACTTCTCGCCCCGTGAACCGCCAGGTAGCCGAGAATGAACATCAGCACGCCGACCGCGAAAAGCGCGCACAGCGCGGTCAGCCCGAGCATCACGGCATTGACGATTTTTCTCCGCAGCAGCCGCATCAGCCCTCACCCCGTTCCGTGCTCATCACCAGCAGGCGAGCCCCGCCGTTAATCACGATAGTCAGCCCGAACAGCACCAGCCCCAGCTCGATCAGGGAGCTGAGGTAAAGCTCGCCGGTCGCCTCCGTGAACTGGTTGGCGATCACGGCCGCGATCGAGTACCCCGGCGCCATCAGCGACGCATGGATCTTCGGATCGTTGCCCACCACCATCGTTACCGCCATGGTTTCGCCGAGCGCGCGCGCCAGGGCCAGAAAAATCGAACCGGCGATGCCCTTTTTTGCAAACGGCACCACCGCGTCCCAGGTCGTCTCCCAGCGCGTCGCGCCCAAGGCCAGCGCCGCTTCTCTCTGGTCGTTGGGAACGGTAAGAATCACTTCCCTCGAAATCGAGATGATGAACGGAATAATCATCACCGACAGCACCACCCCGGCGGTAAACAGACTGACCCCGTAAAATGGCCCTGAAAAGGCCGGCGACCAGCCCAACGCAGCCTGGATGCTCGGCGCGATCGAGGTCAGGATCGGGATCATCACGAAAATTCCCAACAGGCCGATGATCACGCTCGGCACCGCCGCCAGCAATTCGATCAGAAACGTCAGCACGCCGGAGATCCACGGCGGGGCCAGTTCCGCCAGGAAAATCGCCGCGCCCACCCCGAGTGGAATCGCGATCAGCAGCGCCAGCGCCGAGGTAACTACGGTTCCGTAAATGAACGGCAAAGCGCCGAACTCCCCAGCGACCGGGTCCCAGGCGCTGGACGTCAGAAACGACCAGCCGAATTTTTGCCGCGGAAGCGCCGAATTCTTATATAGCTCGAAAATCAGAAGCGCTGTGATCACCAGAACGGTGACGGCCGCCGCCAAGGTCACCACGTAAGCGGCATCGTCGCCCGAACGCAGGCGTTGGAGCAGCTTCCGAGGCCCCGCCGGGCGGGCGCTGCTCGTCGTGGGTGCGATGGTCGCGGCCATGCAAGGCTACTGGATCTTAGCGATCGCTTTCTCCTCTTTCGTCACCACCGCCTTCGGCAGGGAGGCGTAATCCAGAGCTTCGGTTTGAGTCTGCCCGGTGGTCAACATCCAGCGCAGAAAATCCGTCAAGGCCTTCTTCTTCGCTGCGTCCGGAATTTTTTGGGGAATCAGAAGCCAGGTGAACGTCGAGATCGGATACGCTCCCTTGCCGGGGGGATTGGTGATGGAAACGCGAAAATCGTCGGGCATGTCCTTCACCGAACCTGCCGCCGCCGTAACGCTGGCGAGATCGGCCAGCACAAAGTCGCCCGCCGCGTTCTTCACCTTGCCATACTCCATCTTGTTCTGCACGGCGTAGATGAGCTCGATGTAGCCTATCGAGTTGCGGAGCTGTTTGATTTGTCCCGCAACCCCCTCATTGCCCTTGCCGCCGAGTCCCACCGGCCATTGCACCGATGTCGCGCGGCCCACTTTGCTTTCCCACTCCTTATTGACTTTCGAAAGGTAATCCGTCCAACAATACGTGGTGCCGCTGCCGTCCGAACGATGCACCACAATGATGTCGGTAGCCGGCAGTTTCACGCCCGGATTGGCGTTGGCGATGGCGGGATCGTTCCACTTCTTCACCGTGCCGAGGAAAATCCCGGCCAGCGCTTCCGAAGTGAAATTCAGCGGCGCGGTCAGGCCTGGAAGATTGTACGCAGGCACCGCCGCACCCAAAACCGTCGGGAAGTGCAAGATCCCGGCGCCGTTGTGTTTATCCTTGAATTCCTGCAACTGCTGATCGTTCATCGGACCGTCGCTCGCACCGAAATCCACGGTACCGGCGGTCACCTGCTGGATGCCGGCGCCGGAGCCTTGGGATTGGTAGTTGATCTGTATGCTCGGATTTTTCTGATGGTATTCGTTAAACCACTTGGAATACATAGGATAAGGGAACGTCGCGCCGGCGCCGTTGATCAACACCTGCTGTGCAGACACGGTTCCCGCGAGGAAGGCGATCCCCAGGATCGGGTTTAGGATTCGTCGAGTCATTCGGCCTCCTTAATTTTCCCAATATTGTGTTACAAAACCATGACAACGCTAGTGCCCCAGAACGGGAGCGGAGCCGGGCAACGTATAGCGCAAGTCAATATAGCCCATGTTGGTAAACGCGTCCGCCGGCGCGCCTGCGGCGGCAAGCCACGGATTGCGTTGGACATACGAATATTGAGTGATCAGGTTGAGCGCGCCCCACCTGGAATCTCTCATGAGTGTCGTGTTGGTGCCGATCGAAAATTCCTGAATCGCGCGATTTTGGCCGTCGCTCGAAATGGGACCATAACCGATCAAAGTCTTGCCGTTGGAGTCAAACGCCATATCCTTGCCTATGTAGACGCCGCCATAGTACGTGTAAAACAAAGTGTTACGGAAGGTCGCCTCAAAGCCGGTAGTGGTCGATGCCGAGTGGACCAGCGAGATGCTGCCATCGGCCCGAACGATGAAATCCGGCGCCTGTCCGAAAACGTAGCGGCCCGCACCATCGCTGTAGAAAGTGTTTAGGATAAAGCGGACATTTTTGGTGATACCGGCATTCAGATTGGCCTCCACGCCGCCGCCGAACTTAGTGTTCGTGGCAAACGGGGTCAGTCCAGCGACGCCGGTCGGATTCGCGATCTTGTCGGCCACGCCGATGCCGACGACTTCGAAGTGGAGCCGGTTGCTGGGGTCGAAGGCGAGTTTCGCGATGATGTCGGGCATCAGAGCAGGGGCGCTGATGACGCTGGTTCCGTTATTGATTTCAGTACCCCCTTCACCCGAGAACGCGGAAGGAAGCACGGCCGCGCTGCCGCCGTTCCCGCCGCCGATGTACGGCTCGGAGTTTTCAAACGCCACGCCGAAGGCGACCTTATTGGTCGGATGTAAGATGAAGCGATAGCTTCCGACACGGCTCCACGTCAAGCCCAGTTGGTAATTCACGTCCATGTCCTGCGAATAGAAGATGTCGCTAGGCAGTGGGGAAATGCCTGACCGGTTGGGCGTCGCCATGCTCCAGGACTGGCCGGCGAGAAATTCGAACTTGCCCTTGGTCAAGTCGACCCAATACAAGCGCATTCGGAACACAAACGGGTTGCTGGTCACAGCCAGACCGCCATTGGGAGGATTGCCGAGCTGACCCAAAAAGTCAGACTCCCAATAGCCCATGATCCTCCAACCCTTGACGAGCGCATCCACGCGGGCGCCGATGCGGCTGTTCTGAATGCTCAGGCGCGTTTCCGACAATGCCCCCGTTTGAGTATTGCCATAGGGAATGCTACCGAAATTGGTGCCGATGCCACTGCCCGGGTTGGTCGACCGGCTGACCACCGTCATATCCATAAAGCCGACCGGCGTGATATACGCATCGCCGATCTTGAATTGCAGCGGACTGGTTCCGGAGTTATCCGCAACTTGCGGAGGCGGAACGGCGGCCGGCGGATTAAACACCGGACCCGGCTCGGGCGCCGGCGGGGCGGGAGGCAAAGCGCCGGTCGTGCTGGCGACTTCGCCCAGGCTCTTATGGACCTCTGGAGCCGCGGCTTGGGCCGTTGGAGGATTCGTTGGAGCCGCTGGGGCGTTCGCTTGAGCGGCCGCAGGGGCCGTCTTATCCTCGGACTTCTTCTGGGCCGCGAGCTCCTGGCGCAGCTCATTGATCTGTTTCTGCTGCTCGATCAGCATCTGTTTGAGCTGCTCGATGTCGGAGCTCGTCGCGGACGTGACGGCTGCGGTGGTTTTCGTTTCCCCATTATCGGCCGCGGGTTTTTCGTCGGACGCCGATAAGGGCAGCATAAGGCTCAGAAAACAAGCCAGCAGCGACGCGGCAGTGCGGTATTGCTGTATCCTTCTCGTCATGAAGATCTCCTGAATTTGGTCTGCATAGGTCGCTGAAATGAGTCTCAGCAGCCATGGATCCCGTTAAAAGCGAGGCTCGGGACCAGCAGTTTAGCGGTCAGGAGTTAGGAAGTAATGAACCTTCGATTACAACTGTGTGAATCAATGACCCGCAATGGCGGAATCGGCGGCTTCAAGCGTTGGGAAACAGGGCAAAAGCCCATCCACGTGAGTCACTTCGAACAGCGTCCGGATGCGTTCTGAAATGCCTGTGATGCCGAATCCGCGGTTGGTTCTCTGGCAGGACGCAAACAGGCTGATCACCGATCCCAAACCGGCCGAATCCATGTACGGCACGTTGGCGACATCGAGGATGATCGGCTTGACGGTTTCCTTCCGGGACGTGGTTTGAAATTCAAACAACGTGCTGAGGGTCAACGGGCCGTTAAGCTTCATCACCCAAGCGCCCTTCGGACTATCGGACAATTCAATAACGAGGTTCTCGGATCTTCCTGGAGTCACAAATACAATACTCTACCCAAAATTGGATGACGGTTTGGTGACGATCAAGTTACGGATTGTTGAATAAGGTGGTGCGCGCGTAGACCGGCTGGGCGGACCGGAACCGCAGCGTGAAGGTGGTTCCCCGGCCTAGCAGGCTCTCGACGTCGATGTTACCGTCCATGCGCTCGACCACGTGCTTGACGATCGACAAGCCCAGTCCGGTTCCTCCCACCTGCCGGGAGCGCGCTTTGTCGACGCGATAAAAGCGCTCGAAGATGCGAGGCAGATCCTCGGAGGGAATGCCGACGCCGGTATCGGCGATGGTGATCTCGACGCCTCCGTCGCCGGTTTGCGCGGCGCGGACGCGGACTTCGCCGCCGGGACGGTTGAACTTGATCGCGTTGGCCACCAGGTTGAACAACGCCTGCTCGAGGCGCAGCCGGCTCCCGGAGACGAACACGTCTTCCACCTGGTCGCGGATCAGCGCGACGTCGCGTTGCCGCGCTTCCCCGTCGAGCGTCGCCAGCGCCGCGTCCAGAACGCCGCGCACCGAAATCACCTCGGGTTCGGAGGGCTCGGTGCCGGATTCGAGCTCGGAAAGGATCAGCAGATCGCCGGCGATGCTGTTGAGGCGCACGGCGCTGGTGCGGATGATCTCGACAAACTCGCGGTTGTGCTTGGCATCGAGGAGCGCGCCGTCGAGCAGCGTGTCGGCGTAGCCGATAATCCCCGCAAGCGGCGTGCGGAGCTCATGCGAAACGTTGGCCACGAAATCCTTGCGCACCTGCTCCAGCCGTTCGAGATCGGTGATGTCGTGCAGAATGGCGATGGCGCCGCGGCCCGACGGCATCTCGAGCGGCGTCGCCTGAATTTCGAACGTGCGCCCGCGCGCGGCCGCCAGATGGAAGCGCTGCTTCTGCGGATCGCCCTCGTTGACCACGCTTTTGAGCAGCGCGTGCAGGCCGGGATCGCGAACCAGCTCGAGCAGCAGGCGGCCTTCCGGGCGCGCGCCGCGAAAATCGATCGCCTTGAGAAACGCAGTGTTGCTGAACGTCACACGGAGATCGTGATCGACGGCGAGCACGCCTTCGGCCATGCCCGAAAGAATCGCCTCGCGGCGCGCGGATTCGAAGCGCAGCCGGTCGAGCAGGCGCTGAAGCTCGATGGCGACGCCGGAGAGGGACCGTTCGAGCGAGCCCAATTCATCGCGCGAATCCTCGGCGGGCCGGTCCTTGAGCGTGCCGCCGGGAAACGATTCGGCGAGCAGTTTCAGACGGCGGACGCGCAGGCTGAGCGATCGGGAAACCAAAAACGCGATCCATAACGCGAATACCGCCGAGCCGGCCGAAATCGCCAGAATGCGCCCGCGAATCGCGGCCGCGCTGAGTTCGGCCGCCGGGCGCGTGAGCGTGTAATCGACCGCGAATAGAGTGATAGCCAGGAGCACCAGGGCCATCACAACAAGCCGCCGAAAAAGAGAGCCGGACACGCGAACCTTTTGAACTACAGCCTAGCAGTTCGGACGGCGATGCGCAGACCGGTCGTCGGATCATTTATCCGAACAGCGGCGGCGCGCGGCCCGCAGGCGCGAGCGCGCCCGGCTCATAAACCGAACACAAAAATCGCGTGCCCGGCGGCGATGGCGACTCGTTGCTTTCCGTCAATTAAAAAAGAAATCGGGTTCGATTCCATGCTCCCGCCGGTCTGAAAATCCCACAGCGATTTCCCGGTCATGGCATCGAGCGCGTAGAAATTTCCTTCCGCCGATCCGCCGAACACCAGGCCGCCCGCGGTCCCGAGCACGCCCACCCACGGCGGCGACTGGAGCTTGAATTCCCACTTCTGCTTGCCGGTTGCAACATCCAGGGCGCGGATTGCGCCCGAAGCGTCGTCGCCGTTCAAGGCCCGCTCGCCTCCGCCGGCGAAAAATGTCCCGGGTTTATATTCGGCCTCGCCTTTAAAATAAATCGACCCCATTTCGCGTACCGAGACATAGAATTGTTTGCGCACGGAGTCATATGAGGGACTGAACCAATTGGTGGCGCCTTGCAGGCTCGGCCAGACCAGCGTGCCTTTTTCACTCGGTTCGGTACCGGGGATCTCCTGCGGGCGGCCGCTATCGTCCAGACCCTTGGCCCAGGTTTGTTTCGAATACGGCGTGCCCGACAAAAATTCACCCGTGGCGCGATCGAGCAGATAGTAAAACGCGTTGCGGTTCGCCATCGCCACCACCTTGCGAGGCTTGCCTCGCACTACCGTATCGAGGAGCACCGGAATTTCCGTCGAATCCCAATCGTGAGTGTCGTGGGGAGTGAATTGAAAATACCAGCGCAGCTTTCCCGTATCCGCATCCAGAGCCACCAGCGAACAGGTGTACAGATTGTCGCCCGGCCGCGGATCGCCGTTCCAATCGGGACCGGGATTGCCGACACCCCAATAGATCAACTTGAGATCGGCATCGTAGGAACCGGTGACCCACGTCGATCCGCCGCCGGTTTTCCAGGAATCCCTGGCATGCCAGCTATCGTTGCCGGGCTCGCCTTCGCCGGGGATGGTCCAGAATCGCCAGAGCCGTTTTCCGGTCCTGGCATCGTAGGCGTCGATGAATCCGCGGATGCCGGCTTCGCCCCCGCTGATGCCGGTGATGATTTTTCCGTCGATCGCGAGCGGCGCGTTGGTGATGCAATGGCCGGTCTTATAATCGGCGACCGTGACATCCCAGCGCACGGCTCCCGATTTCGCGTCGAGCGCGACCAGGTGCGCATCGAGCGTGCCGACGTAAACCATATCGCCGAGCACCGCGACGCCGCGATTCACACGGCCGAATCCGATGGTCTGGAGATCGTTGGGAAGGGTCCGTTCATAGGACCACAGCGGGCGTCCCGTGCGCAGATCGAGCGCGGTGACGATGGTCGGCGGTTCGGTGACGTACATGACGCCGTCGGCGACGATCGGCGTGGTTTCGACCGTCCCGCGCTCTTTCACCTGATACACCCAGACCGGCTTAAGGCCGGCGATATTGGACGGCGTAATCTGCGCGAGCGGAGAAAACCGGTGCGCTTCGTAGTTGCCGGAATAGGTGAGCCAGTCGCCGGGTGCCGAGGCCGCCCGGCGAATCCGGTCGAAGGAAACCTGCGCGGAGAGCGCGGCGGAAACAAACAAAAAAACCAGAACACGTTTCATGATGGTCCTCTTAGCCCGGTCTTCTTAGCTCGGCCCTCTTAGCTCGGCCCTCTCAGTCCAGCCCTCTCAGTCCAGCGAGGTAGGCGACCAGATCGTCGAGCTGCGCCGCAGTGAAGCGCGCTTCGTAGCTCGGCATCAGAGACTGGTGAAATTCTTTTTTCGCGCTGACCAGATCGCTCTTGCGGAAAGAGTACAAACGGTTGGCGGCGTCACGCACCTGAATGGTGAACGTATCTTCGTTGATGCGGATGCCGCGGATGGTTTTTCCCTCGCGCGTGGTGACGGTCACCGTCAGGTATCGCTCCGGAACCGACGCGCCCGGCTGGACCAGCGATTCGCGCAGGTACGCCGCGTTGCGGCGCGCGCCGATATCGGAGAGCTCGGGTCCGAGGCCGGTTCCATCGCCGCGCACGATGTGGCAGCCGGCGCATCCGGAGAACGCATACAGCTCGCGACCCCGGTTCGGATCGCCGGGCAGAGGCTCGACCGCTATCTTTCCGAGAGACCGGACGTAGCCCGCGAGCAGCTTCGCTTCGCGGTCGTCGAGCTGCCAGGCGCCGGGCATTTCCGTGCCCGGAATGCCTTGCTTGATGACCGCGACCAGTTGCTCGTCGGTGGGCGCGTGGCTCAAAGCCGGCTGGGCGAGATTGGGACCCCGGCCGCCGAGTCCGGTTTCGCCGTGGCAGAGCGCACAATGGCCTTCAAACAGTTTCCTCCCTTGCGTATCGTCGCTCTGCGCCGCTGCCAGGACGGAAAAAAGCGCAAACAAGAGTGCACTTTTCACAATGGCTTGAGATTATCACACCCCATTCCCGACTAATAGATCAAGAATGTTTCGACTCCTGATTGCGATTTTCATTGCCGGGGGGCTGTGGGCGCAATCTCCCAGGCCGGCGGTGAAAAAAAACCCGCCGGCTCAGGGAACCACCGCGCAGGAAGACAAGGCGATCGAAGCCGCGATCCAGGCTAAGCTCGGCAAATCGAAGATCGGCAAGGATGGTTTCAAGGTCCACGTACAGGGCGGTGTGGCGACGTGGGAAGGCTCGACCAGCATTCTGCAACACAAAGGCGCGGCCACGCGAATGGCGAAATCGGCCGGGGCCAAGGCGGTAGTCAACCATATCAAAGTGAGCGACGACGCCAAGAAGGGTGCGGCGGACAATCTCGACTCGGGCCGGCGCCGCGCGCAGGTCAAGCGCAGCGAACCCAGAACCGAGCAATAGGCCGGCGTCCGCACTTCGCTAGAATAAAAAACTGCATGGCACGATTCCCAGGTGTGGACTATCTGCTGGTCGACTCGCAGTTCAACGAGCAGGAACTTCTGGTGCGGCAAACCGCGCGCCAGTTCGTCGACGAACGCGTGATTCCCGTGATCCGCGATGCGTTCCGCGAGGCTCGATTCCCGCGCGAGCTGATACCGGAAATGGGCAGGCTGGGCTTTTTCGGCGCGAATCTCGAAGGCTACGGCTGCGCCGGCATGAGCAACGTCGAGTACGGCCTGCTGATGCAGGAACTCGAACGCGGCGATTCCGGACTGCGCAGCTTCGCAAGCGTCCAGGGCGCGCTGGTGATGTATCCGATCCTGACCTACGGGTCCGAGGAACAGAAGCAGCGCTGGCTCCCGAAGCTGCAAACCGGAGAAGCGCTGGGATGTTTCGGCCTGACCGAGCCCGGCTTCGGCTCCAACCCGGCGGGCATGCTGACGCGGGCCGTCCGGCAAGGCTCGTGCTGGATGCTGAATGGCGAGAAGACCTGGATCACCAATGGATCGGTGGCCGACGTCGCCATCGTGTGGGCCCGCACCGACGACGGCATCCGCGGATTCCTGATCGAGAAGGGAACGCCCGGATTTTCCTCGTCGGAGCTGCACGGGAAACTGTCGATGCGCGCATCCATCACCGCGAGTCTCGCGTTGAGCGACGTTCGCCTGCCCGAGAGCGCGATGCTGCCGGGTGCCAAGGGGCTGAAAGGACCGCTCGCGTGTCTCACCCAGGCGCGTTACGGGATCGGATGGGGCGTGATCGGGGCGGCGATGGATTGCTATGAGACCGCGCGGTCGTATTCGATCTTGCGAAAACAGTTCGACGACAAGCCCATCGCATCGCATCAACTGGTGCAGGAAAAACTTGCCGACATGATTACCGAGATCACCAAGGCGCAGTTGCTGGCGCTGCACGTCGGGCGGCTCAAGGATCAGGCGAAGATCGAGCCGGCGCACATTTCGATGCTCAAGCGAAACAACGTGCGCATCGCGCTCGACTGCGCGCGTCAGGCGCGCGACCTGCTCGGCGGCAACGGGATCATGGACGAATATCCCATCATGCGACATCTGTGCAATCTCGAAACGGTGAAGACTTACGAGGGCACCGATCACATCCACACGCTGGTGATCGGCGAGCGCGTCACGGGCGTCGCCGCCTATAAATAAGGCGTGGCGGGATTAAATAAGGCCTGGCAGGATTAAATAAGGCG
>DATHCE010000162.1:0-22922 GCA_035319685.1 Bryobacteraceae bacterium | reverse complement strand
CCATGCGGGACCCGGCGGAGCTTTGGTCTCCCCCCCGGTCCACACGATCGACGATCGCGTCTTGAACAGGCAGAGCCGGCTGGAGCATGCCGAGGAGATCACCGACAAGGCGAGCGCATTGCCGGTGGTCACGCTGCTCGTGACGCCGAATACGCGCCGCGCCGCGCCGGTGCGGTCCACTATCACGCCGAGTTCGGAGGGCTGCAATTGCGCCCAAGCGGTAGTTGCAAAGACGAAAATAATAACGAGTTTCACGGGTGCCCCAAACTGATGCTCGGCGTGCCGATCTCGACGCCCGCAGTTGAAGATGAGCCTGAGCTTGCCGCCGGTTTGGCGCCAAGCGCCGTTGCGGCGACGGCGGCTCCGGCCGCTCCCGCGACCGCCAACCCGATCCACAGCCACTTGTGACCGTTTCTCGGGCCGATCCGGGACCCTGGCGTTGCCTTTTCCACAGCGTCGCTCAAATATTGCTGGCAGACGATTCCCGCGCGGGTCTGGCCTTTCACCGCGGTGATCCGGATCTCGAACTGACCCGGCGTCCGATTCCATTGCATTCCCCAGACGCCCGCCCGGCCGTCGGGGCGCGTAACGGCGATTTCGGTTCGCGAGCCGGAGGAGAACGTGCCGGTGGCTCCGTCGTCGGGAAGACGGAAGCTAACTGTAGCGCCATCAACGGGTTTGCCGGTTTCATCGGCCACTTGAACGGTGATGCCCCGGGTTGCCCTCGATCCCAATCCGTAGATCGCCCCGTCGCCTTCCACCACATGGACCTGAAGAATCGCCGGGTCCTGCACCAGCATTACTAGCGGGACTATGCTCCAAATCACGAAGAATAAGTGTACGGAGGGGGGAAATACTCTCAGGGGGATGGAGGTCTAAAACCGGCGGAGCCGTCTCCAGATCCGTTCAGGTGGAGAAATTCGCCGTAGGGGCTATGAGGGTTCTGAATCGACGTTACACTGTGCTTAAATAAGGTAAGTCTCTGATGCCAGATTTGGGATTTCGTGTGCGCCGGCGGTGGAAAGGTTGGTCGCGGCGCCTTAGAGAGATTCGATTGATCGCCAAGGGCGCCTTATCCACGCGCCACCCGATCATGGCGCATATTATCCCGATCCGGCGCTGCAATCTGTCCTGCACGTACTGCAACGAGTACGACGATGTTTCTAAGCCCGTCCCTACCGACGTCATGGTCTCCCGGATCGACCGGCTGGCCGGGCTGGGCACCAGCATTCTGACGTTGTCGGGCGGGGAACCGCTGCTGCATCCCGATCTGGACCAGATTATCGCCGCGATGCGGTCGCGCGGAGTGCTTGCGGGGATGATCACGAACGGGTATCTGTTGACGCCGGATCGGGTGCGGCGGCTGAATCGCGCCGGGCTCGATCACATGCAGATCTCGATCGACAACGTCATGCCCGACGACGTGTCGAAGAAGAGCCTGAAGGTCTTAGACAAGAAGTTGCAGATCCTGGCCGAGCACGCCGAGTTTCACGTGAACATCAATTCCGTGGTGGGCGGCGGGATTCATAATCCCGACGATGCGCTGGTGGTGGGCAAGCGCGCGCTGGAGCTGGGATTTTCGGCGACGGTCGGCATCATTCACGACGGCGACGGGCAGCTTCGTCCGCTGGGCGATCGCGAGCGCGCGGTGTATCACGAAATGAAGGCGATGGAGAATCGCCACTTCGCGCGGCTCAATTTTTTCCAGGACGCGATCGCGCAGGGCAAGCCGAACCACTGGCGATGCCGCGCCGGCGCCCGCTACATGTATATCTGCGAGGACGGGCTGGTGCATTATTGCTCGCAGCAGCGCGGCTATCCGGCCAAGCCGCTCGATCAATATACGCGCGAAGATATTCGCCGCGAATATCTCACCGAGAAGCCGTGCGCGCCGTACTGCACGGTGAGCTGCGTGCATTACGTGTCGTACTTTGATTTCTTCCGCGCCCCGCAAACGATCCGTTCGGAGATGCCTGACGAGCAGAAGCAGCCGCTGGTGAAGATCCAGTCGGCGAAGTAGTACGCCTCGACCGCGGCCCGCGATGCGGTTCCCATGTCTCACGGTAGGGCGTGATACGTCCCGGTGGACCCGAAACGCCGTCTCACAAAGGTTAAGTTTTGGGAACGTCTTTTTGAGCCAGGTTCGCCGCCACCGCCCGGCGAATTGCACCGGCGCGCCCTTGAACCCTGCCCCTTGCGGTGCTAATCTTCTCCCGGTTTAAAATACGAAGAGACGCTATGAACACGGTTCAAGAGATCGAACGCGCAATACAGGCGCTCACGCCCCGTGAACTGGAAGAACTGTACTCATGGCTCGACCAGAATTGTCCGCAGCCCATCGACACCCGCATTCAATCCGACCTTGCCGCCGGCCGTCTCGATAAAGCGATTAACCGCGCTTTGGACGACGAGAAAAAAGGTCGCGTTCAGCCGCTTTAGAAACGCGGCTTGATGGAACACCGCGCCACTTCTGAATTTTGGCAGCACTATTACGCGCTCCCCCCGCACATCCGCGCCAGCGCCGACAAGCAGTTTTCCTTGCTCAAAGGAAACCCACAGCGTCCTTCATTGCAATTCAAGAAAATCGGTGAACGCCACGGGGAGGAAATTTATTCTGCTCGGGTGACGTTGAGTTATCGCTCTCTTGCGGTGAAACGGTCCTATGGCTTCTTATGGTTCTGGATTGGCGACCACGAAACTTATGAACACCTCATCGGTTAGCACCGAAAAGAGTCCCCCCTTCGGCTGACCGGCGGTGCATAGTTCGGTCGTAATGTAAACTTCCCGTTCTGTGGTACTTTGCATCGACATGTTGAACACGTTGATATGCAAGCAGACCCATAACGGCGATCCCAACGAGCGGACGGGCGTCTTTGGCGTTTGCGATTGCATGGGTCAGGTTCGGCGCTGGCCTTTTGATGCGGTAATTGGCGTCGGCGGCAACGCTGTCCGCCCGGCCGCATGACGCCGCCACGGAGGTCACATGAGCGTGTAGTCGGCGTCCCGGAGATATTACTCCTGCCGCAGCGCGGCGGCGAGATCCATCCGCACCACCCGCGGCGCCGCGAACCAGGGAACAGGTTGGCTCGGGCGGCGGATCGAATAGTGTATCGCGGAGGGCCGAGGGCGCTACACTAGGAACGAGGGTAGGAGACCATCATGGACGCCTTGGCGGAGAAACTGGACGCTCGATTGCGCGAGTGGAAAGCGGAGACAGCGGCGCAGGCCAGGGAGCGTATCACTGAGGTTATAGAGCTCGCCGATCACGACGTCCTTGATATCGCGCGCTCGCGCGCTGCCGAACAGGACGTCCTCGACCTGCTCGATGAACCACCAACCCGCTCTTAGGGCTTGGGTAGTTTCACGGTCAATACGCGGCGGGGCAATTGATCGGGATCGACATTCGCCACCTTGGTAACTCTGCGCCCTTTTTTCGTGAATGAAGTGATTTCGACATCCACGCGGCTGTGCTTCGGCAGGCCGAAATGCACCGGCGCGATGCTCTGGGAACAGTATCCGCCACAGGTATCGACGATTCGTCCGCCCCATACTTCCCGCGTGCCGGGCGCGTAAATCCGCACTTCGGAGCCGGCCCGGGTGTAACGGCCCTGGTGATCGAGCACCATCACCTGGACCGATCTGCGCGCCAGCTCCGGCGGCATCACGTTGCGAAAAACATAGTGCGTACCTTCCGGATTGTTGTTGGTGATGGCCAGGTCCAGAGCGCCGTCGCCGTCGAAATCCGCCCAGACGAGCCCGTGGGTGGGACCATGACGCGCGATCTGAGGCGGGATCGCGTTTCCGAATTGGTTTCCGTCGTTGTGATAAAGATAATTCTTTTCGTTGAGCGGTTTGTCGACGTAGGACGATACGGCCAGATCGACGCGGCCGTCGTTATCGTAATCGCCCCAGCTCGACGGCGTGGCTTTCTCGCCGGGGTTGAGCCCCATCGGATCGGCTACGTTCGAGAAATTGCCGCGCCCGTCGTTGTGAAACAGAAAATTCGCGCCATAACCGGCGACGAACAGATCCAGATGGCCGTCGTTGTCGTAGTCGGCGACGCTCGGGCCGTTGCTGCCGTTGGCCGGCGGGCGCCCGAAGGCGTCCATGCCCAGCTCATGCGCGACGTCCACGAATCGATTCCCGTCGTTGCGATAGAAACCGTTCAGCGTGCCGTCCTGATTGGCGGTAAACACGTCCAGGCGGCCGTCGCCGTTGTAATCGAACCACACCGCCCCGACCGTTTTTCGGGGATCGTCGACGCCCATGTCCCTGGCGACATCGACGAAGCGATGGCCCTCATTGTGAAACAGCATGTTGGGCGCGTCGCGAAACGCAACGAACAGATCCACGCGCCCGTCGTTATCGAAATCGACCCAGGTGACTTGTCGCGTTTCCCCCTTGACGTCGACGCCCAAGTCCTTCGCGACGTCGACAAACTTGCCGTGCCCTTGGTTGTGATACAGCTTATTGGCTACGCCCGATTTTCGCGTGAATCCGACATACAAATCGTGGTTGCCGTCGGCATCGAAATCTCCCCACGCGGCGGCGCGGGTGTCGGGAAGATCGTTGATCCTGTGATCCGCGGCGACCTCGACGAACCGGCCGCCGTCGTTGCGGTACAGCCGGTTGGGCAAATCGGCCTTGAAGCCGACGAACAGATCCAGGTCGCCGTCATTGTCGAAATCGGCCCAGCAGTTGGGCTGCCCGCCGGGCGCGCCGAACAGCTCGGGCTGGACGGGCTCGAAGCGCTGGGAGGGTTGACCCAACGAGCCGCGCGCGGCGAATCCGGCGAGCCCATAGCGCATAAATTCGCGGCGGCGAATTTTCCTGGTCATCGCGATATTATATCGGGCGGCTATTATACAGAGATGCGCATTCGGGTTCTCGCCTGCGTGATGATTGCCGCAGCGGGGTCGCTCACGGCGAAAATAAATTTCATGCGTGACGTGAAGCCCATTCTCGAGAACCGCTGCGTGCGCTGCCACGGATCGCAAAACGCGATGCGCGGTCTTCGTCTCGATCAGAAAGATCGCGCGATGCTGGCGATCGTCGCGCGCAAGCCTGACGATAGCGCGATTTACAACGCCGCGAAATCCGGCTTCATGCCTCCCGGCGGACCGAAACTGGCGCCCGCCGAAATCGAAACGCTGCGCCGGTGGATCGCCGAGGGCGCGCGGTGGCCACGCGGTGTCGAGTTGACCGCGAAAAATCCATTCCTTCCCTGACCAACCGCTCGGAAGTTACGGCAAGAGATTATAGAGCCTCATTCGGGCCGGAAAATCTTGACGACCGCCTTGGCGTCGCGAATCAGCGCCTGCATTTTCGCGGTGCCGTCGTCGCCGCAGCTCAAATCGGGCGACACGTCGTCGCCGAACTCGACGGTCAATCGCGAGCCGAAGGATGCGCTTTTCATGCAGCTCTGCGGAGGAAGCGAGGCGAGCGGGCTCGCGGCCTTTACGTCCGCATAAAGACTGTCGGCGAGCGATTTCGAAATGGTTTTGCGAATGGTCACCGGCGCTTGGCCCTTGTCGAGGCCCCGGCGCGGCTTGGACGTGTATTCCGCCTGGCCCGATTTTTCGACGACGATTCGAAATCCGGCGGCGTTGGTGGATCCCGAATTGACGACGGCGACCGATTGTGCGAAGCAGGCGGCGCCGAGCAGTGCGGCCGCGAACACCGTCTTCATATTCCGATCATGGCACGCTCAAATAGCTGCGGTAAATCTCGCGCTGCAATTCGTTGGGCGCTTCCATCGGTTTCAGTTTGTATTCGGGATAGGGGCTGGTCGCGAGCCTTACCGATATTTGCTGCACGCGCCCGAGATGGTTCACGGTCAGAGCGACCGGCTCACCCACATGCGCTGCTGCGATGGCTTTTTCAAACGCCGCGCGATCGACGACCTTTCCGTCGATGGCGATCATCGCGTCGCCGCGGTCGAGTCCGCTCGATTCCGCGGGACTGCCGGGAACGATGTTCGCGACCATCGCGCGGCCTGAGGAATCGGATTGCAACGTTGCGCCGAGCCACGGCTGCTTGCGTGAGACGGTTTCGACGTTGATCGCGCCGTATGCCAAATCCCGCTCATAAGGCAGCGGATCTTTGCCGGTCACATAGCGGTCGAAAAACGCGGTCATGTCTGCGCCCGCCACGTCCGACGCCGCGCGCACGGCGTCTTCCGGCTCGAATCCGGGCTTGGGCAGGGCATAGCGCGAGTACATCAGCCGCATCCAGTCGTCGAGCGATTTGCGGTTGTGGGTCTGGTTGCGGATCTCCAGATCGAGCAGGCAGCCGAGCGTCTGCCCGCCGTCGTAATAGGAATAATTCGTATTGGTGAGATTGCTCGCGAGCGCCGCGTTTCCTCCGCCTCCGCCTCCGGCGCCGCCGAACCACGTGTCCCAGCTGGTATCGGCGATGGATCGCTCCTTGCGGCCCGGTTTCTCTTCGAGTCCCGTGAACAACCGGCCGATATATTCGAGATACTGTTGCGGCGTCAAGAATCCCGCGCGCTCCAGCGCGAGCCCCGCGTAGTAGCTGGTCAGCCCCTCCGAGATCCACAGCGACGGAGTGTGCACCATCTGCGTGTAATCGAACGGACCGAGCTCGCGCGGGCGCAGGCGCTTCACGTTCCAGGCGTGGAAAAATTCGTGCGCCGCCACAAACAGCTTCACCGTGTAAACGTCGTTGAGATATTGCGACGTCGCGGCTCCGTGATCCGACCATCCGCTGCTGTAAGTAATCATGGTCGAGTTCAAATGCTCCACGCCGCCGCCGACCCCGCCGCCCGGCCTGATGTGCATGATGAAATAGTAGTCGGCGAAAGGAGCCGCGCGATTCCCGCCGACCGCGGGCGCGAGAATCGGCACTTCCGCCTCCACCACCTTTTTCAGATCCGCCGCGAACTTTGCGAAATCGCGATCCTCCTTCGGATCGACCACGATGTGATAGGTTGTGCCGAGCGCGTCAAACACCTGCTCGCCATAATCGGAAATCTCGATCGGATAATCCGAGAACCAGTCGTAATCTTCGGCGGTGAACGACGTGGCGCCGGTCTTCTTCATGCCGGTAGCGATTTTCCATTCGACCGGCAGCGAGCCGCGATCGATCGTCAGCTCCGCGGGCCGGTCCTTCGCATTCACCACGTACATCCACACGGAATGACCGGTGAAGGAAACGTGCTGATCGTTGTATTGCGGATTGAAAACCTGGTAGTGCACGATCGCGGCCGTGGCGCCTTTCAACTGGATGCGCCACGTCTGGCTATCCGTCTTGCGCCATGCGAGCGCGTGATCTGCGGGATCGGTGGCGCGAAAGCCTTGCACATTGGCCGCAAAATTCCGGATCGAGTACGCGCCCGGCGCCCAATCCGGAATCGCGACGTCCACGGATTGGCCGTCGAGACCGGAAATGCGCATCGTGACGTTCATCAGGTGCGTGTTGGGACGCTCGAAGCTGAGCTGGTAGCCGACCGGATCGGCCGCGTGGGCGAGCGCGGCAAAAAGCAGCAGAGTGGTGGCGCGAATCATGAGGGAATTATGACAGAATGGCCGGCATGGGGAGCGCGATCCGGCGCTGGCGCGCGTACAAATTGTGGGAACTCGGGGCCGTGCTCCCGCGCGCCGATCGTGGGCTTGCGATCGCATGGTGGGCGCTGTTGATCCTGCGCGGGGCGCTGCCCGCACTGTTTGCGATCGCCATGGGCGCGCTGGTCGCCGCGATCGGAAATGGGCGCGGCCTCAACGCGCCGCTGTCGCTCACCGGAGCGATTCTCATTCTGATGCAGATCCTGCCGCCGATTCATCTGGCCGTTGGCGCGAATCTCGGCAGCCGCACTTCGGCGTGGCTTTACGACCAGCTCACCACCGCGTGTCTGGCCCCACCCGGCATGGGCCATCTTGAAAATCCGGAGCTGACGAGCGATCTCAGCATGGCGCGCGACTTCGATCTCGGCATCACCGGGCCGCCGATGACCATTTCGATGGACTTCATCGCCAACGGTCTGGTCGAAATGGTGGGCGGGGTGGCGTCCGCGATTGTGCTCGCCGGGTATTCGTGGTGGGCGCCGGTGGTGCTGGCGGGAGCGTGGATCGCCACTCACTGGCTGCTGCGCGAAAGCGCGGTCTGGCGGGATCGCAATACGCCCGAGGTGCGTGAGGCGCAGCGTCATGCCGATTACGCGTTTCGCCTGGCCGTGGATCCTCCGGCCGCGAAAGAGCTGCGGCTGTTCGGGCTTGCAGATTGGGTGATCGACCGTTTTCGCACGCGCCGCCGCCGCCTGTTCGATCTGCAATGGCAGGCCACGCGGCTGCGGGAACGTCCGCTGGCGTGGAGCATTGTTCTGGTGCTGGCCGCCAACGTGGCGGTGTTTTGGTCGATGGCGTCCGCTTCGCTCGACGGCCATTTGGGGCTCGGCCGTCTGGTCACGTTTGCGTCCGCTGCGATCGGCACGAGCATGATCGCCTTCGGAGGGTTATCGTGGGCGCTCGACGGAGCCTGCGCGCCGGTGGCGAGTGTGCTGCGACTCGAAGATGCGATGGCTCCCGCCGGTGCGCTCCGTAACGGGCATCAGTCCGCTGCGGGAAAACCCGCGCGAGAGATTCGATTCCGCAACGTGACTTTCGGCTATCGTGCGGGCGAACCCGTGCTTGCGGGATTCGATCTGACGATCCCCGCCGGCTCTTCGCTCGCGATCGTCGGCCAGAACGGGGCGGGCAAGACCACCATCGCGAAACTTCTCTGCCGGCTCTACGATCCGCAGGAGGGCTCGATCGAAATCGACCATGTCGACCTGCGCGAGTTCGATATCGAGAGTTGGCGCTCGCGCGTCACCGCCGTCTTTCAGGATTTCATTCGCTTCGAACTGCCGCTGCGCGACAATGTCGCTCCCGCCGGAGCCGACGATGACGCCATTCGAACCGCGCTCGCCGAAGCGGGCGCGTCGAATCTCGCCGGTCTGGACACGATTCTCGCGCGTGGCTATCCCGGCGGCACCGATCTTTCTGGAGGCCAGTGGCAGCGCATCGCGCTGGCCCGCGCTCTGTGCGCGGTGCATCTGGGGGCGGGAGTTGTGCTGCTCGACGAACCCACGGCTCAGCTGGACGTGCGCGGCGAAGCGGAAATTTTCAATCGGATGCTCGCCGCGACGCGGCAGGCGACCACGATTCTCATCTCCCATCGGTTCTCCACCGTGCGCCAGGCCGATCGCATCTGCGTACTCGAACACGGCCGGGTCATCGAGCTCGGCACACATGACGAGCTGATGGCGCTCGGCGGACGTTATCGCGCGATGTTCGAGCTGCAAGCCTCGCGCTTCGCCGAGGAGGAGGACGCGGGTGTCGAAACGCTCGATTGACCAGGTTCCCCCCGCGTTCCCGTCCATGTGGCGCGCGATCCGGCGCGCGCACGAAGCCGAACCGAAGCTGCTGGCGGTCGCGTTCAGCCTCGCGATGCTGGCCGCACTGCCCGATGCGCTGCTGGCGTTGTGGCTCAAATTTCTGGCGGACGGGATCGTGTCGCATCGCCGGGAGCTGGCGATCGGCGCGTCGATCGGCTTGGGCGCTTCCGCCGCGGCGACCTGGATTCTGCGCGTGATCAGCGACCGCACCCAACGGCGGTTTCGCGACCGGTTGACCATTGCGCTCGAGTCGCACGTCGCCCGATTGCAAGCCTCGGTCGCCACCATCGAACATCATGAACGCCCGGAATATCTGGATCGCCTGGCGGTGCTGCGCAACCAGGTGTTCGTGCTCGATCACATGTACATGTCGTTGTTTGCGACCTGCGGATGGATTTTGCGCCTGGGCGTGACGCTGGCGCTGTTGGTGTCGATCCATCCCGCGCTCGCGCTGCTCGCGGTGTTTGCGCTGCCTACGGTTTTCACTTCGACCTGGCGTCCCGGCGTCGAGCGAGCCGCCGAAGAACAAGGAGCCTCGGCGAACCGGCTGGCGCGTCATCTGTTCGATGTCGCGACGACCGTTGCTCCCGGAAAGGAAGTTCGCGTCACGCGCATCGCGCAGCGCTTGATCGCGGGGCGCCGGTCCGCATGGGAGCGCTGGTACGCGCCGGTCGCCCGCTCGCGCCGCAATAGCGCGATCTGGCACAGCGTCGCGTGGTCGATCTTCGGAGCCGCCTATGTCGCGGCGATCGTCTTCGTCGCTTCGATACTCAAAGCATCGGCGGGCAACGTTCTGGTGCTTCTTGCGGCGGGATCGCGGCTTTCCGCATACGTAGCCGCGACTGTCGGCGAAATTGGATTCCTGCGCGGCATCTGGCTGGACGGTTCGCGAAGGCTCGCCTGGCTCGAAGATTACGCGGCATCGCTGGTCGAGCATCGCGATGAACCCGTTCCACAGGCTCTCGACGACGGTATTCGCGTCGAGAACGTCTCGTTCTGTTATCCGGGAACGGATCGCGTTGTGCTCGAAGACGTGAATCTGCATTTTCAGCCCGGCTCCGTGATTGCGATCGTCGGTGAGAACGGCGCGGGCAAGACGACGCTGGTGAAGCTGCTGTGCGGCTTTTATCTGCCCACGCGGGGCCGCATTCTCATGAATGGGGTCGATCTGGAGCGCGTCAATCCCGACGCCTGGCGGTCCCGAATCTCCGGCGCGTTCCAGGATTTTTTTAAATTTGAATTCAAGGCCCGGCATACGGTCGGCGTCGGCGAAGTGCCGCGCATGGATGACGAACCGGCAGTCGCATGCGCGGTGGGGCGCGCGGGCGCGGGCGATGTGATCGCGCGGCTCGGGCGCGGGCTCGAAACCCAGCTCGGACCCACTTGGCCGGACGGGGTCGAGATCAGCTTCGGGCAATGGCAGAAGCTCGCGCTCGCTCGCGGATTCATGCGCGATCGTCCCTTGCTGCTGATTCTCGACGAGCCCACCGCCGCGCTCGACGCCGAAACCGAGCACGCGCTGTTTGAGCGCTATGCATCGGCCGCGCGCGGTGACGATCGCATCACGATTCTGGTGTCGCACCGCTTCAGCACGGTGCGCATGGCGGATTTTATCGTGGTACTCAACGGCTCGCGCGTGGCGGAATCGGGAACGCACGAAGCGCTGATGGCGCAGCGCGGCCAGTACGCTGAGCTGTACACGATCCAAGCCGCGGCGTATCGCTGAATTACCGCTGAATCCGGCGCGCGGAATCGTCATCGTATAAGCGATGCGTATCAGCGTTCTCGATCAGTGCCCGATCCCGGAAGGCGCGACAGCGGGCGTTGCGTTGCGTAACACCATCGAGCTGGCGCGCCTTGCTGACCGTTTCGGTTACGCGCGCTACTGGCTGGCCGAGCATCACGGCACGCCGGGGCTTGCCTGCAGCAGCCCGGAGGTGCTGATCGGGCCGGTGGCGGCAGCCACCTCGCGGATCCGGGTCGGCAGCGGCGGGGTGATGCTGCCGCATTATAGCCCGTTGAAAGTCGCGGAAAATTTCTCCATGCTCGCCGGAATGTTTCCGGGACGCATTGATTTGGGAATCGGCCGCGCGCCGGGCACGAGCGCCCGCGTCGCGTTCGCGTTGCAGCGCGATCGAAGGCAGGCCGCGCCGGACGATTTTCGCGAACAGCTCGATGAGCTGCTCGGGTATCTGGCGCCGTCCGCGGCCGCCGGAGGACCGTTTCGCCAGGCGCCCGCGATGCGATTCGATCCGGTGGAGATTGCGCTGCTCGGATCGTCTCCGCAAAGCGCGATCTGGGCGGCCGAGCTGGGATTGCCTTATGTGTTCGCGGATTTCATCAATCCGGAAGGCGCGCCCATTGCGGCCTGCTATCGGGAAACTTTCCGGCCTTCCAGGCTGCTCGAAAAACCACGCGTGTCGGTGGCCGTGTGGGCCATTGCCGCGGAGACTTCCGAGGAGGCGCTGCGCCTCTCGTCGAGCGCGCGGATGATGATGCTGCTCCTGTTTCGCGGACAGTTGATTCCGGTGCCGCCGGTGGAGAAAGCGATCGAGTTTTTGAGCCGCGAGGGCCTGCCCGCCGGGTCGCTTCCGCAGCGGCGAAGGATGATCACGGGCGATCCGGAATCGGTTCGCCGGTCGATCGAAGCGGTCGCGCGGGAATATGGCGCCGAGGAAGTATTCATCGTGAACATCCTGCATGAGCACTTCGCGAGGCTGCGGTGTTACGAATTTATTGCCAAGGCATTCGGGTTGAGAACCTAGCCGATCTTCTCTTCGAGTTCCGCCCAACGCGCGTACAGGCCGTCTACGGTTTTCTGCGCTTGCTCGAGTTCCTGATAGGTCTGATAGAGGCGCGCCGGCCGTCTTTCATGACTGCGGGGTCTTCGAGAGCGGAGTGCTTCCGCCGCAGTTCGAGCGGTCGCGAAACAACGGAGCGCTGCCGTAAGACTTGGCGATCCATTGCGTACTCAAGAAGAAGAGCCAACTACCAGTCTAACGGGTGCGCACGAGTTCACCGCCGCTGCTGGGCGCCCTTGATCGCTCCGAGGATCAGGTTGTAGGCGGCCTGGCGAGAGACGCCGGTCTTGTCGTTGTCGCCGAACGGCGTCGAGGCCACGCCGAACGCGGCGGTTTTTTCGTACTTGAACATCTCCGCGATCGCCGCGGCCAACTCGGCGCTGGTCGGGCCGCCGTTCACCTTCAGATGATGCCCCGGCACTTCGTTCGGATCGAGCACATCCATGTCCACGTGCACATAAATGACGTCGGTTTCCTCGGAAAGGCGCTGCATCGCGCGATGCATTTTCTCGGATCGCGTGCGAATATCCTCGACCGAGAGCTGCTCGATGTCGGAGCGATCGAGCAGGTCCTGCTCCAGCGGATCGGTGTCGCGCACGCCGCCCTCGACGATATAGCGCTGCGGAAGCGCCGGGTCGAGGCCGGCTTTGAGGCGCATCCGCGTCAGGGCCATTCCCGAAGCGATGGCCACCGGCATTCCGCCGAGCATGCCGCTCAGCGTGGTCTCCGGCGTGTTGTAATCGCCGTGCGCGTCGAAGTACACCAGGCCGACGCGAAGCGGTCTCGAAGAAGGGCCGGAGTGCTGAAGACCGGAGAGCATGCCCCAAGTTGCGCTGCAATTTGCGAGCAGGCCGACGGGCAAATATCCGTCGCGGCGATCCTGAGCGACGATTTTCGCCAGATCGCCATTGGCGAGCGCGTACCGATTCCATTCGCCGTAGGATTTGTGTTCGTCGGCGGTGAGGGCCACGGTCGAGACCGGCTTGGTCCGGCAGCCGAGACCGTCGATCTGTTTCTGAATGCCGCCGGCCTCGACGTAATCGGGTCCGCCGGCTGTTTCGGGAACGTTGCGCTCGCCGACGTAGGGCATCTTCACGAGTGCGACCTTAAGCGGCGTCTGCGCGAACATCGCCAAGGGAAATAGAAGCAGAGCGGTTTTCATAGATAAATCACCCCGTGCAGGCTAACTCTTCCGGGAAGTCTATCACAGGCGAGGATTTCACGCCGGCTCCGAGCCGAGGCGGTTGGGTATACAATCGGGCCGAGACAGAAAGCCAAAACGAAAATCCCCCGATGAAAACGATTATCGAGCCGTTCCGCATCAAGAGCGTCGAGCCGCTGCGCCGCACCACGGTCCAGGAACGCGAGGAGTTGTTGAAACAGGCCGGCTACAATTTGTTTGAACTGCGTGCGGCGGACGTGCTGATCGATCTGCTCACCGATTCCGGAACCAGCGCGATGTCCACCAATCAATGGGCCGCCCTGATGCGCGGCGACGAATCCTACGCGGGCAGCGAAAGTTTTTTCCGCCTGAAAGCCGAGGTAGACAGCCTCACCGGTTTCCAGCACATGATCCCCACTCATCAGGGCCGCGCCGCGGAACGAATCCTGTTTCACGTGATGTGCAAGCCCGGACACGTGGTGCCGAGCAACACCCATTTCGACACCACTCGCGCCAATATCGAATTCACCGGGGCGCGCGCCGTCGATCTCCCGCTCGCCGCCGCCGCGGACACACAAGCGAAAATTCCGTTCAAGGGCAACATGGACGTCGACGCGCTCGAACGGCTCATCGCCGCCGAAGGCGCTCAAGCAATCCCGCTGGTGATGCTGACGGTCACCAACAACTCCGGCGGCGGCCAGCCGGTTTCGATGGCGAACGTGCGGGCCGTTCGCGAAGTTACCGCGCGCTATAACATCCCGCTGTATCTCGACGCCTGCCGGTTCGCGGAGAATTCGTACTTCATCCAGCAGCTCGAGCCCGGATTCGATCGCCTCAGCCCGAAGCGGATCGCGCAGGCCATGTTTTCCTATGCCGACGGCTGCACGTTTTCCGCCAAGAAGGACGCCTTCGCGAACATCGGGGGATTTCTGTGCAGCAACGACGATCGCGTCGCTGAGATGGAGAGGAATCTGCTCATCCTCACCGAAGGCTTTCCCACCTACGGCGGCCTGGCCGGACGCGATCTGGAAGCGATCGCGGTTGGTCTCGAAGAGGTGCTCGACCCCGACTACCTCGAATACAGGATCGCATCGACGGGCTATCTGGGCCGGCACATCGCCGATCACGGAGTGCCGATCGTCGAGCCTCCCGGCGGCCACGCCATCTATATCGATGCCGGGAGAATGCTCCCTCAAATCCCGCGCCATCAATTTCCGGCGCAGTCCCTGGCGATTGAACTGTACCGGCACGCCGGTGTCCGCTCGGTCGAGATCGGCTCGGTCATGTTCGGCGAGCATGCCCGTCACGAACTGCTACGGCTGGCGATTCCGCGCCGCGTCTACACGCAAAGCCACATCGATTACCTGGTGGAGGCGATTCTCGAAGTGAACGCGCGCAAAGACGGGTTGCGCGGCCTCCGCATTACCAGTGAACCGAAATACCTGCGTCATTTTTCCGCGCACTTCGAATCGATATGAAAAAGGGGACACGGTACGTGCGTTCCGCAGACCGCTCTGTCCACGCCGAACGCTCTCAAATGAATCAACAGCTTCGGGCCAGGGACGGAGTAGTCCGCGGAACGCACGTACCGTGTCCCCTCTTCCAACAAACTCATAGCGTTCCTCGAGACGACGCCCTTGCGACAATAGGCTGAATGCCGCAGGAATCCGCAGAGGTTGTGATCATCGGAGCGGGAATCGTCGGAGCATCGGTAGCCTTCCATCTTTCCGCGCGCGGCTGCACGAGGGTGATCATTCTCGAAAAAGCCGAAACGGAAGTGACCGGCAGCACGGCGCGTTCCGCCGCCGGCGTGCGCCACCAGTTCGCCAGCGAGGTCAACGTCCGGCTGTCGATTTACAGCATCGAGCGGCTGAAAAAATTTCACGACGAGGTCGGCGGCTACTCGGGGCTCAAACAGATCGGGTATCTTCTGCTGGTTTCCGAGCCGCACCTGTGGAAGCAATATCAGGACAACGTTGCGCTGCAACAATCGCTGGGGGTTGCGAGCAGCGTGTTGTCGCCTAGAGAGGTGCTGGACCGGGTACCGTTCGCCAAGGTCGACGATCTTCTGGGCGCCACTTACTGCGCCGGGGACGGCCATTGTGATCCTCACGGAGTCGCCACCGGCTATTTGACGGCCGCGCGCCGGGCGGGTGTCGAGTTAAGACGCGCAACTCCCGCGACCGGGATCCGGCGAATGGGGCGCCGTGTCATTGCGGTGGAGACGCCCTCGGGCTTGATCGCGTGCGAAACGGTGATCAACGCGGCTGGACCGTGGGCGGGCCAGGTGGGCGCGCTCGCAGGCCTGGAAATCCCGGTGCAACCGTTTCGAAGGTGCGTCTATATGACCGAACCGGTTCCCTCGTTGCCGCCGTTTCCGTTTGTGATCGACACGGCCAGCGGATTCTACATGCGTCCGGAAGGTGAGAAGCTCCTGATCGGCGTCACCAAGGAAAGCGAGCCGCCGGGCGAGAATCTGGCGGTCGACTGGGAGTGGCTGGAAACCGTTCTCGAACGGGGCGCCCGCCGTTTTCCCTTCCTGGAGAATACCGGCATTATCCGCAGGAACTGCTGGGCCGGGCTGTACGAGAATACGCCGGACCATTTGCCGATTCTCGGCCGCCATCCCGAGCTCGACAACTACGTCGACGCGAGTGGATTCAGCGGTCATGGCGTCATGCATGCGCCCGCCACCGGAATGCTGATCGCAGAAGAGGTGCTGGACGGCGGCGCGCACACCATCGACATCGAAGATCTGCGGATTCGGAGGTTCGAATCCCAGCGCGCGCCTGTCGAGACGAACGTTTACTGATCCATTTACTGATCCATTTACTGATTCGGAGGTTCATTCGCTTCCAGGGCTCTTGATCGAGTAAACTGAGCGATTGGTTCAAAGGAGCGAGAAGGAACACAGATGAGCGATTGGAAATACGCGCAGAAACATCCGTCGGAAGCACTGGCCAAGCTGCACTTTTTCTCGGTCAAAAAGAAGCACGCCTCGGGCGAGATTGACGTGCGCATCACGGTACAGGAGTTCGCGACTCCCGAGATCGGCGCTTTGCAGTTTTTCGCCATGGCCGACATCGAGCTGAATCAGAAAACCATGAAGATCCAACCCAGCGGATGGAGCGACACCTTGACGGGCGCCGTTTCGGAATGTCTGAAGATGCTTCGCCGCTTCGAGTACGAAGGTCCTGAGGCGGCGTCGGCGTCGTCCGCCGATTAAAGGCGGCACGGGCGGCGCCTGGCAAACATCGTCGATTCTTCGGCGATGGTATGCTGGCTTCTACACCCGCTTCACACTGGAGGATTCCATGGCGAGAACTACCGCCGATCTTGTCAAAACCGATCAGCAGCACCTGATTCATCCTCTTCACCATCCGGTCGATCACGCCGAGCCGGTGATTTACGTGCGCGGATGCGGCGCCAAGGTTTACGACATTACCGGGCGGGAATATATCGACGGGTTGAGCGGGCTGTGGAATGTCAACGTGGGTCACGGCCGCGCCGTCCTGGCCGATGCCGCCGCGGCACAGATGAAGGAACTGGCGTACTTTTCCGGATACGCCGGATCGTCGAACGTGCCGGCCATCACGCTCGCCGAGCGGCTTGCCGAACTTGCCGGGATGCAGGCCGTGTTCTTTACATGCGGCGGCGCGGAGGCGAACGAATCCGCTTTTAAGACCGCTCGATTTTACTGGAAAGCGTCGGGCCAGCCCGAGAAGATCAAAGTCATCGCGCGCGGCGAAGCCTATCACGGAGTCACTCTCCAGGCGATGAGCGCAACCAAGATGGGCTCGTACTGGAAGATGTTCGAGCCGCGCGTCCCGGGCTTCGTTCACATCCAAACCTGCTATCCCTACCGGTTCGAGGGCGCAAGGCCCGGGGAGACCGTCGGCCAGGCCGCGGCTCGCGAGCTCGAGGAAGCGATCATGCGCGAGGGGCCCGGCTCGGTGGCCGCTTTCATTGGAGAGCCCATCCATGGGGCCGGCGGCGTGATCTATCCAACGGAGGATTACTGGCCGCTGGTGCGCGAGATTTGTACCCGGCACAATGTGCTGCTGATTGCCGACGAAATCATCACGGGATTCGGCCGCACGGGCCGATGGTTCGGGTTGGAGCACTGGAATGTAAAACCGGACATTCTCTCGTTCGCGAAGGGCGTGACATCCGGCTATCTGCCGCTGGGCGGGATGATGGTAAGCCCTGCGATTAAAGAAGTCATGGATACGGTCCCGCCGGGAGACCGCTGGATGCATGCCTACACCTATTCGGGGCATCCGACGTGTTGCGCGGTGGCGTTGAAGAATCTCGAAATCCTCGAGGGGGAGCATCTGTGCGCCAACGCGGAACAGATGGGGAACCGGCTCTACGCCGCACTTCAGGCTGCCTTCAGCAGTCATCCGAACGTGGGGGATATTCGCGGCGGCAAGGGGCTGCTCGCGGCCGTGGAGTTCGTCGAAGATCGGGGCAGCAAGAGGAATTTCGCCGGAGACCGGAAGATCGCGTCGCGCTTACAATCCGAAATGTTGAAGCGCGGCGTCGTCACCCGCACACGACCTTCCGGCGGGGCTCATCCGGCGCCCGGCGATGCCGTGTACTTCGCGCCTCCGCTGGTGGTTACGGAAGCGGAAATCGACCGGTTCGTGAGTGTAGCCGCGGAGTCCCTTAAGGCCGTACTCGGCGTGTAGAGTCTGTGTGAAAACAGCGATTTTTACCCCCGGCATGACTGCCGGGGCTTGCTCGGCCGTTGGCGCTCAACGACGTCGTCAAGCCCAGCCAGTGAGAGTCTGCGTGAAAACAGCGATTTTTACCCCCGGCATGACTGCCGGGGCTTGCTCGGCCCTTGCCTCTCAACGACATCGTCAAGCCCTGGCGAGTGAGGAAACGGTCTATTGTCTGGCTCTACGCCGCAGGCCGGCGCGAGCTTCGTCCTTCATCTCGCGCTCGCGCTCGGATTCGCGCTTATCGTGCAGTTTCTTGCCTTTACCCACCGCGAATTCGACCTTCACCAGCCCGTTTTTCAAGTACAATTTCGTCGGCACCAGCGTCAAACCCTTTTCCCGCGTTTTGCCCAACAGCTTTTGGATCTCCTGGCGATGCAGAAGTAGCTTCCGGCGGCGCGTCGGCTCGTGGTTCATGATGTTGCCGTGCGAATACTGGCCGATGTGCGCGTTTACCAGCCACGCTTCGTTGCCGGTCACTTCGGCGAAGGCGTCCTTCAATTGAATCTTGCCCTCCTTGGCCGATTTCACTTCGGTTCCGGTCAGCACCAGGCCGGCTTCAAAGCGCTCTGCGAGCATATAGTTATGGCTCGCCGACCGGTTATCGCTCAGGATTTTGATTTTTGATTCCACGCCCGGCATTGTAGCGGCGTCAGTACCTTGTGAAGAGGTTCGCCGCTTCAGTTTACCATGTGTTCTATTGCCGCCTCGCCAAGATAATGAAAAACAAACACTTAAGAGCTTTAACGGCAATCCTCGCGATGTTCCTGCTGGTGGGCACGCTCGAGGCGAAGAAAAATAACGCGGACAAGCTCTTTAAGGCGGGCCAAACGGCGGAAGCCAAAGGCGATTGGGATCGCGCCCTGGAGCTTTATCTGCAAGCGCTCGATCTAAAGCCGAGCGAGCCGCCCTACATGATCGCGATGCGGCGCGCCCGCTTCGAATCCGGGCAGAAGCACGTCGAGACGGGGTTGAAGTTGAGCGCGGAGGGCAAGGTCGCCGAGGCCATGGCCGAATTCCAGAAGGCTCTGTTCGCCGATCCATCGTCGCCGATCGCGGTTCAGGAACTCAAGCGCACCCAGGAAATGCTGGACCAGAAAAACCCGGCGAAGCCGGATGAGAGCAAACTGTCGCCGGTGGAGCGGGCCCGGCAGGAGGCGGAGGCGCGAATCGAGTCTATCGAATCGCCGCCTGAGCTCAAGCCCGTGCTGCGCACGGTGGGTCCGCTCAAGATGAACAATCAGCCCACCAAGGTGTTGTTTGAGACAGTGGGCAAACTGGCCGGGGTGAACGTGCTGTTCGATTCGCAATACACGCCGCCGGCGCATGGGTTTAACGTGGAGCTCCCGGCCAGCGCGCCCGAACAGGCCTTCGACTATCTCGCCGTGCTCACGCACACCTTCTGGAAGCCGATTGCGTCCAACGCGATTTTCGTGGCCGAGGACAACACCACCAAACATCGCGACTACGACGACGACGTGGTGCGGACGTTCTACATCCACAATGCGACCTCGGTGCAGGAGTTTCAGGAAATGGCCACGGCCATCCGCACGGTGGCCGACATACGCCGCGTATTTACCTACACCGCGCAAAAGGCGATGATCGTCCGCGGATCCCAGGACGCGGTGGAATTGGCCGAAAAACTGGTGCACGATCTGGACAAGCCGAAGTCCGAGGTGCTGATCGACGTGATCGTGATGCAGACCAACAGCGAGCGCACCAGGAGCCTGGCGGCGACCATCGCGAGCGCGGGCACCGCCGGACTCAGCATGTCGGCTTCCTTCCTGCCGCAGACCTCAACCTCGACTTCGACGACCAGCACCACGACGACCACGACGACCAGCCCCGGTACGGTGACGCTTGGGCAACTGGGGCATCTGTCGATCAACAACTGGTCGACCTCGCTGCCCGGGGCGATGCTGAACCTGATGATGACCGACAACAAGACGAAGGTCGTCAACTCGCCGCAGTTGCGCTGCTCGGACGGACAGAAGGCTTCGATCAAGATCGGCGAGCGCTATCCATACGCCACCGGGAGCTTTCAGCCGGGCGTCGGCACGGTCGGCGTGAGCCCGCTGGTGTCGACGCAGTTCAACTTTGCCGATATCGGCGTGAACGTGGAAATTACGCCGCAAGTCCATTCGTCCGACGATCTGACGCTGCACGTCAAAGTCGAAATATCGGATATCGCGAGCACGGTCAACCTGGGCGGCATCTCGCAACCGGTCATCGGACAGAACCTGAACGAAGCCGACATCCGGATGCGGTCGGGCGAGGTCAATATTATGGGCGGGTTGAGCCAGCTGTCGGATTCGAACCAGCTCGCCGGGCTGCCCGGATTGACCGATATTCCGATTCTCGGAAAATTTCTGTTCGGCAGCACCAATACGGACCGGCAGAACAACCAGCTGCTGATCGCGCTGATTCCGCACATCCTCCGCACGCCGGATTACACGGCGGAAAATCTGCGCTCGATTTATGCGGGCACCGATCAGGCGGTGAAACTGCTGTACGCTCCGCGTCCGGAAGAAGCGGCGACGCCGGCTACGCAAACTTCGCCGGAGGTTTCCGCAGCTCCGGCCGCTCCGGCGCCGGAGGCGGCCAAAACGCCGGCAATCGCGCCCGCGAACGCGCCTGTAAACCCGTCTCTAAACCCGCCGCTAAACCCGCCTCTAAACGTGCCTCTAAACCCGGGCCAAGCTCGCCTCAGCTTCCTTCCGGCGAAGGTCGAGGCCGCGGTGAGCAACACTATTTCGGTGAACTTGCAGGTGGACAACGCGAACGATCTGGCATCCGGCGCGCCTATCAAGGTCAAGTGGGACCCCACCTACCTGCGATTGAACGATATCGGGCCGGGCGAAATGCTGGCGCGGGGCGGCGTGCATGTGACTGCCGTAAAGGATATCCGCAACGATGCGGGCGAGGCGACGCTTACCGTCTCGCGTCCGCCGGATTCGCCGGGCATCACCGGAGCAGGCACGATCGCGGTATTGAATTTCGTCGCCGTGGGCAAGGGAACCAGCGAGGTCACTCTGGTGGAGCCGATGCTGAAGAATTCCAAGCAGGAATCGCTGAGCGTGACCACCGGGGAACTGCCGGTGACGGTAAAGTAGAAATTGAGAAGGCTGGGAGGTATGAAGAGCGAACGGGGCCTGACGCTGATCGAGCTGATCGTCGCCTTCACGATTCTGTCGCTGCTGACTACGATGGCCGTGCCGTTGGCGCGCTACCGGGTGCAGCGGGATAAGGAAAGGGAGTTGCGCGCCGATCTGCGCGAAATACGCAGCGCGATCGACGCTTACAAAGACACCACCATCGCCGGAAAGATCGAAGTGAAGCTGGGCTCGGACGGTTATCCCGAGTCCCTCAAGCAACTGGTCGACGGCGTGAAGCTCCTGCAATCGGCCGAGGGGAAGAAGATCAAGTTTCTGCGCCGTATCCCCAAAGATCCGATGACCGGCTCATTTGAGTGGGGATTGCGCAGCACGCAGGACGATCCGGATTCGACGAGTTGGGGCGGTCAGAATGTTTTCGATGTCTATACCAAGAGCACGGAGCATGCGCGCGACGGAACGCCGTATTCCCAGTGGTAACCGGCGCGGCTTCACGCTGATCGAGATGATGATCGTGATGGCGATCATCTCGATCATGGTGTCGATTGCCGTGCCGCTGTATCAGAAGGCGCTGACCCGCACCAAGGAAAGCCTGCTAAAAAACCAGCTCTTCACATTGCGGACGGTGATCGACGAATATACCTTCGATAAGCAGAAAGCTCCGCAGACGCTGCAGGACCTGGTGAATGAAGGCTATCTGCGTGCCGTGCCGGTCGACCCGATCACGGGCTCCGATCAGACCTGGAAGATCATCATGGAAGACTCGCTGACCTCGGTGAATCAGACCGAGCCGGGCATCTGGGACGTCCGCAGCGGCTCGGATCAGACGAGTCTCGAGGGTACGCCCTATTCGGATTGGTGAAGCTGCGCCATAAGGCGCTGGCGCTGGGTGGTTTGGGCCATTACCGGCGGCAAGCTAGTTTTTCCCCTTTTGAATTGTATGAGTTGTATGGTCACGGCTGAGGCTCGAAGAATGCATGGCCAGATTCCGGGGAGTGACCTGTTTATGAAAACCATGGCAAGTCTGGCATTGGCTCTTACGCTCGGCTTCGTGTCCGCTCCAAAATTGGTAGCCGCGGATGGAAAGACGAATCCGGCGCCGGCCTATGATACAGCGAAGGAGACCGACGTTACGGTGATCGTTGCCGACGTGCGGGAGGTGCCCAAAGCGGACCCTCTGGGCGGAATACACCTGACGGTAAAAATTAAGGCCGAAACGATCGATGTATACGTGGGGCCCACGGATTTCGTGAAAATTTTCGATGTCACCTTCAACAAAGGGCAGGAGATTGAAGTGACGGGATCGAAAGTGAAAGCCGGCGAAGAAGGGTTGATTCTGGCGCGCGAGATTCAGGTCAACCGTATTACGCTAGAGCTTCGCGATAAGGACGGCACGCCGTTTTGGCCAACCGGGAAAGAGCCGCTCCCGACAGGATTTTGAGCAAGGCATGATAAACTGGGGATCGACGGCGAGTTCCGCCCGATCCCCGGTCGTCTAATGGTAGGACAGCGGCCTTTGGAGCCGTGAATCGTGGTTCGAATCCATGCCGGGGAGCCAACTTCTGTGCCCCCAGAGATGCGACTTTCCAACTCCGAGGTTCTCCGCTACTGCTGTGAACTCCCGCCCGCTTGATGGCGGGGGGCCCGGATTCAAACCACATCATGGAAGCGCCGCGAGTTTAGTTGCGAAACGTAGGTAGATATGACAAACTACCGACGGATAGCCAC
>DATHCE010000161.1:0-4064 GCA_035319685.1 Bryobacteraceae bacterium | reverse complement strand
GTGAACACTTTCGTATCCGGGTGCAGATGGCCGCCGAAGGCTTTTTCGGGCGTGGCCATGGTCATGTGGGCGTGAATTTTTCCGCCGGTGATGTAGCCGTTCATGCTGATGATGTCGGCCGGCTGGTTGGGATCTTTTTCGGTCATGATCTTGGCAGGCAGCGTGCGGTTGCTGACCTGATGGACCTGATAGCCGCGGACCGAACCGGCGCCGGCCAGAATCACCCCGTTGACGATGTGATTTTCCTTCACCATTTTTTCGATGCCGGCGAGGAGATCGGTGTCGTACTTGAAGCGCAGGATCAGAACCTTTTCGAACTGGCTGGGGACGGCGTAGGCATCGGGAACCTGGTCGCTATTGGGGCGCGCGTCTTCGGCGGGGTTGCGGCTGGCGCCGCCGGTTTCAAATCGCGTCTGCTGGGCGACGGCGATGGCGGCGGGAATCAGAACAACGGCGATCGAGATTCGTTTCAGCATGAGCATCCTCTCAAACAGAGCATACACCGGCGCTGGGTGAAGAATCCGGCGTGAGAGGATTCCCATGAGAGGATTCAAAGTGAAGCCTTATGCGGGCTTAAATACGACTACGGCGAGCGGGGGCAGAGTGATGGCCATGCTCGCCGGGCGGCCGTGGCACGGAATGGGCTCGGCCGTCGCGGATCCGCCGTTGCCCAGGTTCGATCCTCCGAAGATGTCCGCATCGGTATTGAAGATTTCCCGGTAAATTCCGGCGCGCGGAACGCCGATTCGATATTTCGCCCGCGGAACCGGCGTAAAATTACACGCGAAGATCAGATAATCATCGCGATTTTTCGCGAAACGGACAAAGGAAATGACGGACGCCTCGGCGTCGCGAAAATCGATCCACTCGAATCCCGTAAAGGAATCGTCCACTTCGTAGAGCGAGGGTTCGGCGCGATACAGCCGGTTCAATTCCCGCACCGTGTTCTGCAATTTGTAATGCACCGGCCAGTGGAGCAGGTGCCAGGGCAGGCCGGTCGAGTGATTCCATTCCTCGGTCTGGCCGATGTCGCAGCCCATAAACAATAATTTCTTGCCGGGATGCCCGAACATGTAGGCGAGAAACGCGCGGGTGTTGGCGAAACGCTGCCATTCATCGCCCGGCATTTTCGAAACGAGCGACCGTTTGAGATGCACCACTTCGTCATGCGAAACCGGCAGCACGAAATTTTCGCTGAATGCGTAGAGCATGCTGAAGGTGATGTTCTGCTGATGAAATTTGCGGTATACCGGGTCCATCGCGAAGTAATCGAGCATGTCGTGCATCCAGCCCATGTTCCACTTGAAGGAGAATCCGAGGCCGTCCAGGTAGACCGGGCGCGAGACGCCGGGCCAGGCGGTCGATTCCTCGGCGACGGTGATCGCGCCGGGCTCCTTGTGCGCCAGCTCATTGAAGCGGCGGATGAAATCGACGGCATCGAGATTTTCGCGGCCGCCGTATTTATTGGGAATCCATTCGCCGGGCTCGCGCGCGTAATCGAGATAGAGCATGCTGGCGACGGCGTCGACGCGCAAGCCGTCGATGTGAAATTCGCGCAGCCAATACAAAGCGTTGGAGAGAAGAAATGTCTTTACCTCGTTGCGGGCGTAATTGAACACCAGCGTGCCCCACTCGCGATGCTCGCCCTGGCGTGGATCTTCGTGCTCGTAGCAGGCCGTGCCGTCGAAGCGCCGGAGACCGTGCGCGTCGCGGGGGAAATGGCCGGGCACCCAATCGAGAATCACGCCGAGGCCGGCCTGATGGGCGGCGTCGACGAAATAGCGGAAATCGTCCGGCGTGCCGAAGCGCGAAGTGGGCGCGTAAAATCCGGTGACCTGATAGCCCCACGAGCCGGAAAACGGATACTCCATCACCGGCAGCAGCTCGAGATGCGTGTAGCCCATGCCACGGGCGTAGGCGACCAGCGATTCGGCGAACTCGCGATAGGTGAGGGGTTCCTGATTCGGTCCCCTCATCCAGGATTCCAGATGCACTTCGTAGATGGAGACGGGTGCGCGAAACAGCTCGCGTTCGCCGCGAGCCATCATCCATTCGGCATCGTTCCAGGTGTAGTTGGCGAGCGGCCAGACGATGGACGCGGTTTTGGGAGGAACTTCGGCGAAAAATCCGTAAGGATCGCTTTTTTGATGTTCGGATCCGAAACGCGAAAGCACGGAATATTTATAGTTGGCGCCTGCGCCAATGCCGGGCAGGAAAATTTCCCAGATGCCGCCGTCGCGCAGACGCATGGGATGCCGGGTGCGATCCCATTGATTGAAGTCGCCGACGACGCTGACCAGCTCGGCGTTGGGCGCCCACACGGCGAATCGAACTCCCGCGACGCCTTCGCTCATGACAAGGTGCGCGCCGAGCGTGCGGTAACTTTCGTAATTGGTGCCTTCGCCGTGGAGATACAACTCGAAGGAAGTGAGCTGCGGCGGGAATCGATACGGGTCGTCGATCTCCTGCACTTGGCCGGAATAAAGCGTGAGGCGCAGACGATAATTCCGCGCGGGCTCGGCGAGGGTCGCGATGAAAAATCCTTTGGGGTGCGCGAAGGACATGGGTATCGCGGCGCCGCCGAGCAGCACCGACGCTTCGACCGCGTGCGGAAGCCACGCGCGAATCTCGCGATCGTGCGGGCCCAGGATCGCGAACGCGTCGCAATGAAGGCCGAGGGCGATCGCGTCCATCTCTTCGAGGATCATCGACCGTTATTATGGCAAGAATGGGTCCACTGGCCGAACTGCACGTTCATCTGGAGGGATCGATCGAGCCGGAAACTCTGCGCGAGATCGATCCGTCGCTGACGATGGAAGCGATCGCCGCGGCGGCCAGGTACCACGATTTCGACGGATTCATCCAAAGCTATATCTGGGTGAATCGCAGGCTGCGGACGCCGGAGCATTACGCGATCGCTGCCCGGCGATTCTTTGAAACCCTTGAGGCGCAGAATGTGGTTTACGCCGAAGTGACGCTATCGGCGGGAATGATGCTGTGGAAGCAGCAGGATTTTCCGGCGATTTACTCGGCGTTGCAACACGAGGCCGCGCGCGCGAAACCGGAAATCCGATGGATTCTCGATGCGGTGCGCCAGTTCGGAGCCGAAGCGGCGAAACCGGTGTTCGATCTGGCGGCGGAGCGGGTGGGCGAGGGAGTGGTCGCGATCGGAATCGGGGGCGCGGAGGCGCAAGGTCCGGCGATCTGGTTTGAGGACCTGTATAAGGAAGCGCGGGATCGCGGACTGCGCCTGACGGCGCATGCCGGCGAGACGGTGGGACCGGAAAGCATCTGGGCGGCGCTTCAAATCGGGGCGGAAAGAATCGGCCACGGGGTTCGCGCGATCGAAGACCCGAAGCTGATGGAGCATCTCACCAAGAAAAATATCCCGCTGGAGGTCAGCATCACGAGCAATGTGCGAACGGGAGCGGTTGCGTCGATCAAAGAACATCCGGTACGGAAATTGTTTGATGCTGGCGTGCCGATTATTTTGAATACGGACGATCCGGCGCTGTTCGGGTGCACGCTAGAGGGAGAATTCGAGCTCGCCGGGGAAGAATTCGGATTCAGCGGCGACGAGCTGGCCGATGTCGCACGAAACGCTTTCCGCTATTCGTTCCGGTGAGGCTACATGAAAAAGGGGACACGGTACGTGCTTTCCGCAGACCGCTCTGACCCCGCCGGCTGCTCTCAAACGAATCCATGACATCGGATCGGGGACAGGAGTTTTCTGTCCCCTTTTTCACAGCCGGAGATGCCGCGCTAGGGGTTCCATTAGGGGGTGCCATGCAGTTATTGCCGCATACAGGGAAATCACGGCAGTGACGATAATCCTAAAAGGGAAGTAGCCCGTCATTGTGATTGGGTTGATCAGAATTTTACCGGACGGGAAGATTAACCAAGTTGTTATACTTGTCATTAGGGGCGAAGCTGGGCCGAAAACGGCTCCGGCGGCGACCCGATAACCGAAGGATTTCGCATCGGGCAAGTTAAGAAAATAAAATCCACTGTGGCGAAGGAAACGGCGGCGCGAGGGAAGGCGTCGCAATGCCAGGCGCCCTTGG
>DATHCE010000160.1:0-17640 GCA_035319685.1 Bryobacteraceae bacterium | reverse complement strand
AATCCGCGTTCGGCCCGTGGACCAGATCCGCGAAATCGGAAAACGTGCTCATGAACGAGATCGGGAACCAGTCGCGAACCGGTTCGCCCAAACCAGTTTGATTCTTCACGTCATGCGCGAGATTGGCGAGCGTGTAGCGCTGCGCTTTTCTACGTTCATCCGTAATGGCCTCATCGCGGCCGGTGAACGAAACGGGCTGGAAGCTCAGGAACGGAATCTTCTTCGGGTTATCGAGCGCGAAACGCACCACCGCGCCCACCTGCTCATTGTTCACGCCGTTGATCAGCGTGATCACCGGGACGATATCGACGCCGGCGCTGTACAGATTCTCGATCGCACGCAGTTTCACGTCGAACAAATTCCCGACGGCGCGATGCGAATTCGCTTCATTTCCGATTCCGTCGAACTGAAGGTACGCGTAACGGAGGCCGGCCTCCGCCGCTTGCTTGGCGAAATCCGGACGTTTTGCGAACTCGATGCCGTTGGTCGCGGCCTGCACGCTCTGATAACCGATCTTGCGGCAATACCGCACCGCATCCAAAAAGAACGGAGAAAGCGTCGGCTCGCCGCCTGAAAACTGCACCGAAAGCTGGCGGCGCGGCTTGATGGTCAGCGCGTTATCCAGCATCTGCTTGATCTCTTCCCAGCTCAGCTCATGGACAAAGCCGACCTGGTTGGCATCCATGAAGCACGGGTCGCACATCATGTTGCAGCGATTGGTGAGATCGATGGTCAGAACCGAGCCGCGACCGTGGGTGACGGTGCTGGTCCCATGGTCGTGGAGCTTTTCATCGTTATGGGCGCGAATGTCGCGGCCCGGAAAAACGTCTTCGAGGTGCTTGAAAAACGCCGGATCGGTCGACATGACGTCTTCAAAATGCCCGTGGATGGGGCAATCCTTCACCATCATGATCTTGCCGTCACGCTCGATGATGGTCGCCTTGATCTCGCCGACTTTTTCATTCCGCAGAATTTCGACCGGCAGCTCGCCGTCGAGAATCTTCTTGCGAATTTCGGGAACGCACTTCGGGCACAGCGAATCGGTCTCGCGCGGCCAGCCGAGCTTGGGCTTCTGCTTTTCCCAGCTCTTCAGCAACGGTTTGTCGGACCATTTCGGCGTGAACGAAGGGTTCGGGCTGATGGAATTCACCTTGTCAAAAACAAACCACGCGGCATTGGCGGCAACGGTTATGGCTTTTTCGACGTGCTTGATCGGCTTAGTCAAGAGCGGTCTCCGAACGGGTGGATTAGGCGTTTTATTACGTGTTCAGTATATGAGACGGCCAAGCGGGGCCGCTATGTTAATAAATCGAAATGTTATTGGATGCATCGAACGGCGCCGTCGCGAATTGAACGGGATCTGGGCTCAACCCGTTTGCCGACAACGAGATAGCACGATCAGGGCGGTTTTCCGGGCACGGCCACGAAGCGATAGCCGACGCCCCGGACGGTGAGCAGGTGGCGAGGGTCCGATGGGTCGTCTTCAATGTAACGGCGCAGACGGACAATAAAATTGTCGATGGCTCGCGTATCGGTGTCTTCGTGCAGGCCCCACACCTCTTCGAGCATCTTTTTGCGCGATACGGGACGGCCTTCGTGCCGGATCAGATAGCGCAGGACGTTCACTTCCATTAGGGTCAAGGGAAACACCTGATCGCGGACGCGAAGCTCCAGGGCGTCGAACTCAACCGATTTGTCGCCGAAAACGAAACGGTCCGATGCGGGTGGCGGCGCCGGCGCATGATTCGGCGCCTGACTTAAGGACGCCGTCAGCCATTCTCTGCGCCGCAACAGGCCGCGGATGCGTGCGATCAGGATCTTCAACTCGAACGGCTTGGTGAGATAATCGTCGGCCCCGGCGGCGAATCCTTTCAAGATGTCGTCGGGATGGCCGCGCGCGGTCAGCATCAAGGTGGGAACGAACTGGCCGGCCTGGCGAAGTTCGGAAATGACGGTGAATCCGTCCTTGCCGGGCAGCATGACGTCGAGCACAACGACGTCGATTCCGGGCGATTTCAACGCCTCAAGCGCGGCTTCGCCGGTGTCGACGACCTGCACCTGATAGCCTTCGGCTTCGAGATTGAAGCGCAGACCGTCGGCTAAGTGCTGCTCATCTTCGACCACTAAAATTTTGCTCATTTCGCGGATTTTGCGAGAGGGAGTTGCAGGACGAACGTGCTGCCGCGGCCGGGCCCTTCGCTTTCCGCCCAGGCCCGGCCGCCGTGGCGCTTGGCAACGGAGCGAACGATGTACAGGCCGAGTCCGGCGCCCTTGACGCGGGCCGCGAGCGGGCCGGGGATGCGATAGAAACGCTTGAAAATCTGCTTGAGTTCCGTCTTCGGAATCCCGGCGCCGTAGTCTTTGACGCGCACCAGGGCAAAACGGCCGTCGAGAGGCGCCGTTTCGACCCTGACTTTCACGTCATTACCGGAATACTTGATGGCATTATCGATCAGGTTCGAAACGGCGGCGCGCACTTCGTCGGAGTCGCCGAGCACGGTAACCGGCGCGCCGGGCACGTAAGCGAGCGAATCGGAATTCAGGTGATACAGTGTGCGGGCGCGGTCGAGACATTCCTCGACGACCGGGCCCAAATCGACGGGCTCGCTATTCTGCACGCGGCTGGCGTGGCCGATACGGCCGGTGCGCAGGACCTGCTCGATGGTCGCGAGCAAACGGTCACTGTCTTCGAGCATGATGTGGTAAAACTCTTTGCGCTTTTCTTCGTCTACGGCGCGCGTTTGCAGGGTTTCGAGATACAGGCGGATGGAGGCGACCGGCGTTTTGAGCTCATGCGTGACGGCGTTGATAAACGCGTCGTGTTGCGCGTTGCGGCGGATTTCGCGAACGAGAAAAATCGTATTCAGGACGACGCCGCTGATGATCACCGCGAGCAGCAGCACGCCCAGGAACAGCAGAATCCCGTGGCGCCAGTTGAGCAGCACCCAACCGATATAGAGCAGCAGGGTGACGAGAATCAGTCCGGCGCCGAGCGCGATGAAAAATGCGATCGTCTTACGCCGTCCGGCGACTACCATCCTTTCAGCTTAGCTCGGTCACGAGAAAACGATGGAATTTCTGGTACAGGGGTCACTCTGACCCCACGACCGAATTTCTAGGTAGTGGCCTGGACCACTACGATTTCTGAGCGAAACGTTAGCGGCGCGATCCGGCGCCGGAGGCCGCCGAAGGAGCCGGCGGCTCGCCACCCGAGGGTTTGTAGCTCGAATTGATCCACTCGTCGACGTCGCGATGCAGTTTCTCGCGGGCGATCTTGTCGATGTACATCATGTGGCCCCCCTCGTAGTAACGGAAGCTGACGTTCTTGCGAACCGACGGCTCCAGTTCCATGTGCGACACGGTGGTCTCAATGCCGTTGAAGGGAGTCGCCAGATCGTAATAACCGCAGAGGACCAACAATTTCATGAAAGTCTGCTGCGTCATCGCGGCGCGCAGCGCTTCGGCGGGAGCGCCGGGCTGGCCCTGGTCCCACGGACGGACGTTCGCGGTGACGGTATAAAAGCCTTCGTCCTGCCACTTCAAATCGCGTCGAACGTAATCCTGAAACATGGCGACGTAGGCGCCTTCATACGACGCCTCGCTCGGATCGTATTCGTAACGCTCGCCGGCGGCGTCGCGATCGAACCCGCCGAAACGGGAATCGAGACGGCCGGTAATGATGCGCTTGTCCCGCTGCAACTCCTTGAACCAGCGCTGCGGATTGATGCGCAGATTCGACTCCTCGATGTACTTCGGCGAAAGAGCGGTGAGACGCGCAACGTCCTTCACCACTTTCTGATACTCTGCCGGCGAAATCTGGTCGCCTTTTTCAAGCGCGGCGGCGTATTCCCCGTGCGCGAATTCGCGAGCCTGCTCGGCCACCTGGTCGACGGTCAGCTTTTCGAGATCCGGCGCGAGCAAGTGGTGATACCACGCCGAGGTGACGAAGGTCGGAAAGAAGAATCGCGTGCGTTCATCGGCGCCAAAATTCCCGAACCCAACCGAGGAGAGCAGCGCGACACCGTTCAAATAAATCTCATGGCGATCCTGAAGGATTTTCGAGATCTGCGCCGATCGCGTGGTGCCATAGCTTTCGCCGATCAAGAATTTCGGCGACGCCCAACGCTCGGTGCGGGTCAAGTACTGATAAATGAAATCGGAAAAGATGGTCGCGTCCTGCACGACCCCGTAAAACTGCGTGGGATTTTCTCCGGGCACGGCACGGCTATAACCGGTAGTCGGGGCGTCGATGAACACCATGTCGGTGGCGTCGAGGAACGAATCGTTGTTGTCGACGATCGAGTACGGCGCGGGCATGCCGTGACCGTCGTCGGTCAGTACGATGCGCCTCGGACCGAGGCCCATGTGCGTGAAACTCGACGCCGATCCCGGGCCGCCGTTATAGACGAAGGAAACGGGCCGCCTGGTCTGATCGGCGCCGTCCTTGGTATAGGCGACGAAGAACATGGAAACCTTGGGCGTCCCGTCATCGGCTTTGATGACGTAATTTCCAGCGGTCGCGGTGTAATCGATATCCTGGCCGCCGACGCGGGCCTTGTGATGGGTGACCGAGGTTTTCTCTTCGGGCGGGGGACGGCGCGTCGCCTGCGAAGCTTCCGCGGGCGTTGCCGCTTGCGCCTGCTGGCCGCCGCGTCCGCCCCGGCCCTGCGGATTGAACTGCTGCGCCATCGCCGCACTCGTCGGGAAAACGGCGGCGAAAATTACCGCGAGAAATGCGCCCCTGATTCGATTGGGTATCATCGGCCTGACGCTCCTTGGGAATCTTTAAGAGCTTGTCCCCTTTTTCAACAAGCTCCTAGATTATACCGCCTGAGGAACGCATAGCTATCTTCACCGCGATCGGCCCGGAAATATGAGGATCTCCTCATATATAAACGCGGCCCGTGACATGATATAGTCGCGTTCGGAATGCTGTTTTGAAAGGGACGCGATGAACCTGTTCGCCACCAAACCCATCGGAACGCTGCTCGCCGAGGCGGAGGGAGAAAAAAGTCTCAAACGGAGCTTGAGCGCGCTGTCGCTGGTGGCCCTCGGCATCGGCGCGATCATCGGCGCCGGAATTTTCACGCTCACCGGAGTCGCCGCCGCTACGCACGCCGGCCCCGCGATGGTCTATTCGTTCATCCTCGCCGCCGTCGGATGCGCGTTCGCGGGCCTGTGCTACAGCGAATTTTCGACCATGATCCCCATCGCGGGCAGCGCGTACACGTACTCCTACGCGACCATGGGCGAACTGCTCGCGTGGATCATCGGATGGGCGCTGGTGCTCGAATACGCGGTCGGAGCGGCGACGGTGGCCGTCAGTTGGGCCGCGACATTCGATTCGATTCTGATTTCCTTCGGGACCGAACTGCCGCGCTCGATCGTCGCCTCGCCGTTCTCGCCGGAACCGGGCAGCTTGAATCTGCTGGCGGTGATCATCATCTGCATCATTTCCGGAATCCTGATTCGCGGCATCAGCGAGTCGGCGGGCTTCAATGACGTGATCGTCATTTTGAAAGTCACGGTGGTGATTTTCTTCATCGGCATCGGATATTTTTTCATTAACAGCGCCAATTATCATCCGTTTCTGCCTCAAAATACCGGCGAATTCGGTGCCTTCGGATGGTCCGGCGTGCTCGCGGCCGCGGGACAGATTTTTTTCGCCTACATCGGATTCGACGCGGTTTCGACCGCGGCGCAGGAGGCGCGCAATCCCAAGCGTGACATGCCGATCGGAATCATCGGCTCGCTTGCCATCTGCACGCTTCTCTACATCTTGTATTCCATGGTGCTTACCGGCATGGTGAATTATAAGGACCTGAACGTCGCCGCGCCGCTGGCGGTCGCGGTGGACCGCATGAAGGGGTTGCCGTGGGTCGGGTTTCTGATGAAGCTCGGGTCCTTGTGCGGATTGACGTCGGTGATGCTGGTGATGCTGCTGGGACAGTCCCGGGTGTTTTATTCGATGTCGAAAGACGGCCTGTTGCCGAAATTATTTTCCGATATTCATCCGAGATTTCGCACGCCGTGGAAATCGAATGTTCTGTTGATGGTTTTCGTGTCCCTGGGCGCGGCGTTTACGCCGATTGCGCGGCTGGGCAACCTGACCAGCATCGGCACGTTGTTCGCGTTCGTGGTGGTGTGCGTCGGGATCGTCGTCATGCGCAAGAAGCAGCCGGACCTTCCCCGTCCTTTCAAGACGCCGTGGGTGCCGCTGGTGCCGGTTTTAGGCGTGCTGGTGAATCTGGCGCTGATGGCCGGGCTCGGCGGGATCACCTGGGCCGCATTTTTGATCTGGATGGCGATCGGCCTGTCGATTTATTTCAGCTATAGCCGCAAAACCAGCGCGCTTCAGAATCAGATCCGGTGAAAGCTCTTGAGGATGTCGCGCGTCGAGTAGCGCAGCGCGATGGGACGGCCGTGCGGGCAGCTCATGGGGCACGAAGTCGCGGCCAGCTCCCTCAGCAGCCAATCGATCTTGGCGGGTTCCAGGCGCATGTTGATTTTGATCGCGGCGCGGCAGGCGATGGATGCGGCCATGGCCCGACGCAATTCGTCGAGCGAGGCGCGCCGCAATTCGCGCTCGGAAATTTCGAGAATCTCGAACAGGATTTTTTCGACGTCGCCCGCGCCCACTTCGGCCGGCGCCGATTTTACGGCGATGGTCCGCTGGCCGAACGGCTCGGTTTCAAATCCGAGCGAGTTCAATTCATCGGCGATGCGGGCATATTCGATCTGTTGCGCCGCGCTCAGGGCAATCACCAGCGGAACCAGCAATCGCTGCGACTCCATCCCTCCGCTGGCGCGCGCGGCCAGAACTTTTTCGAACAAAATTCGTTCGTGGGCCACGTGCTGATCGATGATCCACAATCCGTCGCGTCCGGCGGCGACGATGAAGCTGTCGTGAATCTGGCCTAGCGGGCGCAAATCCTTCAACGCTTCCAGGCTCTCCGGCTCCGGAATATATGCGCCCGGAAACAGCGGACCGTGCGTGTCGGGAACCGAAGTTTGGGCGGCCGCCGCAGGCTCGGAAAAATCGAAACGCGGAGCGGGCGACGGCGGACGATGCAGCGAAAATTCGGGCAGGTCACCGGCTTCCGGAATCGCAGCCGGTTCTGGAATCATGCGAGGTTCAGGAATCATGGACGGATTCGCCGGAAACGTCATGTCCTGAATGCGCTGGCTGAACTCGGAATACGGCAACGCCGCGCCCAATTGTGGACTTGGCTGCGCCGGTGTGGGCAGCGGAATGTTCGAGGCCGGACGTCTGGCCATCAGGATTTCGCGGATCGTGTCGCGCAGAAAATCGTGAACCACCGATCCGTGGCGGAAACGCACCTCGGTTTTCGACGGGTGCACGTTGACGTCGACTTCTTCGGCGTCGCAATCGAGAAACAGCAACGCGAACGGGTAACACGCCGGCGGAATCAGGTTGTGATAGGCGGAAGAAATCGCGTGCAGCATCAGGCGGTCGCGAATCAGGCGCCCGTTGACGAACAGATAAATCGAATTGCGGTTGAGTTTCTGCACTTGCGGGCCGCTGACGAATCCACGCAACCGGAAATGGCGCTCTATGGAATCCTCGGCATCGAGAGGAAGCTTCAAATCGCGGCCCTGATCGCCCAAATCGACCAGGTCCTCGACGATCAGGCTTCCGAAGACTTGAAAAACGCGCTCGCGCAAAGTCGCGACCGGCGTGACCGAAAGCAGTTCGGTATTGTTGTGGCGCAGCAGGAAACTTTTTTGAGGATGCGCGAGGCTGTAATGCGTGGCGAGCGAAGCGATATGCGCGATTTCGGTCTGATCGGACCTTAAGAATTTCTTGCGCGCCGGTACGTTGTAGAAAAGATCGCGAACCGTGACGGTCGTGCCGGGCGGAAGCGCCAGTTCGTCGCAGCGCAGAATCTTTCCGCCCGCGATTTCGACCGCCGTGCCGGTGCGCTCATCGGCCGATCGCGTTTCGAGAAGCAGCCGGGAAACGGAGGCGATCGACGGCAGCGCCTCGCCCCGAAACCCGAGCGTCGCGATCGAGAGCAGATCCTTCACGTCCGATAATTTGCTGGTGGCGTGGCGCTCGAAGGCGAGCAGCGCGTCGTCGCGGATCATGCCGCACCCGTTGTCGGCGAGGCGAATGAGACGGCGGCCTCCGGATTCGACGTCGAGGCGAAATTCGGTGGCGCCGGCATCGAGCGAGTTTTCGAGAAGCTCCTTGACCACGCTTGCCGGCCGCTCGACCACCTCGCCGGCGGCGATCTTATTGGCGACGTTGTCGGAGAGAATGCGGATGCGGCCCATGTACGAAAGGCGGGGTCAGCGCTCAGGATTCAGGGACCAGCAGGGCGCCGATGACCGGTCCCTGGCGGCTATCCCCGCGCCCTGGCTTTTTCACCCGCTCATCGCCGCGAGGAATTCGGCGTTCGATCGGGTCTTGGAAAGTTTGTCGATCAACAACTCCATGCTTTCCACCGGCGAGAGCGGGTTCAGCACTTTGCGCAGCACCCACACGCGGTTCAGCTCCTCGCGCGGCAGCAGCAGCTCTTCTTTGCGCGTACCCGATTTCGAAATATCGATGGCCGGGAACACGCGCTTGTCCATCAACTTCCGGTCGAGATGGATTTCCATGTTGCCGGTGCCTTTGAATTCTTCGAAAATCACGTCGTCCATGCGGCTGCCCGTGTCGACCAGCGCGGAGGCGACGATGGTCAGCGAGCCGCCCTCTTCGATATTACGCGCCGCGCCGAAAAACCGCTTCGGACGTTGCAGCGCATTCGAATCGACGCCGCCTGAGAGCACTTTGCCGGACGGCGGAACCACGGTGTTATAAGCGCGCGCCAGACGCGTGATCGAGTCGAGCAGGATGACCACGTCTTTTTTGTGCTCGACCAGACGCTTCGCTTTCTCAATCACCATTTCCGCGACCTGCACGTGGCGCGACGCCGGCTCGTCGAATGTCGACGAGATCACTTCTCCCTTCACCGATCGCTGCATGTCGGTGACTTCTTCCGGACGTTCATCGATCAGCAGAACAATCAGCGTCGTGTCCGGATGGTTGGCGGTGATCGAATTGGCGATGGATTGCAGCAGCATCGTCTTGCCCGTTCGCGGAGCGGCTACAATGAGCCCCCGCTGGCCCTTGCCGATCGGCGTGAGCAGGTCCATCACGCGGCCCGAGAAATTGTCCTTGACGGTTTCCATCTTCAATCTCGACTGGGGATAAAGAGGAGTGAGATTGTCGAAGAAAATCTTGTTGCGGGCTTCCTCCGGCGGCTCGAAATTGATCGCGTCGACCTTGATCAGCGCGAAGTACCGCTCCCCTTCCTTGGGCGGGCGGATCTGGCCGCTGACCGTGTCGCCGGTGCGTAGATCGAAGCGCCGGATCTGCGACGGCGAGACGTACACGTCGTCGGGGCCGGGCAGGTAGTTGTATTCCGGCGCACGCAGGAATCCGAACCCGTCGGGCAGGCATTCGAGCACGCCTTCCGAGAAAATCAGCCCGCTTTTTTCGGCCTGCACTTGCAGAATCTTGAAAATCAGCTCCTGTTTGCGCAGCCCGGCGTAACCTTGCACACCCAGGTCCTTGGCGATCTGGTTGAGCTTCTGAATGCTCATGTCCTTGAGCTCCACCAGATCGAGCGCGCTGCCGCCGTTTTTGCCCTGCTGGACTTGCGCGGCGCGGCGCTTGCTGTCGAACAGGCGCCCGGAAACTTGCGCCGCGGCCGGTTCGGCTTCCACCTTCACAGGCTCGGACTTGACCGGCTCGGCGGATTTCTCCGGCTTGGGCTCCGCTTCCGCCTTCGGCTCGACAGCCACGACAGCAGTGGGCTTGTCGATGGCCCTCTCCACCGGCGCTTTCTCCGCGGGAGATTTCTCCACGGGTGCCTTGTCCACCGGCACCCTGTCGGCGGATTTGGGCTCTATTTTCGTGCGAGCATCTGCGCGGGTGCGCGGCTCCGGCTTGGGCGACTCCGGCTTGGGCGTCTCCGGCTTGGGCGTCTCCGTCCTGGGGGTCTCCGCCCTGGGGGATTCCGTCTTGGGCGCGTCCACCTTGATGCTTTCGGGCTTGATGCTTTCGGCCTTGATAGTTTCGGCGCTGATTGGGTCGACCGCTTTCAGCGTGTCGGCCTCGGCGTTGGCGGCCCGGTCTTGATTTTCGAAATCGCTTGCCAAATTTCCCTCACTCCCCGGCCGGTAACGGCCGAGCATTCGAGAATTTCTCCGCAATATCCTTCGCGGAGAGCTCTCAGGCTTTGATGCCTTTCTCTCTGAGACTTCACCTTATCCATCTTGGTGGCGATCACCAGATAAGGTGTTCCGTGACATTCGAGCCAGTCTCTTAACTCGATGTCTTTTTCCATCCATCCGCGCCGGGAATCCAGAACGATCACCGCGAGCTTCAGCGCGCTCCGATCGAGCAGGTATCGCTCGATCAGCTCCTTCCACTTCCTCGTGATGTGCTGGGGGACTTTTGCGAATCCATACCCCGGCAAGTCCACGAAACGCAACTCGCCGTCAACCTGGTAGAAATTGATCGACTGCGTACAGCCCGGCCGCGAACTCGTGTGCGCCAGCTTGTCGGCCCCCACCAATCGATTCAGGAGGCTGGATTTGCCGACATTGCTGCGGCCCAAAAACGCGACCTCGGCGTCGCCTTCCGGCGGAAACTGCTCCGGCCTGGCTGCACTTATTATAAACTGAGCCGCCATGAAACTGGCCGGTGACTCCGGTAAGTCAGCCTTAATGCGTGACTTTTTCTTCCCGCGATCGGGCGACAATCTCCGCCGCCGTCAACATTCCCGCGAGCGGCGCCATTTCGATCTCGCGCTCGAGCGCCATTCTCAACACTTCGTCCATCGAACTGACGAAGTGCAGCTTCATGTCCTTTCGTACATTTTCCGGAATGTCCGGCAGATCCTTCTCGTTGTCCGCGGGCAGGATCGCTTCCTTGATTCCCTGGCGGTGCGCGGCGAGCAATTTTTCCTTAAGGCCGCCGATAGGCAGAACGCGGCCCCGAACCGTGATTTCACCGGTCATCGCGATATCGGCGCGAACCGGAATGCTGGTCAGCGCGCTGCAAATGCTGGTGGCGATGGTGATGCCCGCCGACGGTCCATCCTTGGGGATCGCGCCTTCCGGAACGTGCAGGTGAATGTCGATGTGGCGATAGAAGTCGCGCGGCAGCCCCATCACATGGCTCCGGCTGCGGATGTAGCTCATGGCCGCCTGCGCCGATTCCTGCATCACGTCGCCGAGCTTTCCGGTGGTGGTGAGTTTTCCGCGGCCTTCCATGATGGCCGCCTCGGTCGTCAGAATCGATCCGCCGACCTCGGTCCAGGCCAGGCCCACCGTCGCGCCCACTTCGTTTTTCGTATCGGCCTGCTGTTCCCGGAATTTTTGCGGACCCAGCAATTCGTTCACTTTTGCCGGGCTCATCACGGCTTTCTCGATTTTCTTCGACTTGTCGGATCGCGCGTTCACCACCGATCGCGCGATCTTGCGGCACACGTTGCCGATTTCGCGCTCCAGGTTGCGGACGCCGGCTTCCCGCGTGTAATGCTGGGTCAGCTCCTGAATGCCTTCATCGTTGAATTGAACCTGCTGCTCGGTCAGGCCGGCTTCCTTGCGCTGCTTGGGCACCAAAAAGCGCTTGGCGATCTCCAGCTTCTCTTGCTCGGTGTAGCCGGAAAGGCGGATCACTTCCATGCGATCCTGCAAAGCCGGCGGAATCGTGTGCAGCACGTTCGCCGTGGCGATGAAGAACACCTGGCTCAGATCGTATTCGACGTCGAGATAGTGATCCATGAACATGAAATTCTGTTCCGGATCGAGCACTTCGAGCAGCGCCGCCGACGGGTCGCCGCGAAAATCCGTCGACATCTTGTCGACTTCATCCAGCATGAACACTGGATTGCGCACACCGGCCTTCTTCATCATCTGAATAATCTGGCCGGGCAGCGCGCCGATGTACGTGCGCCGGTGGCCGCGAACTTCGGCTTCATCGCGCACCCCGCCTAGCGACAGGCGCACAAACTTGCGTCCGGTCGCCTTGGCGATCGACATTCCAAGCGACGTCTTGCCGACGCCCGGAGGTCCGACGAAGCACAGAATCGATCCCTTGGGATCCTTCACCAGACGCCTGACGGCGAGAAATTCGAGGATCCTCTCCTTGATCTTTTCAAGGCCGTAATGGTCGCTTTCGAGCACCTGTTGCGCGTACGGGAGGTCGCGGATTTCCTTGGACTTTTTCTTCCACGGCACGGCCAGCAGCCAATCCAGATAATTGCGCGAAACGGTCGATTCGGCCGACATCGGCGGCATGTTTTCCAGGCGCTTCAGCTCGGCCATCGCCTTCTCAAACGCGTCCTTGGTCATGCCCGCGGTTTCGATTTTCTTCTTCAGCTCGTCGAACTCGCTTTTTTCGCCGCGGCCGAGCTCCTTCTGAATGGCCTTGATCTTTTCGTTGAGGTAATACTCTTTTTGCGCCTTCTCCATCTGGCGCTTCACGCGACCCTGGATGGTCCGGTCGACGTTCAACTTTTCGATCTCGATGTCGAGCATCTCGGCGACTCGCGTCAGCCGGTCAATAGGGTCGAAAATTTCGAGCAGCTCCTGCTTCTCTTCGATGGCGAGCTGCATGTTCGCACCCACCGTATCGGCCAGCTTGCCCGGATCGTCGCCGCGAATCGCGGCCACCATCGTGTCATAATTCACGTTCTGGCTCAGCTTGGCGTACTGCTCAAACAGCGTGGTGACGCGCGAGGTCAGCGCATCGAGCTGCGCTCCGGTTTCGATCTTATAGCTGAACGTCTTGATCGCGGCCTTGAAAAACCCCTCGTCTTCGTTGACCGAAAGAATTTTTCCGCGCTCGACCCCTTCCACCAGCACCTTCAGGTTGCCGTCGGCTTGTTTCAGACTTTGGACAATGTTGGCCACCGTGCCCACCGAGTAAATTTCTTCGGGCCGCGGTTCGTCGACACTGGCATCGTGCTGCGTCGCCAGGAAAATTTTCTTGTCTCCGGCCAGCGCTTCTTCAAGCGCGCGCACGCTCGATTCGCGTCCCACCAGAAACGGCGTCATCATGTGCGGAAAAATGACGACGTCCCGGATGGGCATCATCGGCAATCGGCGCGTGTCGGATTTTTCTTTGGAAGTAAGCATTGGGAGTGATCAGTATCCAGTGGTCAGAAACTTCAGCCCGGCGTCTTGCTGGCCACTGGCCACTCGTTCAAATTATCCAGCCTTTTCGAGCAAGGCCATGTTGATCTTCTGCGTCATCACCATTTCCTTGGTGACGAGAAATTCGCGGACCTTTTTGTAGGACGGCAGATAGTACATCAGATCCAGCATCAATTCCTCGAGGATCATGCGCAAGCCCCGCGCCCCGACTTTGCGCTCCATGGCGAGCTGCGCAATCGCCTCGAGCGCATCGTCGCTAAACTTCAGTCTAACATTTTCGAACTCGAACAGCTTCTGGTACTGCCGGATGATCGCATTCTTCGGCTTGGTCAGGATCTGTACCAGCGCTTCCTTGCTCAAATCCTCCAGCACGGCGACCACCGGCAGGCGGCCGATAAACTCCGGGATGAACCCGCTCTTGATCAGGTCCATCGGCTGGCATTGCTCGAGCATGGTGACGTCGCGACGGCCCGAGCTCCCCGGACGCCGGGACGATGCCTGCGCCGGATCCTCGGAATTGGAAAATCCGATCGTCCGCGTTCCGATGCGCCGCGAAATGGTCTTTTCTAACCCGACGAACGCCCCTCCGCAGATGAACAGGATGTTGGTCGTGTCCACCGGCGTAAATTCCTGATGCGGATGCTTGCGTCCTCCCTGCGGCGGAACGTTGGCGATGGTTCCTTCCAGGATTTTCAACAGCGCCTGCTGCACCCCTTCGCCGGAAACATCGCGCGTGATCGACGGGTTTTCGTCCTTCCGCCCGATCTTGTCGATCTCATCTATATATATGATGCCCTGCTGGCAGCGCTGCACGTCCCAGTCCGCATTCTGCAGCAACCGGAGAATAATGTTCTCCACATCTTCTCCCACGTAGCCGGCTTCGGTCAGCGTAGTCGCGTCCACTATGGCGAACGGGACATCCAGAATCCTGGCCAGGGTTTGCGCGAGCAGCGTTTTGCCGGTTCCGGTCGGCCCAATCAGCAAAATGTTGGACTTGGACAGCTCCACCTCGCCGGCGCGCGTCTTGTTCATTTGAATGCGCTTGTAGTGGTTATAGACCGCCACGGCGAGCTTCTTTTTGGTGGCATCCTGGCCAATCACGTACTGGTCAAGATACTCCTTCAATTCCAGCGGCTTAGGAAGTTTGTGCGGCGTCCCGTATTGCTGTTCGTGGCGATCGTCCTCAAGGATCGAGTTGCATACCGCGATGCACTCGTCGCAGATGTAGGCGCGAGGGTAATCTGAAGGGGAGGAGATCAGCTTGCCAACAACATCCTGGCTCTTTGCACAGAAAGAACAGCGCAGGGAATCGTCGGAGCCAGCGCGCTTCACCGGGGTCTCCTGGTTGCCATAGTTAAGTGACCGACAATCTGATTATACTCGACTTTCCGCCACTGCAATATAGTACACCAGCCCAGGCGGTTAGCCTCACAGGCGCACGCGCGGCGATTAGCGGCCTTTGAACTCGTCCCGCACTTCGGCCGACCGGTACCAGCGGATATAAATGGCCATGATTTCACTCAGCAGCACCGTTGCCGAGCCGATCCAGAACAGCAATCCGCCGGTCTGCTGATCGTTTTCTCGTGAAAAACTCCAGTCGATCAACAGGGAATTGGCGATGTGGAGCGTGTCTTTCGAGGCTGAGTAAAAGGAGAAAAGGGACGGCTGTTCAAAGGCCAGAAACAATCCGGCAATCGAGCACCAGATCGTCGCCGCCGTCAGATAGATGAGCGAGGTGGGCACCATCGGCATGCGCCGCGCGGAATCCGGCGCATGAATCGGCCACCAGAAAATCACGCCCCCCGCAATCAGCGTCGCGTATTCGACCCCGCGCATCGTCTCGCTCGCCACCGCCTGTTTGAGCGGGCCAGGCAGAAACCAGATCAGCAGCGAGCCGATCCCCGCGATCCAGGCGACGTATCGATTCACTCCGCGATTCATTCCGAACGACAACGCCGGCGGCATCGACAAGATGAAAAGATACGGCACAGCCATCCCGATCACGACCCGCTCCACAGCTTCTGCGGTGAACAAATATTCGCGCGCCAAAACATCGAGCGGCGACGAGACCGTTGAGGCCAGCAGAAATTCAGCGCCAAAAAACCACAGCAACCTCGACCGCGACCACCCGCCGCGAGCCAGAAATGCGGCGAGCATTGCGGCGAGCATTGCTGCACAAACCGCGAGCCCGGCCGGATTTACGCGCCACGCGTGGGCGACAATCCAAAAGGTCTGTATCAATCCTTCATGATGACTCTTTTGACGGCTTTCATGATGACTCTTTTGACGGGAATCAACCTGCGTGCCCTGGCTAGACCAGTTTCATGGATAACGGAGACTATTGCAGGATCGTCGGCTGTTGAGACTGCCGTTACAGGCCGCTTGAAACTGGTCTACGCGAACCCCAAAAATGGGCTACTTCAGCGGCGCCACGGTCACCGATCCCAGCGCAAACAGCCGGCGGTCGAACACCATCACGCGAATCTTGTCGATTCCGCCACCCACCCGCAGGTCCTTGGAAACATCGATCCCGTCCGTTTGCGCCTTGCGGAACTGATCCGGCGTCAGATCGATATTGACGTCCATGGGCGCCGACGCGTCCTTGAGAAAGCCTTGACTGTAAAGCGCGAACATCAGCGCGAGCTCGCCCTGATAATTTCCCCCGCGCTGCTCGAGCAGCACGTCCGCCGGATCGACGTGAATCGCGAAGTGCGACGATCCGCTCGCAGGCGCCGCCGACAGCGCGACTCGCAGTCCGATGTCGGTCGCTTCGAACGGGCTGCGGCGCTCGCTCGTGAACAAGGCTTGCTCCATTTGATCGGGGTCCGCCTCGACCGCGCTGCCGAAATAGCCTTCGCGCGTCAAAAGGCGTAGCCCTTTCCGCGACGACTCTACGCGGATCTTGTGTTCCTTGCGGTCGTTCAGGCGAAATTCCGAATAATACGCGAGCCGATAGGCGCCGCGGCCGTCGGCCAGTGCATCGGCGAAGGCAGGCTCGGCGTCATCGCTCGGATACCAGCGTCCGCCCGTCAGCGAACACAGCATTTGCAGCGTCTGCCGGGAAAGGCTGGAAAGGTCGGCATCTACTCCCCGCGCCGATTCATCCACCGCGTAAATCGCAATTTGGGAGGCCGCCGCGGCAATGCTGAACAACCGCAATTGCGGAATGAAATCGACCGAGCCGCCAGGAGTCCGCGCCGCCGACGGGATGCCTTGCGTCACCCAGATCAAATTCTTGCGCCCCACGATCGACGCCATTTGCGTTCCGAGCGCGTCCAGCGCCTTAAGCGTCGTGTCGACGCGCACCGGCTCGTACTGTACATCCTTATCCCGGAATCCCTGCAGCTTGCGCACCGCGTCGTCCAGCTTGGCGCTGAGCTCGGCCGGCGTCGGCTCCGCTAATGCGCGCAGATCCGCATCGCTGGCCGGCAGCGGATGCACCGGATACAGATCGCCGTGATTGGTCAGGAAATAGATAAAAATGCGATCCACCGACTCCATGCGCTTCAGCGCCGAGTCGACGTTGAACCACGCCGGCGCCGCGGCCGTCAGTCGTTCATTCCAGCGGTCGAATAGCAGCACCGTGGGCGTAAGCGCGGGAACATTGACGGTCTCGCCCGGCGCGGGCGCCGCCGCATTGCGTTTGGATCCGTCGAAGCGGAAGAAAACAACCGGACGCACTTTACCGTCTTCGCGAACCTGGACATCGGAGGCGCCGAGATCGGTCACCGGGTCGCCTTTGGAATCGGTGGCCGCGACCGTGAGCCGTACCAGTCTCTGCGGCAATGCCGCGTCGCCGCGGGACTGGGCGAAGCCGATGGTGACAGCGCCGAACCACAGAATCACTCGCCCCATGGCTGCAATCTTACGTCAAAGCGCCGGCCGGCGAGTGCCCCAATCCGTCGCCTGCTGGTAGGCGTGAGCCAGGGCAAGCACCGTCGCTTCCGCAAACGGCGCACCCGCGATTTGGAGCCCGATCGGTAAACCGGCGCTCGAGAATCCGCAGGGAACCGAAATCGCGGGCAGGCCGAAAACGTCGAACGGCGAGGTGTTGCGAACGCTGGCTGTGTTTCGCTGCGCGCTCTCCTCGATGGCCGCCGCGGCGTTGGGCATAGTGGGCGTGATCAGCAGGTCGATGTTCGCAAAAAAGCTCGCGATCTCGCGGCGCTCGATGGCGAGCTCGTGAAGCGCAGCCGCATACGCCCCTGCTTTCGTATCGGCCGACCTTTGAAGAATCGCGCGCGTCTGCGGCTGATACAACTCGGGCGATTCGGTGATCCATTTCGAGTGATAGGCGTAGGCTTCGGGCCCGAGAATCTGGCTTTGCACCGTCGAGGTTGGAAACTGCACATCTGCCATGCTGGCGGTCATTTTGCGCAGCACTTCGATCGCGGCGTTCACCGACTTTTCCACCTCGGAATCGAGCGAATCGAAGAACGGCTTGCGCGGAATGCCCAGGCGCAG
>DATHCE010000159.1:0-2174 GCA_035319685.1 Bryobacteraceae bacterium | reverse complement strand
GTCCGAACTCGCGATCGGCGGTGATTGCGGCGCGGCGATTCCAGCTCCCTGCTGCTCTGCCTCTCTGGCGAGCCTCGGTCCATCGATCTGCCGCGCCGTAACCCATCCTCCGTCTCTCTGGTAGAGATACAAGCGGTCCATTCCATCACACGCAGTTGCTATTACTTTAACTATTTTGCATTGTTCCCCATACGGACTCCGCCGTGAGCCTGCGGTTCAAAGTTCTGAACAACGCCGCGACCCCCGCGTGACTCGTTGTGCTGGAGGCAGGAATCTGTGAAGGAGCGAATAGAGCGCGCGGTGCGCAATAATGCCGATTGGTGCGATCTCGTCTGTAGCGCGCACGGCAGCCCGGGAGTGTTTGCTGATGGAATGTGGATCAATCGCGGGCGGATTCCGCGCTTCTATCCCAATGCGCAGACGATAGCGCACGACGCACCACGACATTTCAAGTTGATCGAAGAGTTGAGTCGTGAAGGGCTGCCTATAGGATGGGCGCTGAAGGACAGCTTTGCATCGCTCGATCTCACATCGCTCGGCTTCACGGCTTTGTTCGAGGCACAGTGGATCATCCTGCCGCGGGAGAAATTGCCGATGCTCGGATCTGCTGAACCGCGTTGGAAGTTAGTGTGCTCCGAAGACTCGCTCGCTGAATGGGAACGTGCCTGGCGCCGCGCTAACGGCGACACCAATACAGCGAGAATCTTTGTGCCGGCGTTGCTGGATACTCCGGATGTCGCGATCGTCGCGGGCTATCGCGGCGAGCGTATCGTCGCCGGCGCTATCGGAAACCGAAGCGAAGGGGTCCTCGGATGGTCGAATTTCTTCGCGGCTCAAGCGGAAGACCCGCGCGCGTGCGCGTCGGGATCGCTCGCTGCGCTCTCGAGGGACTTTGCCGATGCCGCGATTGTTGGCTACGAAGAAGGCACCATGCTTCGCCTGTCGCAGGCACTGAGCTTTGAATCGATCGGTCCGCTCCGCGTTTGGCTATTCAATGGTCGATAGACCATTCGAGGTTTCTCAAGTTGCAGAAGGCTTTCCTCTTGACGGGCTTCAGATTTCCATTTCCAAGTGAAGGTCTTCGGGCTCAAGCTCGAATAGCTCCGGGTCGTTGCGCATATCGGTAAAGTCCACGCCGCGGTGCAGCGCGGCGGCCGGATAACCGCAGGCGCGAAGCGCGTCGACCTGATGCTTCATGAGGGCGATGAGCGGCGAGACGACTGTGTCTGTCGCCGCGCGACGGCCGGCGGAACCTGATAGCAGAGCGATTTCCCACCCCCGGGTCGGCATCACCACCAGCGAATCGTGCCGCTCCAGCCCCGCCCTGATCGCTTCGGCCTGCAGCGGCCGGAGGCCCTCGAAGGCCCCAGAAGCGCCGCACGGCGGCGAGGATTTCGTCCGGGCCTCGCTTAGTGCGTGCTGCCACGCCCGCCGGCCCTCCTCGCCGCCTTCATTTTTTCGCCGCCATCGCCGCAGCTTTCTGAAAGCAGTATCAAGATTGGCTGCGGCCGGGAAACCGCGGTACTCACGAATATGCTTAACCTACGATGGCGTCGATTCGATGGGCTTATTTTCTGGTCAATGGACATGAACCGCGCGTGTGTGCCAGACGGCTCTCAGCACCGCTGACCAGCTCGTTGCCGAACCAGTGACGGTTGACGCTACGAATCTTCGTGGAGGTGTGTGACTCTGATGCCGAGATTGCGAGAGGTTTCCCGCAAAGACGCGGGGTCGAAGGTGGTTCTTCAAGCTTACGACCTGTTGTTCGGTCCCGATCGCGACCCAGTCGCCAATCCCGGCACCGAGACTGGAACGCCGGGCAACTGGTGGACGGTGTTCGCGCTGGTGCCCGACGCGCTCGATCACGCGATGCGCGGCTTCCGCTTCTATCAAAGTCCGGATCGCAAGCTGAATCCGGTGTTTCGCGAGCTTGGGCAAACACGCGCCGGTTGGCTGGTCGGCAGCCAGTTCGTCTTCTCGCAGCACTGCAAGTCGTGCCGCCGAGTTGGCGTCTCCGACGAAAAAGTCGCGGCGCTCAAGGATTGGCAGGTCGCAGAATGTTTCACTAATGAGGAGGGGGCAGTCCTCGCTTACGTGGACTGTCTGGTCGCGCTACGCGGAAGAGTGCCCGACGGAATTTTCGCGAAGCTGAAGTCGTTTCTGTCCGATGAGGA
>DATHCE010000158.1:0-7467 GCA_035319685.1 Bryobacteraceae bacterium | reverse complement strand
TCTGCTCGCGAAGCTGCGCCCGTACGGGGTCGGTTTCGTGCCGATCACCGCAATGGCGGCCGCGACGGCCAGCCTGAGATCGAAAACGCTGGTCCCCGAGCGGAAGAAGATCAACGCGGATATTCGTGACGATGTGTTCGCATTCCTCGACAAGCGGAACATTTCGTTCGTCAAGAGCGAAGCCAATCACTTTATGGTGGAAGTAAAGCGACCGGGTGAACAAGTGGTTCAAGCTTTGGCGAAGGAGAACGTGTACATCGGGCGCATTTGGCCCGCCTGGCCGACGCACGTGCGCGTTTCGGTCGGGACCCAGGACGAAATGAACAAGTTCAAGGCCGCGTTTGCGAAGGTGATGGCGTAACGATTCGAGTGTTTTGCGGGTCAGTGGCCGGTTGCAAGGAACCGGCCACTGGGCCCATGTCTTCGATCACAATCTCTACCCGCCGGTTGCTGGCGCGCCCGTCTGCTGTTTCGTTTGAATCTCTCGGGTGATTCGACCCATCGCTTGAGACCGACAATCGCGACTCCTCGATTCCGTAGCGATCCGTCAACAATTCCAGGAGCCGTAATCCCCGCGCCGCCGATAATTCCCAATTGTTCTTGAATCGCCGGTTGTGGATCGGCACCGAATCGGCATACCCGACCAAAATCGCCTGGTTAGGGATCTCGCCCAGCACGGCCGCGATCTTTTCAACTGTTGGGAACGCGTTCCGGCTAATCCGGTCGTCGCCGGGAGCAAACAGGATCGCCTGCGGCAGACTGATGACCAGGCCGCGCGAATCCAGGTGCGGGTGCAGCCCTTTCAGCTTCTCCTGAATCTCAAGCAGATTCGTCGCTGGTTTCTCCGGTTCGACGACGGCCGGCTTCGGCGGAGGTGGTGGAGGCGGCGGCGGAGGCGTCGCGGCGAACTGGGTCTTCGCCGCCACGGCGACGAAAAAAATCAGCAGAATGGTCATCATGTCGAGATAGCTGATGGTCCAGCGATCGCGACTTGCGGTTTCCGTTTGCAGGTATCGCGGCTTCATTTCTCACGCAGGTAGGATTGCATTCGCTCCCGAGCCACGGTCGGATGAACTCGATCAAAAATACACAGCACGCCTTCGACGATCATTTCGTGAACTTCGAATGTTTCGGCCACGCGAGCGCGGATGCGATGCGCCGCGGGCAGGAGCACCAGGTTCGCCAAACCCAACCCGTACAGCGTCGAAACGAAGGCCGTGCCCACTCCATAAGCGATCGAGGAGACGTTGGAGAACTGCCGCAGCACGTCGATCATGCCCACCACGGTGCCCAGAACGCCGATGGTCGGGGCGAAGCCCCCGGCGACCTCCAGTGTTTTCGCGTCCATCTCGCCCTGCCGTTCGCGCAGGCGCAATTTCGTCTCGAGCGCGGCTTGCAGCTCCGGGCGTTGCTGCACATCCATCGCCAGGAGCAGGGATTCGTTGAGAAATGCGCTGCTGGCGCGGTCGATCATCGGTTCGATGCCGAGCAACCCCATGGTCCGCGCGGCTTTCCCATAACCCAGAAGCTCTTCGATCAGCGCCGCGCGATCGGTTTCCGGCGCCCACAGCAACGAAAATGCGTGCCGCATCGAATGCACCAGTGACATGCGAGGGCTGGTGATCAGCGTCACACCGATGGTCCCTCCCAGCACGATTAGCGCTCCGGTCGGCTGCAGAAAATACGTCAGCTTGACGCCGGTCGAAGCGATTCCGGCGACGGTCGCGATGAAGGCGACCGCGATTCCCGCGAGCATCGCGACGTCGAGTTGTTTTCGCGGCCTCGATGGCTCCTTCGAATCGGGCGCTTCTTTCAGAACCGCGGCGGATGTCGACACGTAGAACTCTCCGGATTGAATGTCAGCAATCCGACGCCCAGCATAAATCGCAGAAAAATAGAGCCTCCTCGATTCCATCGCGACGAAATCTTGGCGCTTCCGGCAAACTTCCGGCGCCTCTTCGCTCTCGGGACCGGTAACGTGCGGGCATACCGCGGCGTCTCAAAGACTTCATGACCAGACGCACTGCCATCCGGCTAGGCTTGGGCCTATCCGCGGTTTTCCGTTTGCCGGCCGCGGAAAAGGAATTCTGGAACGAGCGAAAGCCGGAAGAGTGGACCGATGACGAGCGCGAAATTTTGCTGACCAAATCGCCCTGGGCGCGGGAAGCCACCGTCGATTTCAATAGCGGCGGCGGCTTGGGACCTGCGCGGAGTAGAAGCACGATGAGCCGCCGAACCGGCCCAACGGTGGTGCCGAGCGGCGATCCCGGAGCCGCGGTAAATCCCGGCCATTCCAAGGCGATTGTGCGATGGGAGTCCGCGCTGCCGATTCGTGAAGCGAACCGCCAGCAGTTGAAGGACGATCCGGCGGCGAATTACATTCTGTCGGTGGTCGGCGATCTGCCGATGTTGAGCGGCGGCGGCAATGACGAGTCCGATTCGGAGTTTCAACAGCGGCTGGAGATGCTCAAGGAGTACAGCAAGCTCGAAAAACGCGGCGATCCGATTTATCTTGTGAAAATCGGGAGACTGAAGGGTCCGCCGGAGAAGTCGGGAACGCTGTTTTATTTCGAGCGCAACGATTTGATCCAGCTGGGCGATCATCAGGTGACCTTCGTCACCAAACTCGGTCCGCTAAGCGTGAAGTGCAAATTTCCGCTGCACGATATGATGTATCACGGCAAGCTCGAATTGTAGCGGCTCACATTTTTTCCAACTGATCGAGCAGGACCATCATTCTCGGCGCGACCTCGGTGCGGCCGCCGAATCGAAACTCGTTATAAAAGGTGGTGAGGTCTTCAATGATCGGACTCACCTCGGACGCCGGCAGCACGCGCGCGAATTCCGCCGGTGTGAGCCACGCCGGCTTCTGAATTCCCCGGCGGGCCAACAAGCGCAGCATCCGCTCATAGAGCAGCGTCGCATCGGAAGCTTTTCCGTTGCCGCGCGCCAACCGGCGCACCCGCAGTTGTCCCCGCCACCAGTTCCCCAGGCGCCGGCCGTAGATCAGCAGCAGAAGCGCGGCGGCGATCAGGATCCCGGCCCCCGGCGCATGGGACAGGCCCGTGCGTCCCGCGGCTTGCATCCATCCGCGCGCGCGATCGAACCAGCGGAAGCGAAGGTGCCGCGCCGATTCATCCATCCGCGATGCGAGCATCACCTGGTGATCCAAATCGTAGCTGACCACCCAATCCTGCCAGAACTGCTCGGCGGCATCGAAGAACAGCGAGAGGCGCGCCATCACGCCGTTGCCGCTCGCGTAGGGATCGGCCGGCGTCGGATCGAAGGTGGTCCAGCCGCGCCCGTCGATCCACGCCTCCACCCAGCTGTGCGCGTCGGAAGCGCGCACCACCTGCAGCCCGGTCATCGGATTGTACACGCCGCTCTGAAATCCCGTGACCACGCGCGACGGAATCCCCAGCGTGCGCAGCATCACCGCCATCGCCGACGCGAAATATTCGCAATGCCCCTTCCGGCGCACGAACAGAAAATACGCCAGCGGATCGCTCACCGGCGTAGACAACAGCTTCAGCGTGTAGCCGTAATCGCGACGCAAACGATGCTCGAGCGCGCTGGCTTTGGCGAACTCGCCGGTGGCGCCCGCAGTCATCTGGCGCGCCAGGCGTGGAATGCGCGGATCGAGGTCGGGCATTTGCAGCAACTGTTGCCGCGCGCGCAACGGCAGCGGCTCCGGCGTGCTGCTCACCTCCGCGGATTCGTCTTCGAGAAAACTGTAGACGCCGTAGGTGAGCCCCGGGCGGCTCGCCGGGACCAGAACGTTGAACGCGCCGCTGGGCGAAAGCCGCACGTACGGCAGATTGATACGGATGGTTTCGGGCGTTCCGGCGATGAACAGCGTATCCGCGGCGATGTCGTTCAACTGAACCTGGTAAATCAGCGTGCGCCCGGGCCGCGTCGCCGGACGATAAAGTTTGTTCACCGTGAGCAGGCCGTGCTCCACCGGAAGCTCCGCGTTCATGGATGGCGGATTGTCCCATCGCTTGCCGTCGAACCGGCTGAGCGCGCCGCCGCGCCAGCGCACCTGGAGCAGACCTTCGCCCTGATAGCTCTGGATATGCATCACCGCGATGCTGCTCTGCTTGATCTCTCCGATCTCGCCGAGCGTCACGCTGTTGGAAAATCCGGGCACGTGATATTTGTCGGGCACGAACCGTTCGAGCGCGGCGCGCGCGGTGCGCGGCAGCACGAAGAACAGGCCGGTGGTCATCACCAGGATGCCGCAGAACAGAAACGTCGCCAGGATGGTAAGGCGCCGGGGAAAGGCTCGCAACCCTCCGCGCACCACCGCGCGCCGCAATTGAGCCGATCGCCTCACTTCGCCGCTTGAAAACGCAGCGACCGCGCACAGCAAAAAAAACGCCAGGTATCCGAAAAAGCTGAGGCTCGCGGAAAGCACCGCCGCGGCCAGCAGTTCCATCGCCGCGATCATTTTGACGTAGGTGTAATCGCGATTGGTAGTCGCCGTCAGAATTTTCAATACCGCCAGGAAGCAGACCAGGTGAACGGTCGCCCGGAGAAACGACTCGCTGATGAAAAAATAGTCGATCGGATAAAAACCGATATAGCCGAGCGTGACCGCCGCAACCAGACGATTGGAAAAGGTAATCTTCGCCACGCCCGCCACCATCAGCGCGCGCAAGCACAGGCCCAGCAGCGTCAGCGTCGCCGTCGGCCAATCGAGATAGCCCGATCCGACCACCGCGAAGTACCCTGCCGCGAGCATCCCCAGCAGCGAAAACTCGAAGAACCGGTCGACCACTTTAGGCGCCGGTGCGGTCGCGCTCATATTCTCATTCTACGTGTGCTACATCTAATTGAGTTGCTGCTTGCGCTCTATCACGATCAACCTGAATCGCAGTCCGCCTTCGAACGATTCCGGACCGCGTCCGTGCTCGGCGGATTGAAGGCTCTCGATTCGCGCGTCCGGCGTAAAGGCCTGGCGGCGCTCGATCCATCGCGCAGTGCGCTGATTCCCATCGGCATGGAGATCGAACAGGGACGCGTCGTCAAGAACGGATATGGCGTCTTCAACCTCGCCTGGGAGGCGGAGCATCATCCGGAATGGCCCGAGCAGATCGCGCGTGAAGTGGAGGAAATTCGCTCGCGGATTCGCGAGGCGCACGATGCGCCTTTACAGTTCGTGATCTGGGTTGGCATGGGCGGCTCGGCGGAAGACAAAGGGATGTATCAGTCGTGCGGACTCCTCGGGCGCAGGCCGCGTCTGTATATTCTCGATTCCACCGATCCCGAAAAACTCGATTCGATTCTCGACGACATGCGCCGCCGCAGCCGGCTCGACGACGCACGGATCCTCGAGCGCACGCTGGTGGTCGGCATGGCGATGGGCATGACGTCGTATGAGCCGGTGTTCAATCTCGAAAGGATCGCGGCGCTGTATGACGCCGCGCGTGTCGATTTGCGGCCCCACATGATTTCCATGGCGCTGCCCGGATCGCTCGTCGACAAATTCGCCGCTGCACGCGGCTACCGGCGGATTCCTCTTCAGCTCGACGATCAGAACACCACCGCGGGCCGTCACAGCGCACCGCTCACGCGCGGCAGCCTGTATCCGCTCGCGCTCGCCGGCGCCGACCTTCAGGAATGGATTGCCGGCGCGAATCTGGCGCCCGAAGAAATCCAGACGGCATGGCGCCTGGCGGCATTTCTCGACGCGCAGGCGGCCGCGGGACGCGACAAGGTAACGTTGCTGCTTCCGCGCGAATGGGCCGGCGCGGGCATGTGGACCAAACAGAATTTCGAGGAAAGTCTGGGCAAATCCGAGAAATTCGGGATCAAGATCATGGTCGGCGAGCCAGTCCACCTGACCAATTACCGCGCCCCGCGCGATCCGCGTCAGGATCGCGTCTTCCTCGCGGTGCAATTCAAGGGCAAGACGCCCGGGAAAATCGCGCTGCTGCGCCGCTCCGGTTATCCGGCTGCGGTTCTGACCGGGCCGCCATCGCTGTCGCGCTACATGCAGTTCGTTCATTACGCGGTTTTCGGCGTCGCATGGCTCGAGAAAATGAACTTTGTCACGCAGCCGGGCGTCGAGCTCTACAAATCCATCGCCAATCGCATCCACGCCGAAGCGGAGCGCGCCGGCAGCATTCTCAAAAACCGGGAATGGAAGCGCACGGAGGAGAGCGGGCGTTGCTCCGTCTGGCGCGGCCGCGTCACGCTGCGATGGGACCGCCTTCCCGCATCGATCGAGCCCGAAGGAGCCACCGCGCCCGCCATTTACGCGTGGCTTCTCAAATCGCACTTTGCGGAGCGGCGATGTGAGTACGGGGAGCTGACATTTTTCGGCGACACGCGGTACTCGGCTCGCGGGCGAGCGGTGCGCAGGGTGCTCGACCGTTCGGCCGAGGCTCTGTTTCGTGTGGTCCTGAAGGTCCCCGCCGACGTGTATGAAGGCCCCGCGATGAACCACTCGTATCACGAAATGATCATCGGACACGGGAAATGTTTTTCGACGATTCTGATCGCCAATCATGAGCGCGGCTCGGATTATCATCGCGCGCAATTTCTGGCCACTCAGATGGCGCTCGCCGATCGCGGGCGCGCCGTCGTATCCATCACGTTGCGCGATCGCGAAGACGCGTCGCTGCGGGCGCTGGAGGAATTTTTCCGTCAGGCGGCGACCATCATTCGCGCTCGCAGATAAGTTATGGCAAGATTCAAACCAGCCGGTTCCAAAAAAGTGCGCGCGACGGGATCGAAGCGCGGCCTGATTCCATGCGCCTTCCTGATCCTGGCCGGCTTCACCCTGTTATTCCTGCTGTTTTACGAAATATTGAAATCGGGGAAGTGAATGCGAATCGACCAACGCGAACCCGCTCAGATGCGGCCGGTGAAAGTCACCACGGATTATCTGCTCACCGCCGACGGCTCGGTGCTGATTGAAGTCGGCAACACGCGGGTCCTCTGCGCGGCATCGGTGGAGGATTCCGTGCCCGGATTTTTGCGCGGCTCGGGCACCGGCTGGGTGACGGCCGAATATTCGATGCTGCCGCGCTCGACAGCCACCCGGACGCCGCGCGAAGTAACCAAGGGCCGGCCCTCCGGACGAACCATGGAGATTCAACGGCTCATCGGACGATCGCTCCGCTCGGTGATCGACATGAACGCGCTCGGCGAACGTAGCGTCATCCTCGATTGCGACGTTCTGCAAGCCGACGGAGGCACGCGGACCGCGGCCATCACCGGCGCCTATATCGCGATGTCGGCCGCGCTGCGCCGGCTAGTAAAATTCGGTGCGTTGAAGAAATCCCCGATTCGCGATTTCGTCGCCGCCACCAGCGTCGGTGTCGTCGGGGGAGTCGCGATACTCGACCTGTGCTACCAGGAGGATTCGCAAGCCGAAGTTGACATGAATTTGGTGATGACCGGCTCGGGCCGTTTCGTCGAGCTTCAGGCCACCGCAGAGAAAACCGCCTTCGACGACGC
>DATHCE010000157.1:0-2267 GCA_035319685.1 Bryobacteraceae bacterium | reverse complement strand
CCACCCGGGCCCCCGTTTGCTCTACCCCCAGAATTCCGGTTTCGGCGCGACGAAACCGGCCCACCCCGGGATAAGAGACAGCCGACGCATTTGATTGCACGCGCCGTGCCACGCCTGCTCGCAATTCGAAGCGTCCGCATCCCTTTTAATTGCATGTGGTTAGCGAGCCCGCACCATCGCCTATTCACGGCCGAATGAATAATGAATCCATTTTCTGAAAACTTTCGGCGCCGCTTTCTATGTGGTTTGGAAGAATCGCGTTCAGAGATCAGTGCGCGGCACCCAATGCGAAGACCACGGTGATCGTCGTATCGACCTCGATGGGCTCTCCAGCCAGTGTGGTCGGAGAGTAGCGCCAGTTCTTTACGGCCCTCATGGCCGGTTGCGCCAAATCGCAAACTCCGTCAACCAACTCCATGCTACGAATCGAACCGTCTTTCGCGATGATCGCGTGAATGACCACGTTTCCCTGAATTCCCGCCGCTTTGGCTCCCAGGGGATAATCAGGATCCTCCTTATGGATTAGTTTCGGTGCCGGAACATTTCCGCCTTTCATGATCCTTCTTGTCGAATCCTCGGAATGCGGCGATTTGTATAGCTCCACTTCCATCGCTTTCATATTCCCGATATAGCGGAATCCGCCATCGATGTATGCGAAATACGCCCAAAGTGAGGCGCCCGAACTTCCACGGAACCGGACGTCGTAGAGGTGCTCTGGCCTCCGGCGCAGGAACAGAAACGAAAATTCGGCCGACGTTGCACGGTCGTTGCAGGCGTCGTCGAAACGTACCACCTCGATATCCGTACGCTTGGCCGCAATCTGCTCGGCAAGCATGTCGCCGGTGTGAACTTGCACGTCCGCACGCTTTGGAGCGGATACGTGGGTGATGCTCTCTCCCAAGTCGTCCCCAAATACCGATCGGAACCAACCCTCTGCGTCCGGCAACGCGAGCGATTTTTCGTACAACTCGACTTCCTGTTGATTACCCTCCATTTCGAATTTGAGCATGTCCTCCACGAAGTGCTCGAGTCCCTTAGCGCTATCAGGATACGAAGGAATTGACACGGGTGGTGCCGTGGTTGGGGAACTGGACTGCGCGCTAGTTGGCGAATCCTGGGGATGCGCGAAAGATAAGCCGCCGTTCGCCAGAAACGCCGCCACGATTGCCGCGACTCGAAGTGCCAAAGCGAGAGGGCTCGACAACCCGTTACGCATGGCGAAGGTATATACGAATACCGAAATGGCCGCAATGCCAACCAAGACAGCATCGCAAACAGGAATTAGCTACGTGCCGATGGCGGACTTCAACGCCGAGGCGAGCGCCTCCGTCCAGCGCCGGACATCGGCTTCGTTCTCGGCTTCGACCATCACACGCGCCAGCGGCTCGGTGCCGGAATAGCGCAGCACGACGCGCCCTGATTTGCCGAGCGAGCGCTCCGCTTCGGCCAGCGCGTTCGCGACCTCGGGCAGCGACGCAATCGGCGGTTTCGACTTCACTTTCACGTTCACGATTTTCTGCGGGAAGATTTTCAAATCCGCCACCAGTGCGTCGAGCGGCCCCGCAATCGAAACAAGCGATGCCATTTTCACGGCCGTCAGCATGCCGTCGCCCGTCGTCGCGTCATCGAGAAACAGAATGTGCCCCGACTGCTCGCCGCCCAGATTCGCGCCGATTCTCCGCATCTCTTCGAGGACGTAGCGGTCGCCCACGTCGGTGCGCGCCAATTTCAACCCCGATCTTTCGAGCGCGCGCTCGAGTCCGAGATTGGCCATTGTCGTCCCGACGATCACGCTCCCCTTGAGCGTCCCGATCGATTTCATGTAGCGTCCGGCGGCGAGCAGCACGCCGTCGCCGTCCACTCGCTTGCCCGACGCGCTCGAAAAAATCGCGCGGTCTGCGTCGCCGTCGAAGGCCACGCCCAGCACGGCGCCGGTTTCGACCACGTGCTTCTGCAAAGCCTCCGGATGGAGCGAGCCGCAGCCCGCGTTGATGTTTTTGCCGTCCGGCGATGCGTTCATCACGATCACGTCCGCGCCGAGCGTGTGGAAGAGATCAGGCGCCAGATCGCTCGCCGCACCGTTCGCGCAGTCCAGCACAATTTTCATTCCCGCGATTTTCGCGCCGGGCAGCGCCGCCGCGCGCAGGCCTGCGAGGTAATCTTCGTGGAGCTTCCTGTCGCTCTGCTGGCCGGCGGCGCGCATCGCAGCCGCCGAAGGAGTTGCGCCATTCGGCGAGAGGATTACGCTTTCCAGAATGGCTTCGACG
>DATHCE010000156.1:0-2518 GCA_035319685.1 Bryobacteraceae bacterium | reverse complement strand
GTTGAGCATGGCGAGCGCCTGAAGCGAAGTTTCTTCGGCCGAGCGCGCGGGCGTGCTGGCGTTGGGATCGGCTCCGTCGAAGGTGTCCAGAAAGGGATGGCGCTTCAAGCGCTGCTGCATCAGGTAAACGCTGCGGCGCGTGGTGGGATAGACGGCGAAAAACTGAGTGTGCTGCGTGTAGCGGAACGTCAGCTCCGGCGGAAACGGATGCGGACCGCCCATGGATTTATCGAGATCCCCCGCGATGTCGAGCATCGCGTCGCGAATTTCTTCGGCGTCCAGGCGCCGGCGGTCGAAGCGCCACAGGAAATCGTTTTTGGGATCGATGTGAGCGTCGGATTCGTTGGACCCGCTCGCCATCTGGTAGGCGCTGGTGCGCATGATCAGGCGATGCATCGCTTTGATCGAGTAGCCGGATTCGCGGAAGCGGGTGGCGAGCCAGTCGAGAAGCTCGGGATTCACGGGACGGTCGCCGCGCGTGCCGAAATCATTGGGCGAGCCGACGATTCCCTTTCCGAAATGATGCTGCCAGACGCGGTTGACCAGGACGCGCGCGGTGAGTGGATTGGTGGGATCAGTGATCCATTGGGCCAGCTCGCGCCGACCGCTGCCCTTTTCCTCGGGCGGAAGAGTCTGGCCGCCGAGAACGGTCAGGAATCCGCGGGGAACTTCTTCGCCCAGATGATACGGGTCGCCGTGGATCTGAATTTTCGCGCTCACTGGCGCGCCTTCGCCGGCGGCGTAGGTTTTCGGCGCGAAGCCCGGCGCGTCGTGTTCGAGCAGCACGATGCGATCCTTCAGCTTCTTGATCTCCTTTTCCCGATCTTCTTTTGAAAGATCCTTGCCCTCCTTCATATCGACGAAGGCCTGGACGCGATGTTCGAGATCGCTGATGTCGTTTTCCCAGGAAACCAGCCGGGTGGAAGCGCCGGGGGCGCGGAGCGGAACGAAATCGTGCGCGTGGGGATAGAGCTCGGTGCCGGGGAACGCGTAGGTGGTGCTTTGGAAGATGCCGTAGAGGGCGTAGTAATCGCGCTGCGGGACGGGATCGAATTTGTGATCGTGGCAGCGGGCGCAGGAAACGCTCAGGCCGAGCATTGATTTGCCGACATTGTCGATGGTGTCGTCGATGGTGAGAAAGAACTCGTTCGCGGCGGAGCTGAAGCGGCGCGAAATGGCGATGTAACCGGTGGCGATGTGTTTGGCGTTGTAGTCTTCGTCGTTCTTGGATGGGAGCAGGTCGCCGGCAAGCTGTTCGCGCAGGAATTCGTCATAGGGCATGTCCTGATTGAGCGCGTTGATCACCCAGTTGCGATAGCGATACGCGTCGGGAACCGGAAAATCGGCGTTGCAGCCGGAGGTATCGGCGTAGCGGACCAGATCGAGCCAGTGGCGTCCCCACCGTTCGCCATATTGCGGCGAGGCGAGCAGGCGATCGATCACTTTGTCGAAAGCGTTGGGCGAGTTGTCGGCGAGGAACGCGGCGACTTCTTCAGGGGTGGGCGGAAGACCGGTGAGATCGAAGGTCGCGCGGCGGATCAGGTCGTGTTTGGAGGCGCGGCCGAGGGGAACCAGTTTCTTTTCGTCGAGTTTGGCTTTGATGAAACGATCGATGGGAGTTTTGTTCCAGGCGCGGCCGGCGACTTGGGGCGGATCGGGGTCTTTGACCGGCTGAAATGACCAGAATTTGCGCGCCTGATCGAAATCGTACGGAGGAGACGGTTTTTCGGTGCGCGGATCGGGCGCGCCGGCTTTGATCCAGGCTTCGAAATCGGCGATCTGGTCTTCGGTGAGCGCGCCGGAGGGCGGCATTTTGAGATCGCCGTCGCGATGGATGGCGTGGAGAAGTTTTCCAGATTCGACGACGCCGTGAGTGGCCTCGGCCGAATCGAGGTGCAGTCCGGCGGCAGCGGATTTGCCGGTATGACAGGGGTAACATTGCGAGGCGAGGACAGGGCGGATCTTGGATTCGAACAGGTCGGCGTTTTGATCCGCGGCGAATGCGGCAAGTGAGACAGACAGGCACAGCGCGAACCGCATGCGCATGGTGGTCAGTATATCAGTGGGCGGCGTGGAAGCGCCGCGCGGACCGAGGGTCCTCCGTCCAGTGGACCATCTCAGCAACTTCGACAACGTGGTGGGGCAGGTTGTTTTATCCGCGGCGGGCTGACAATCCGCCCTGTTCCTTGCCAATCAACAGCGCCGATTACCAATCGGCGCGCAGGTTACCAACCTGCCCCACAAGCGCGGATCGGCACCCTCCGCTCCCTTACGGTCGCGGTTCTGATGCCGCGCGGCGGTCCCAGAGCCAGCCGTAGAGGACGAGCGGGGGGAGATAGATCGCGAAGCTGGCGAGCCCGAAGAGCGGGCTGGTGCGGTGGGCGGAGAGGCCGAAGATGACGTCGATGGAGACGGGATCGAGGGCAAGGAAATCGCCGAAGCGTTTGATGGCGTCGCGGCAGTGGATCGTCGGGGTGGGCTCGCTCACGGTCGCGCCTCGTTGGGGCAGAGTGAGGTT
>DATHCE010000155.1:0-21170 GCA_035319685.1 Bryobacteraceae bacterium | reverse complement strand
ACTTGCGCGCGCGCTTCGGCCGGCGCTTCGGGCGTATCCACCAACGCCTGCACGGTCCGAAGCATGCCGGTTTCGACCAGGGCGATGTGTTCGATGCATTCGCAGGCGCTCCAGGCGTCGGGCGCGGGTTTGAATCGCCATTGCGCCGGCGTCAATGCCGCGGTTTCGTTTAGCACCTTTGCCTTGGTCTCCCGTAGATAGGAAAGCGCCCGTGCACGCTCGGCATCGGTCACGGTCATGAAATTTACGCTAACATTTTTTCTCCGTCTGGCGATAAGAGAGTCCTAAAGAGTTTGTGTGAAAACGGGGATTTTTACCCCCGGCATGACTGCCGGGGCTTGCTCGGCCCTTGCCGCTCAACGGCATCGTCAAGCCGCGCCTGTGAAGGCGGGGGTCGTTCAGCGGATTTCGCACAAACCCTAAAGGAGGTCCCTCATGATCAGCAGCATTCAAGGCAATTGCCACGCCGGGGAGGTTTACAAGCCCCAGGATTCCGTAACTCCCAAAGAGAAACGCACGGGCGCTTCGCAGCCCCAGGATTCGGTCGAGTTGAGCGCCGCTGCGCTGAACTCGAGCGACGTCGACCACGACGGGGACACCTAGACCATTTTGGGAGTTCGCGTAGACCAGTTTCAAGCGGCCTGTAACGGCAGTCTCAACAGCCGACGATCCTGCAATAGTCTCCGTTATCCATGAAACTGGTCTAGCAAGTGAACCGGTTTGGAGCAATTTCGATTTGCCGGTGCCTAGGACGCTCGTAGCGGCGATATCCGAAGTTTCCGCACCCTTGGTATGGCGAAGCCCCTTCCGGCCCGTTGATTTTGACGACTTTAAGTTCCAAAAGACTGATTTTGGGAGCCTTGGCAAAAAAACGAGTTGCGAAAAACAGCCTGCATTCATGGCGACCGGCGGCGAATTCTCACGCCGCTATCGGCGCCTTCCGGAAACGAAAGGACCAGCGTGCCTCCGGCGTCCGTCTCGATGTCCTCCAGTTCCTCATCGTTGATTTCGACGTCGTAATGAGCGCGGGGCGCCAGATTGAGAACGAACACGGCTTCGGCGTCGGCGCGGAATCGCCACGCATCCTGGTTTTCCGCGCTCAGGATCAGCGCATCGCCGATGTGCACGGGCTGGGTCGACGCCCCCGCTCGCAGGGTCTCGACCTGCCCGTTTTTGAAAAGTTGAAGATGACCTTCGAAGTATCCCACCCAGGTGGCGTCCTCATCCCAACTGGTGCGGGCGAATACGTGCCCGGTGGAGGCGTCGTGAAACACCAGCGGCATGTGAAAATAACTCAAGCCCGGTTGATACGGATTCGCCCACAGAAATTCGTAAACAGCGCCCAGCGCGCCGCGCATCAGGAACCGGTCCTGCATCAGCCAGCCCTGCAAATACTGGCTGTCGAGCGCATTGTCGTCGTAGGCGACCATGGCCATCTCGGCGGCCCGGCTCATTGCCGCGTCCGTGATGTCGGGTTCGCCGTTGCGGACATAGACCGGCACGCGATAATCGTTTTCCGGCGCCTGAAACGGGCTGGGATAATGGCCGCACAAATGATCGATCGCGAGCGTCGCAAAGTAGTCCGTCGCGGATTCCCGCAAATCGATTTTCAGATTGTCGCGAATCGCGTGCATCATCTCATAGAGTGCATAAGTCTGCTCGCGGGGAAACGGAGGCGCGCCGGCTTCGATTCGCTTCACGATTCCGCCCCGCCACCAATCGTTGATGATGCCTGACATTACTTTTTCGCCGTGATCGGGAAGCCGGTCGGCGATGGCGATGACGCCGAGCGCGCGGTCCCGCTGGCGGCGAACATCGTCCGCCGGGCCGGAGGTCATCCGCTGGATTTTTTCCGCCAACCGGTCCGATTGCGCCTTGGTCATCACCGGAGCGCACCAGTCAAAGACCAGCGCGAGCTGGCGAAGGTCGTTCGCATCCCCTAATGCCCAATCGACCGCCTTGCGCCCCGCTTGGTCGTTTCGTGCGACCTGATAATAGAGCGCCCAGGCGAATCCGGGCTCGGGCATCGGCGCGCCGCCGGAAACCAGGGCATCGAACTGCTGCCATCGCATGGACTCCCGTTCCCGCTCGCGCTGGAGCAAGCGCAGACGCTGCTTGGTCAAGATCAGCCGCGGCGCGTCCGTATATACATGGTAATCCTCGTCTTGTGCGGTTTGCGCCAAAACCGGCAGCGCGATCCATACCAATGCGAGACGTACGGTCACTCGACCGCCATTGTGTCACAGCGACACACCCCGCGGGGCAGACCCACGCACCGGAATCGTTGGCGTCGCCGTAAATGATTGAAAAATCATGAGTACTTTGGCGGGGGCCAACGTGCTATAGTTAATCCGAATTGATGAAGTACCTTTGAAACCTGCCCTCTGTTTGCAACAGGCACATGCGGGAGAAGCGAGTGGCTAGATTATTAGCGTGCTTGCGGGAGCCGGTATTTGAGGTTCAACCGCTCCTTCCTTCGTATGGGCAAGTTGCAACAGAGGGGTTTTTTGTATGCCTTCATGTAGACTTCGAGAATGAGCTTTCCTGGTTGCCGGTCTCGGCCTGATAGGGCTGCGGTGAGGAACTAATAGGACGCGGGCCTCAACTTAAGTCTGGTCGGGAAGATGCCGGCATCCAAGCCCGTCTTGGGCAGACCGCATCGGAAGAGGTAGCAACCGTCACCTCGCAGCACCAATTCCGATGCGGTTTTTTCGGACGTCAATAGCATAACTCGTTTTAAACAAATTGCATAGATCTAATCTGACTGAGTTCTGGAGCGGCCGAGTCATAGAAGTACTATGGTTCTTCCAGGGGCTTAAGGCGAACCATGTACTAACACTTTTCATGATGGGACTGGCGTCCTGTTCTATTGGTCCCATCGGCGGTTGGCGGGTCAAACTCCTGTTGCAATGCAGGACGTCTACCTGATCATCCGATTCACCCGCCACTGGATTCATTACGGATTTCTGACGCATATCACGGTGTGTACCGTTATCGCTGCGATCGAGGGACTGCTCGGGCGCTAGAATCCAGGGCGCTAGAGCCTAGGGCGGCGCGCTAGAATCTGGGGCGCTAGAATCTGGGGCGCTAGAATTTAGGGCGATAGAATCGAGGAATGTCCCGTGACAGCGAAGAAGCACGCCTGATCGTCCGCACCGTTCGCGACTTCGTCGACCGCGAGGTGATCCCGGTGGCGAGCGAGATGGAGCATCGCGGCGAATATCCGCATGCGCTTGCGGCGCAGATGGCGAAAATGGGGCTTTTCGGCCTCAATATTCCCGAGGAATTCGGCGGCACGGAAATCGATTACGTCACCTTCGCGCGCATTTTCACCGAATTATCGCGCGGCTGGCTGGGGCTCGCCGGGGTGATCGGCACGCATCTGGTGCTCGCCGACGTGCTGTGCCGCTTCGGAACCGGCGATCAGAAGCGGCGTTTTCTTCCCGGGCTCGCGAGCGGCGAGCGCCGCGGCGGAATCTGTCTGTCCGAGTCGAACGCCGGAACCGATCTGCAAAATATCGCGACCACGGCCACGCGCGAGGGCTCGCTTTATCGCGTCAACGGATCGAAGATGTGGATCACCAACGCCCGTCACGGCAACACGTTTCTGCTGCTCGCGAAAACCGATCCGGCGGCGAAGCCCGCACATCGCGGGATGAGCGCGTTCGTGATCGAAAAAGGCGCGCCGGGTTTGACCGTGAATCGCGATATCGACAAGCTCGGCTACAAGACCGTCGAGACCTGCGAATTGCACTTCGACAATTTTCCCGTGCCCGTTGAGAATCTGATCGGAGGGGTCGAAGGCGAAGGATTCGCGCAAACCATGACCGGTCTTGAAGCGGAGCGGCTGAATGTCGCGGCTCGCGGCTTGGGGGTCGCGCAGGCGGCGTTTGAAGAAGCGATCCGCTACGCCCAGCAGCGGGTAACGTTCGGAAAGCCGATTGCGCAGCATCAATTGATCCAGGCCAAGCTGGCCGAGATGGCGACCAAGATCGAGGCGTCGCGATTGTTGATCGAATCGGCGGCGGAGAAGAAAAATCGCGGCGAGCGCTGCGATCTGGAAGCGGGAATGGCAAAATTGTTCGCGACCGAAACGGCGGCGGAAGTGTCGTTCGAAGCGATGCGGATTTTAGGCGGGAACGGATATTCGAAAGATTTTCCAGTGGAGCGGTTTTATCGCGACGCTCCGCTGGTGGTGATCGGCGGGGGAACCAACGAGCTGCAGAAGCTGATTATCGCGAGAAGGCTGCTGGAGAAATACAGGCTTCCGTAAGAAACTGGTATCCTTACTTTATGGTAAGGAAATACGCCAGCCGCCTCACCAGCAAGGGCCAGATCACGATTCCACAAGAAATCCGCCGCCGGTTGGGCCTTCGCGCAGGCGATCAGGTCGAATTCGTCGCCGGGGAACGGCACACTGTAGTCCGCCGTGTTCCTGCCAAAACGGACCCGTTCAAAAAATACGAAGGCGCGCTCGGGACAGTTTTCAAGAACAGGCGAGACATCAACACCTGGCTGCGGGATCTTCGCGACCCCGGATGAGGACGGCCATTGACACCGACATCATTTCCGCACTCTGGGTCAAGGAACCAACAGCGGGTGCGGCGAGGCAGGCGCTCCTGCGCGCTCGTGATGAAGGCTCGCTGGCAATCTCGCCGATTGTTTACGCTGAGATCTGCGCGCATCCCGGAGCGACACCCAAATTCGTGGACGATTTTCTCCGTGAGACCGCCATCGAAATCGATTTTGAGCTGGATGAAGAGGTGTGGCGCGAGGCGGCGCGGCGTTTTTCGCGGTATGCGGCGCGGCGGCGCCGCTCGCGCGGAGGCTCGTCGAAGCGTTTGCTCGCCGATTTCATCGTCGCGGCCCACGCGCTGACCCAAGCCGATCGGTTGCTGACGCTCGATTCCGGCGGCTTCTATCGGCACGATTTTCCGGAACTCAAATTGTTAAGCGTTTAGGGCCAAAGGGAGGCGATTCGCCGGTGTCGGAGTCGCGTACCAGGACGGAAGCGCCTAGTGAATCGTCCGCGTCTTCCGATTCATATAATCCATCAATAAATACTGCCCGAGCGTGTATGGCGTCGTGAAATAAGCCTTGCCGCGGCATAATTCCGTCACTTTTTGAATAAAATTCACCAGTCCATAATCGCTCGCGAGCATGAAGGTATTGATCAAAATTCCCTGGCGCTTGCAGCGGCTCACTTCTTCGAGCGTCTTGCTGATCACCAGCGGATCCAGGCCGAATGCGTTGCGGTATATCCGGCCGTCTTCGAGCGTCAAAGCGCTGGGCTTGCCGTCCGTGATCATGATGATCTGCTTCATGTCCTTCTTTTCCTGCGCGAGCAGGCGCTGCGCCAGGATCAGACCATCGCGGGTGTTCGTATAATACGGCCCTACCTGCACGCGAGCGAGCTCCGAGATCCGCAACTCTTCCGCGGAATCGTGGAACAGAACGCAGCGCAGCGTGTCGCCCGGATATTGGACGCGAATCAGATGCGCCAGGGCGAGGGCGACCTTTTTTGCAGGCGTGAAGCGATCCTCGCCATACAGAATCATGCTGTGGCTGCAATCGAGCATCAGCACGGTCGCGCACGAGCTCTGATATTCGGATTGATGCACGTGCAGATCTTCGTATTCCAGATTCAGCGGCAGCTTCACGCCTTCGCGCCGGAGCGCGGAAAACAGCGTCGTGCCGACGTCCAGGTTCATGGTGTCGCCGAATTCGTAGCGCTTGGCCGCGCCACTCGATTCGACGCCGGTCGCCATGTCACGCGTGTCGTGCGCGCCGAAGCTGGCATGACCGAGCGACCCGAGCAGGTCCTTTAACGTCTTGAATCCAAGAAAATCGATGCTTTTATCGGTGACCTTAACCTCGACCTTGCCCTCCCGGTTGTCGCCATTGCCGCCGGATTGCGGCTCCGTGTTGATGTAGCCTTCGTCGATCAATTTTTGAATCAGCCGGCTCAGTAACTGGTCGAGCTGCTCCTCGCTCATGTTTTCGAGCTCGCGGCGGATCTGCTCGGCGCGCTCCTGATCGAACAGGTCGCCGCGCTGCAAGGCTTGTTCGAGCGCGCGCTTCAATTGTTCGAGCGAGTGCTGATTCATCTCGCTGAACTGCATGTACGGATTCTGAAACCCGCTTTCGAGGAAAAAATCGGCGAGCGCCTTCATCAAGTCCTCGGCACTCAAGCCGAAATCCTCGCCGGTATAGCGCGAATAGCGGACCGATTTCACTGGTACTGCCTCTTGGCCGCCTTTTTCTGTTCCTCGGGCGGCTCGCGGCGGCGGGTTTCGGCCGTGAATCCGACCTCTTCATTGCGGCTGATGCGGCGATGCGCGTACAGTCCTTCGAGGATGAATTCCGCCGCGGCCGCGCGAACCGCATCCGGCTCGCTCGCGCGGAGGCCCAGCTTGCCGGTCTTTTCCATCAAGCCCTGAATGCGGCTCAGCTCTTTCACCATGGTCTCGGATGTCGCCCCTTCCTCGAGCTTCAGCGATCCGCCGAGCTCGAACCACTGCACGACTTGCGAGAGATTCTCGCCCTCGTAATAGCCGGTGAACACTTTGCCGACGGCGAGGCGGATCAGTTCGCGCGCGACCGCGTCGCCGCCCTTCAGCTCGCCTTCGTACTCGAGTTCGAGCTTGCCGGTGATCGACGGAAGCGCGGCGTAGACGTCGAGGACGCGCGGGACCGCGACCGATTCGCCGGCCATCAACGCGCGACGCTCGGCGTTGGATGCGACATTTTCGAGCACCGAAATCGGCAGCCGCTGGCTCACGCCCGATCGTTTGTCGACCTTCTTATCCTCGCGAGCGGTAAACGCGAGCTGCTCGATCACCTCGCGAATGTAATCCGGCACGCGCAGCTCGACCGGCGAGCGGCGCTCAATCCACGATTCCTGCTGCGTAATTTCCAGGGCATGGCCGAGCGTGGCGGGATAATGCGTGCGGATTTCGCTGCCGATGCGATCCTTGAGCGGCGTGATGATTTTTCCGCGCGCGGTGTAATCTTCGGGATTCGCGGTAAACACCAGCAGCACGTCCAGCGGCAGACGCACGGGATAGCCTTTGATCTGCACATCGCCTTCCTGCATGATGTTGAACAGGCCGACCTGAATCTTCCCGGCGAGATCGGGCAGCTCGTTGATCGCGAAGATGCCGCGATTGGCGCGTGGAAGCAGGCCGTAGTGAACCGTCAGCTCGTCGGAGATGTTCTGCGCCGTGCGCGCGGCTTTGATGGGATCGATATCGCCGATCATGTCGGCGATGGTCACGTCAGGCGTGGCCAGTTTTTCGACGTAACGCTGGTCGCGCGTCAGCCACGCGATGGGCGTCTGCTCGCCCTTGATCTCCACCAGGTCTCTACAGGCCCGGCAGATGGGCGCGAAAGGATTGTCGCGGATCTCGCAGCCGGCGATGTACGGCGTGTGCTCGTCGAGCAGCGTCACCAGCATGCGGATCAGCTTGGTCTTCGCCTGGCCGCGCAATCCCAGCAGAATGAAATTGTGGCGCGACAGAATCGCGTTGACCACCTGGGGCACCACGGTATCTTCATAACCGACGATGCCTGGAAACAGCGGCTCGCGCCGTTCCAGTTTGCAAATCAGGTTTTCTCGAAGCTCGTCTTTAACGCTGCGGTGAGCCAGACGCGAATCGAAATTCTTATAAGAGCGAAGGTTCCCGAGTATTTCGGGCAGGCCGGAAGAAGGTTTCATCACCGGTACGTCCTATCCGCGATTGTAGCAATTTGGTATCCTCAACCCTTCACGATGTCGCATGAGCTTCCCGAAGTCGACTTCCGGCGCTTCTGGCAACGATTGCAGGCGATGGGCCTGAACGCCTACGAAGCGCGGTCCTATTTAGTGCTGGTCGGGCACCCGCGATTCAAGGCGCTGGAACTCGCCTCGCGCGCGCACGTGCCCCGCCAGAAGATTTATGAAGTGCTGGACAGCCTGATGGAAAAAGGTTTCGCGCAGGTGATCCAGGAAAAAACGAAGATGTTTTCTGCGGTCCCGCCGGATCAGGCGCTGCCGGGCTATCTCGCGCGCCGCCGCCGCGATCTGGAACAGGAGCTGTCCGATGAGGCGCAAACCGCCAAGGGGATGGTCGAGGAGTTGAGGGCCGCCTACGCGGAAGGGCAAGGCGGACGCGGCACGCTCGACTATTTGCGTATCGTGGGAGACCCGGGCCAGATTGCTTCGCAGTTTCGCCGCATGCTGGCGGAGGCGCAGACCGAGTATCTGGAATTTTCGCGGCCGCCGTATGCGGTGGATCCGTTGGATGCCGAACTGGTGATGCAGGCTCGCGAGCGCGGCGTGAGCTGCCGCCTGCTGGTGGAAAACGGCACGCTCGACGCGACCCACGAAAAATTTCTGGCCGAGTACCGCGCCGCCGGAGTCCAGGTGCGGCAGGTCGAAAAAGTGCCGTTGAAGATGGCGCTGTTCGACGCGAGCCGGGGGATGATCGCGCTGCTCGATCCGGTGATCACCAAACCGGCCTGGACTTCGGTGATTTTCGATCACGCCGGAATGGCGGAGGCGATGAAAGGCCTGTTCGAGGATTACTGGCGCCGCGCGAGCGCGGGCGCGGGCAGCGCATAACGCCCGGGCATTTCCCCGACAAAGGCTTCCCAGCTTGTAAACAGGCCGGCATGCAGCCCGATCGCGCGGGCGCCTTCCACGTTTTCCTCACGGTCGTCGAGGAACAACGCATGTGCGGGTGCGACACCGAGACCTCGCACCGCGTGCTCGTAAATTTCGGCCCGCGGCTTCACCACGCCCAACTCAAACGACAAGGTGGCGTGGTCGAAATGATCGTAAAAGTTTTGCGTCCGAAGCCGGCGCCCCAGCGGCAGGGGAAGATTGGAAAGCACCGCGGTCTGGAGGCCCGCCGAGCGCAACTGATCGTTCCAATCGAGGACGCGATCGTCGATACGGCTCCAGAAATCGATCTCGGCCTCGATCATTTGGGCGATCAGATCGCGGTCGAAGTCGCGGCCGGCATGTTTTGCGACCCTGCGCCAGTATTGCTCCGGAGACATTTTGCCCGCGTCGTATTCGATGCGGATGGACCAGAAGGCCCGCAGGAATTCGCTGGCCGATAGCCTGCAACGCTCGGCCGCACTCGCGATTTGCGATTCGCGCGGCGGAAAACACAACACCCCGCCGTAATCGATAATGACCGCGTCAATCCGCATCCGCAGATCCGGATTACCGTGTTCCGGGCGCGTTATCGGGAGTGGCTTCGCGCCGCGTGCGGATCTCGCGCACGGCATAAATGTGACGCCCCTGGCTCTCGAAATAGGTTCGCGTCAGAACTTCGCCCAGCAACCCGGTGCAGAACAGAATCACGCCGGTGACCAGCGCCAGCGCGCCCAGCATCATCAACGGCCCGTGCTGCTCGATGATGTCGGCTCCGGTCCACAGTTTCTCGATGCCGAGCCACGCCAAAATGACGCCGCCGCCGCCGGCCGTCAACAGCCCCCATTTTCCGAAGAAATGCATCGGCCGCGTGAAATATTTCAGCAGAAACCAGATGGTGAAAATGTCGAACATGACGCGAAAGGTCCGGCCGAGCCCGTAATGCGACCCGCCGCTGGAGCGCGGCAGATTGCGGATGGGCACCTCGGCGACGCGCGCGCCGTAGAACGCCGCCAGGGCCGGAATGAAGCGGTGCAGTTCGCCATACAGGTTGACGTCTTTGAGCACCTCGGCGCGATAGGCCTTGAACGTGGTCCCGAAATCGCGCAGGTCGACTTTGGAAACTTTGGCCATCATCCAGTTCGCCACGCGCGACGGAATTTTCCGCGTGACGGCGTTATCCAGCCGATTTTTCCGCCAGCCGCTGGCGATGTCGTAGCCTTCGTCGATTTTTTCGAGCAGGGCCGGAATATCCTCGGGCGCGTGCTGCAAATCGCCGTCGAGCGAAATAATTACGTTGCCCTGCGATTCGTCGAACCCGGCGGCGAGCGCCGCGGTTTGTCCGAAATTCCTCCGCAGCCTCACCACCTTCAAGCGCCCATCGGTCTCCACCAGATTCGCGAGCAGGTCGAAGCTGCGATCGGTCGATGCATCGTCCACAAAAATGATTTCGTAAGGTTTCCGCACCCGTTCGAGCACCGCTGTCAGGCGATCGTAAAGCGGCAGAATAGACGGCTCCTCGTTGTGGATCGGAATCACCACCGACAGCATCTGCATTTGTCTTCAGCATAGCATTCAGGCCCGCCGGCTCAGCCCCGCCGGCTCAGCGCTTCGAGTCCCCACCGCGCGTGTTCGCGTACCGTCGCGTCCTCGTGCCGCGACAGATGCTCCAACGGCTCGCGATATTTCGCCAGTCCGCTGTTCCCCATCGCCACGGCGACATTCCGCAGGAACCCCGCGTATTTGGGCCGCGCCATCGCGCTGTCCCGGAACATCCAACGGAACTCGGCCTCGGAAAGGCGCGCACATTTTTCAAGATCGAGCGGAGCGTGAACCGGCGGAAACGCGTCGGTCACCGGAGCGCGCCAATTCCACGGGCAGACGTCCTGGCAGATATCGCAGCCGAACACGTGGGCGCCCATCGCTGCGCGATGCTCCTCCGGAATCGATCCCTTCAGCTCGATGGTGAAATAGGAAATGCACAGCCGCGCGTCGATCCTCCACCCGTCGCCGCTCGGTACGATCGCCTGCGTGGGGCACGCCTCGATGCAGCGCGAGCAGGTTCCGCAGCGGTCGCGGGGCGGCTGGTCCGGCTCGAGATCGAGCGTCGTGAGGATCTCTCCCAAAAAAAACCACGACCCGAGCGGCTCATTGATCAGACAGGTATTCTTTCCGATCCATCCCAGGCCGGCCCGCCGCGCGAAGCTGCGTTCGAGGACCGGCGCCGTATCGACGCAGATCTTCGATGCGAACGTTTCGATCTCGCCGAGCCGCGCGGCCATCTTTTCGAGCGCGGCGCGCATCACTTCGTGATAATCGGCGCCCAGCGCGTAACGCGAAACGATCGCGGAGCCCTCCAGCCGCGTCTGATTGTAGAGTTTTCCAACACAGATCACCGATCGCGCGCCCGGCAACAGGTTGCGCACATCTTGCCGGATCGCCCCCCGCCGGCCGGTCAGGTACCCCATTGCGCCGGCCATCCCGGCCGCAACCCAGTCCTGGTAACGCGCAAAATCCTCGGGCGGATCCGCCGGCGCAATGCCTGCGAGATCGAATCCGCATTCCCGCGCGATCCGTTTGACGGTTTCCGGCCGAATCATCTCTCTATCGCTAGTTTCCCCGATCCATGGAAGGGATGCCGGAGTTTCCCCGATAATGATGATATGCCAGCCGCAGGGAAATTCCGCGTGGGGCTCGTGCAAATGAGCTGCGCCCTCGATCCGAATCAAAACTTCGCGAAAGCTCAATGGAAGATCCGCGAAGCCGCCGGGCGCGGCGCCCAGATCATCTGCCTTCAGGAATTATTTCGCTCGCAGTATTTTTGCCGCGAGGAAAATCACTCAATGTTCGCCCTGGCCGAGCCGATTCCCGGACCCTCCACCGATGCGCTGGGCGAGATGGCGCGCGAGCTCGGCGTGGTCATTGTCGCGTCGTTGTTCGAGCGCCGCGCTCCCGGGCTTTACCACAACACCGCGGCGGTGCTGGGCACCGACGGAAACATCGCCGGCATTTATCGCAAAATGCATATCCCGGATGATCCTTTATATTTTGAAAAATTTTATTTCACGCCCGGCGATTTGGGATTTTTGAATTTCGACACCGACTTCGGCCGCATCGGCGTGCTGGTGTGCTGGGATCAGTGGTATCCCGAAGGCGCGCGCGTCTCCGCGCTTTCCGGCGCCAATATTCTTTTCTATCCGACCGCCATCGGCTGGCACCCGCGCGAAAAAGAGCAGTACGGCCCCGCTCAGCTCGACGCGTGGCGCACCATTCAGCGCGCCCACGCCATCGCGAATGGAATCTACCTGGCCGCGGTGAATCGAGTGGGCTATGAAGGCCCGCCCGACCATGGACTGGACTTCTGGGGATCGTCCTTCGTCGCCGATCCGTTCGGCCAGGTGATCGCCGAAGCCTCGCAAACTCAAGAGCAAACGCTGATCGCCGAATGCGACCCGCGGCGCATCGAGGAGGTTCGCCAGAACTGGCCGTTTCTTCGCGACCGGCGCACCGACGCCTACGCTCCCATTCTCAATCGATGGCTCGCGCAGTGAAATGGGCGATGCCGGCCGAATGGGAGCCGCATGAAGCCACCTGGCTCGCCTGGCCGCATGAAAAGACGGATTGGCCCGGGAAATTCGAGCCGATCGTGTGGCTTTACGGCGAAATCGTCCGTCACCTGGCTCGCGTGGAGCGCGTGCGCATCATCGTCGAAGACGCCGGAGCCGGCGAGCGCGTGCGCCGAATCCTGAAAAAATGCCATGCGGATTTACAAGCCGTCGATTTCTTTTATCATCCGACCAACCGGAGCTGGACGCGCGATTATTGCCCGATATTTGTAAAAAACTCAAGGGGCGATGTGGCCATGATTCATTTTCGCTTCAACGGTTGGGCGAAATATGACAATTTCGAGCAGGATTGCGGCGTCCCGCTTGCCATCGCCGAAAAATTTCACATCGATCGATACGAGCCGGGTCTGGTGCTCGAAGGCGGCAGTATCGATGTCAACGGCGCGGGGAAGCTGCTGACCACCGAAGAATGCCTGCTCTCCGATGTCCAGGCGCGCAATCCCGGAGTTTCGCGCCGCGAACTGGAGCGCGGTTTCAGGAAGTATCTGGGCGTCGGCGAGACGATCTGGCTCCATTGCGGCATCGCCGGCGACGACACGCACGGCCACATCGATGATATGGCGCGTTTCACTTCGCGCTACACCGTGGTCATCGCCGCCGAGCCCGATAAGTCGGATGAAAATCACGAGCCGCTCAAAGAAAATCTCGCGCGATTGCGAGCGCGCGGAGACCTGCGCATCGCGACGCTGCCGATGCCCGAGCCGGTCTTCTTCAATCGCCAGCGATTGCCTGCGAGCTACGCCAATTTCTACATCGCGAACCGGATGGTGCTGGCGCCGGTCTTCGGCGACGCAAACGACCGCATCGCGCTGAACACGCTGGCGCGGTTATTTCCGGATCGTGAAGTCATCGGAATTTATTCCCGCGATTTAGTGCTCGGCCTGGGCACGCTGCACTGCATGACACAGCAGCAGCCGTCGACCGCGCGCCAGCCGAATCCGGAAAATTGGTAGTGGGTCTTACCGAGACCTGGAAGCGCGAACGTCTGGAGCGGATTGAGCGTTCCTACAGCCCCTACGGAGATGCGCTTGGGGCGAAGGGGCTGAAGGCAGTCCCTTTCGGTTAACAAATCGAAACGGGATTGAAGGCTTAGGCATCTGCTATAGTGAGTACCTAGGAGAAATCCTAATTCCATTACCTAATATGACGTTAGTACGATCAAGGCGTCCACCTAGGATGCCTTAGTTGTCCCTTCAGGGTGCGGTGACATGAGGCCACTCTATGAGCGAGGACTGAAGCGGCTGTTGAGCTTCGGGACCGAGACCGTAAGGCTTTATCAGTGTCCATCTAAGGTTTTCCTGACAGGGCCAGGAGTGTACCATCACCACTATTATGTCAGCAGGTGTCAACTTGGAAAACAGATCTTCAACTAGCCAGCGCCTCCGCGACGTTGTGTCGGGCAAGGTCTGTCTAAACGTCATCTTCAAGAAAGCAGAGTTGGACGGGGGCTATATCGCTGAATGCCTTGAGCTTCCTGGCTGCATGTCCCAGGGGGAGACGGAAGACGAGGCCAAAGCCAATATCGTGGATGCGATCGAATCCTGTATCTCGGTGTTGATTGAAGACTGCATTAATTCCAATATCATCAACAGAGTAACTGACATATCCAACGTGGAAAAACAGGAGACATTGGTGATCGACCCCCACGTTCGCGAGGTAGTAGCGCCATAGAGTCGGGCGAATGGCCCTCTGCGATCTTCCACTCGCTAGCGGCGTAGATCACGCTCGCGTTCTCCAGAGGTTTTTTGGTTGGCAAGTTCGAAGGAAGGGGAACCACATCACCCTGACAAACCCGCAAGTTCCGAACGTCACCCTCTCACTCCCGAACCACAAGGAAGTAAAGCGCCCACTACTTCACTCGCAGCTCAAGCGTGCGGGTATCTCCGATGAAATATACAGGCAGCGCTTCGACGGTTAGTGCCCTTTCCGCCAAGAACCCACGGCTCCAAGCCCACATCGCGATTACTCGCCGTTTCCTTCATCTTCAAACGGACCCACTACCGGAAAATTGATCGACTTGCCAGACTCTCCCCTGCCCTGCTAACATAAAAACTCCCGATCATCTCACACAGGAGGCAACTATTCGTGTCCACTGACGTACCGGCAACACCCAATAAGAGCCGCCTTGCGATCGCGGCCCTTCGTTAGACCATTTTTGGAGTTCGCGTAGACCAGTTTCAAGCGGCCTGTAACGGCAGTCTCAACAGCCGACGATCCTGCAATAATCTCCGTTATTCATGAAACTGGTCTAGCCGCCCCACGACAATTTTGAGCGAACTTGAATCCGGCATCCGAAAGGAGCAGATAGCATGACCTATATCTATACCCATCGCGAAGCTGCCCGGGCCGAGGAGAGGATCCCCTCGATGGATTACCGCACGCTCCTCTCCGAGCTGGGGGCTCTGACCGGGCTGGGCGTCGTCGCGCCCGAATCGCCCGCGACCATGCTGGTGGTCGCACGGCTCATCGATCGCGCCCGCATTCTGCGCTCGGGCGTGACCGCTCGCGAGCTTCGAGCCGCTCTGCGCGAATACCTCAAGCAGCGCGAGCCGGTCTATTCGGTAGTGAAAGCGCTCGATCGCGCCATCGAAACCGCTTTAGAAAATGAAAGCCAGTCCGCCGCGAACGGCGCGTGGTGAGTTGGTGAGCAGCGCTCGGCGGCCGGCGGCGTCCAGCGGCAGATAACCCTGCGCGAGCAGGTTCTGCAGCTCCGCCGTCGCCTCCCAGCGCCCCGCGATTCCGGGAAAAATCGGCAGCGGCTGCCGCGCCCGGAGGTTCCATCCCATGGTCTGCAGCGCGTCCTGCGCCAGGAACGTGTGATCCGGCATCATCACCCGCGGATCGGTCCAGCCATAGCTGCTGGTCAGCTGCGTCCCGATGCAGGGAAGGGTCTGGGTCACGCCGGCCGTCATCCACGGCCGATGCACTTCATGGATCAGGCCGCGCACATCCGCGGCGTTGTGCGATGCGGCCGCCGTGTCATCCACCGCCAACGCGCCGGTGTGGCCTGCCGAAACCGAAGCCGTCAGATGATCGCCCAGGGCCTGCTTCATCGACAACGCATATCCGACGCGATCGTAGCTGCCGACGTTGAAAATCCGGTCATTGGCGCCGAGGTCCGGCAGGGTGTCGGTCGCGGGCACAAATCCCCGCGCGCCCGACAGCATGAACGCCGCGTTGGTCACCGCCTCGCTATAAGCCCCGGCCGAGTAAGTGCGGCTTCCCTCCACAAGCTGATAGCCGAGTTCGAAAGCCTGGGTGCGCTGCACCTGCGGCCGATCGTCGCGCAGCGAGATCCGCGGCAGCAGCGCCAGCGCGGCCAGATCCTGATTCAAAGCCTCGTTCGATTCCGGACCCGAATTGCGCGCCGCCAGATCCGTCGGCTCCGCTCCGTTCGAATACGCGAATCTCACCGACCCGTGTTGTCCCAGGTCGTAGGTCGCCCGGGCGAACGGGCTCATGTAATTCAAACGCTCGAGGAACGTCACCGATTCCAAACTCATGCCGTATTCCAGATGCAGATCGTCGGTCAGGTCGACCTTGTCGTGGATCGCCAGCGACACCGTGCGCAGCGCCGGACCGGGGTCGCCCGCCACCATCGCCTCGCGATTGGGTAAATACAACTGCCGCACCGTCAGCGTCACCACCGGCCCGGAGCTTCCCTCGCCGGAAACCCCATCCGAGGTTCGCGAATAGCTGGTGCGGAAGCCCGCCGCCGGAATCGTCGAGTTTCCGATATAGCCCACATTGCCGCTAAACTGCAACCGCGTCGTCCCGTACACCGAGGTCGCCACGGCGAAGGCCGTGCCCAGATCCTCCTGGCTTCCGCTGGTGAACGATTCTCCGTCGCCGGCCGATACGCGCAGCACGCCGGTCGTATCCGAAAACATGGAAGCGGAATTGGACGGCGCGGAACTCGTGGACACCGGAAGTACGCGCAGAATCGGCCGCGTCGGCTGCGAGGAGCGCAGCACCCATTTCCAGTCGTCGGTCATCAGCGTGCCCCGCGACGGGCCGGAGGAAACCAGATCGACGCTGCTCAACAGATTCGCCATGCTGATCTGCAGCATGTTCTCCGAGCCGGCCGCGATCGCGATGTTCCGCCGGATGGCGGGAACAAAACTCGCCAGCGTCACCCGGATCGAGTACAGATCCGCGGGCAGTTTATCGAACGCAAACCGGCCCTGTTCATTGGTCAGCGCCTGCCGGACCAGTTGATCGTAGCGGTTGTACAGAAGCACGGTCGCGCCCATTTGCGCGATTCCGCTCGCGTTTTTCACCTGTCCGAGAAGTCCGCCCGTCAGCGCAATGGGCGAGCCTGCATGGACCGGGGGCGCCAGGGAAACCATCCCCGTCAGGAGGGCGACCGAAAACAGAAGCGTCCGTGTCATTCTTCGGCGCGCTATCGCATCCGCAGCATCATACCGCATACTGCATGCTCCTATGTTATCGTAAACGTCGCAGACGGGGTCAGCGTCTGATTCCGCAGTTTATCCGTGACCTTCATCTTCAGTGTATAGGTCCCGGGTGCGAGCGATTTCAGCGGTAGAATCTTCTCCACCGTCACCTGAGATGCACCGCCCGGCAGCGTCGCAACCTCTTCACTGTAATCGAAAACCTTTTCGTTCGATCCGTTCCTGGTGATCTCGTATTCGACCGTCCCGTTCGGCTTGTGGGTCTTCTCGTCCGCCTGGAAATTATAGAACTGGACATAAATGCCGAGCTTCTCGTCCCGCTTGAAGGTATCCCCAAGCCGCGGCCGGACCTTGGAGGTCCCGATCACAAACTGCCCTACTCCAATATTCTTGGTCGGCACCTTCTCAATCAGGTCGGCCAGAATCAGCGAACTGGCCCCGAGCGTGTCGTCATCGAGATGCGGCACATCCAGCGCCACCGGATAGCTGGTCATGTTCCCGCCCACCACGTCCTTGGCGGCGACATTCAGCCGGTACCTTCCCGGCTTCAAGGGGAGCTGCTTCTGGTAAATGTTGACGCCATTCATCGCCTGCTGCAGCATCTCGGTCGGGACCGGCACCTGCACCAGATCCTCGAAGTAGGTCACCGGACGGCCGGACATCGTGGTGATGCGACCATACAGGTTGACCGACGCCGTCGACACGCCCTCTTTGTCCTTGAATTGCAGATCCTTGCGATCGAACTGAATGGTGATATTGGTCAGCACGGACGATCCCGTCACGGGAATATAGTCCGCCTGTACCTTCATCGGAAGCAGGTTGTACTTGATGGTGGAATTGACCGCCGCTTCGAGATCCTTGTACTTGATGGCCGGCGGCGCCTGCAATTTCGCGAACTGTTCAATGCGGTTGAACTCGTCCATGCTCTGCGGCAGAGGCATGCTGCCGGTGCCCAGGTGCGTACCGTCGGTGCGTTGGAAGCGCTGGTTCTTGTCGGCCATGCCCATTTGCTCCATCATGGTCAAGCCCGCTCCTGGAACATACAGCAAGGCGTCTTTTTCCGACGGATCCATGGTCATGTGATACTCGCCCGACATGGTCGTATCCACGAACTCGATGTTTATGTTGTTGCCGATGCCTTCGATGTAGCGATAGCGCCAATCCTCGAAGGGATAGGTCGACGTGGTGCCGCCCCCTTCTTCATAGGGACGGTCGTAGGTTCCGCCCGAGGGGTGTGAATCAATCTCGTCCGGCGGCCCATACTCGATGTAAATCCGGCCGCGATCGGTCTTCCACCCCGGGATGCCCGACGCGAAATGCTCATTGGCATACGCGATGCGGCGGTAATGCTCTTCCCGGAACTCGTTTTCTTCCGTGTCCGGCGTCGGATCGCGCCGCAGCCAGAACTGCTCGATGAACTGCTCGCGCTCTTCGTCGGTCTGGAGCTGCTTGAACGCTTTCCGTTCCGCGTCGGTGATAATGTAGATCACGTCCTCGTCCAGCCACTTCTTGTAGGGCGTTTCGAGCTCCTTGCGCAGCTTCGCCGCCTGCTTCTTCTTTTCCCTCTCCGTCATCGGCCGGGCGACCGTTTCCTTCTTCTGCGGCTGGCTCGAGTTGCTGCTGCTCACACCGCTGGATGACGAACCCGAGCCGCTCGATGGCGGGGTTGAGCTTTGTTGCGTCGACGTTTGCGACGGCGCCTGGGCCGCCAGAAGGGCCACCAGGCTGCACACCGAGCAGAAAAATAGAAACGGTATGGACCGCATAGGTTTTCGCACCTTGAACCCCTACGATTTTACGCTGGATCTTGGACGAGGGCAACCGCCAACCGGTTTCACGGTGTACCCGTCCGCCCATTGGTGTTAGTCTTACATACATATCGTGATGTTGCGCTCTATTCCCGCTCTCCTGTGTGTCGCCGTGTTTGCCTCCGCTGCTACGCTGGACCTGGCCGGTAACACCCGCGATGCTTTCGGCTCGCCCGCCCGAGCCCGGGTTTTCATTTTCGTCCGTACCGATTGCCCGATCAGCAATCGGTATGCGCCCGAATTGCGGCGGATTTATCAACAGTTCGAGGCTCAGTCGGTCGAATTCTGGCTGGTCTATCCCGATCCTTCCGAAACCGTCGCCGGCATTTCCAAACATGTCGCCGATTACGGATTCCCGGGCAAGCCGATTCGCGATCCGCATCACGAACTGGTCGAGCGAGCCCACGCGGTCACCGCTCCTGAAGCCGCCGTATTCGATTCCGAAGGGAAACTGGTGTATCACGGGCGCATCGACGATCTGTGGGCCGACGTCGGCGCCGCGCGTCCCGCGGCCCGCACGCACGACCTGGAAGAAGCTATCTCGGCCGTGCTCGCGGGAACTCCCGTCAGGCGGCCCGAAACGCACGCTGTCGGTTGCAGCCTCGCCGATATCAAGTGAGTTGAGCGATGGGCAAGCTTAAAAGCCTGCTCTTGCCGGGCGAAAGCCTGCTCTTGCTGGGCGAAAGCCTGCTCTTGCTGGGCGCGCTGCCGTGCCTGGCCCAAACGCCCGACTTCGTCCACGACATCGCTCCCATCGTTTATCAGAAATGCGCCCCCTGCCATCGCCCCGGCGAATCCGGTCCGTTTTCGCTCATCACGTACACGGATGTGAAGAAACATGCCCTACAGATCGCCGACCTCACCCGCCGCCGCTTCATGCCGCCCTGGCTTCCCGAGCCGGGCTACGGCGATTTTCAGGACGAACTTCGCCTGACCGACGCGCAAATCAAGACCATCGCCGACTGGGCCGGCGCGGGAGCGCCTGAAGGTCCCACCGATGAGACTCCCCCGCCGCCGCATTTCACCGAAGGATGGCAACTCGGCCCCCCCGATCTCATCCTCCAAGCCCCGCAACCCTTTACCGTCCCCGCCGAAGGGTCTGATGTGTACTGGAATTTCATCTTCACCGCGACGAACCAAACGCCCCGTTGGGTACGAGCCATCGAAATTCGTCCCGGCAATGCGCGCCTTCTGCATCACGCGAACCTTTATGTCGATCGCGCGAACTCCGCCCGCCGCCAGGAAACGTCCCCCGGCGCCGGGTTCCCAGGGATGGACCCGGTCATTGAGCGCAGCATCTTCGAACCCGACGACGGGCATTTTTTATATTGGAAGCCGGGCACGATTCCGTATTCGGAAGGGGACGGCCTCGCCTGGCGCCTCGATCCCGGGAACGATCTGGTGCTGAATGCCCACCTCCAGCCCTCCGGAAAACCCGAGCAATTGCGTCCGCAAATCGGCCTCTATTTTACCGATAAACCGCGTCAATTTTATCCCATGATCGTGCAGCTCGAACATGATGGCGCGCTCGATATCCCTCCAGGAGCCAGGGATTTTCTTGTTTCCGACGATTTTAAATTGCCGATGGATGTTTACGTGCTGGCTATTTATCCGCACGCACATTATCTCGGAAAACTGCTCGAAGCCTATGCCACTTTACCCACCGGCGAGAAGAAATGGCTGATTCGTATCCCGGACTGGAATCTCGCCTGGCAAGCCGTCTATCGTTATCGCGAGCCGGTCCTGTTTCCGAAGGGCACCGTGATTTCGATGCGTTTTCATTACGATAATTCGACGGCAAATCCCCGTAATCCGCACGATCCTCCCATTCGCGTCCAGGCCGGCAACCAGGCCACCGATGAGATGGCGCATCTGCATTTACAAGTGATGCCGCCCGGCACCCGCGACCGCCGCCTGGAGCTTCAGGAGGCGGTCCTCCGCCATCGCATCGAAAAATATCCCGACGACCCGGATGCGCACCTGAACGCCGGCGCCATCCGGCTCGCCCGTCTCGACCCTCCCGGGGCGTCCGTCGAGCTTCAGGAAGCCGTCCGCCTGGATTCCGCCAATCCGGAATCGCGCAACATGCTCGGCTCGGCGATGCTTGCTCTGGGACGCACCTCGGAGGCAATCGCGGAGTTCCAGATCGCGCTCAAGCTCCGGCCCGATTACGAAAATGCACGTTATAACCTGGCGCGCGCTTTGATCAAAACCGGCCGGCTCGAGGAAGCTTTGAGCAATTTTCGCGAAGTGGTTGCGGCGTTCCCCAAAGACGCCGCCGCGCACAACGGATTGGGCGAGCTTCTGTTCATGAAAGGCGAGTACGCCGAAGCCGTCGCGCAGTTCGATCAGGCCATCGCGCTCGACCCCTCCAGTCAGATCGCAAAAAAGAATCGCGAGCGGGCCGCCGAACATTTATCAAAGTAGCCATCTATCAAAGTAGCCATCGTCAAAATAAAAATTTCATGAGCCTTTTCACTCCTCTGACCCTACGCGGCGTGACGCTGCCGAACCGTATCGCAGTTTCTCCCATGTGCCAGTATTCCTCGATTGACGGATTCGCCGGCGATTGGCACCTGGTCCATCTCGGCAGCCGCGCGGCCGGAGGCGCGGGACTCGTTTTCGTCGAAGCCACGGCCGTCACCGCGCAAGGCCGCATCACGCCCGGCGACATGGGCAT